>JBBSDS010000007.1:0-37924 GCA_038240495.1 Chthoniobacterales bacterium | reverse complement strand
TGAGCGCGCGCACTTGATTGAGGTCGAGGCCGTACAGGAGCGGAGATTCGCCCTCGCTGCCGGGCTCATCCTCCGCGGCTTCATCGCCTTTCTTATCAGCGTCTGGAGCGTCGGCTTTCTTGTCCGGCGCCGCCGGTTTTTCGACCAGTTTGCCGAGCGCAAGCACCGCTTCGCCGGCTTGATGATTATCGGTCAAGGCAAGGCCGAGCCGGAGTCGCGCACCTTTGACGAGCGGGCTCGTCGGAAACTTTTTGAGCAGCGACTGGAGTGCCGCGGCTGCTTCGTCCGGGCGCTTGGCGCGATGCAAAACGACCGCGCGCGCGAAGAGCAGGTCGTCGTTCTCCTGCGCCGTTGCGCCGGCGGTTTCGAGCAGCTTCAGCGCTTGATCCTGTTGCCCCGCACCGCTCGCCGCGTAGGCCAGCATCGCGAGGTGGCGCGGTTTCCATTCGGCGTTTTGATAAAGCTTCGATTCCGCAGCCAGCGCGGTGGCCAGTTTGGGCAGCACGCTTTTCCGCCAGCCGCGCACTTCGTCGATGGAGTCGATCTTGCCGTTGTAATTGTCGGACTCGCTCGTGTTGATGATGAGATAGACGAGCGCCTGCGCGGCGCCCGGATGCTTCGCCACCTCCGCGAACGCCTTGTCGCGCGGTTCCGAGGCGAGATGTGAGAGCGTCTTTTCCACCATCTGCACCGCCGAGGGTTGCAGTTCCGGGTGATCGGGGAGATCGAGCTGCTGCGTGTAGCAGCGCAGCGCGGTGACGAAATCATGGCCATCGTAGGCAAACGCGCCGTACCAGCCGAGCGCATCGCCGAGCAGCCTGCCATGCGGGTATTTTGCAAAGTATTCGTCGAAAAGTTTCTTCGCCTTTGGCCGCTCGCTGGCGACGAGCTTCATGTCCTGCTGCGTGTACTCGGCACTGCGGGAGCGCCATATCTGGCAGCGCGCCTCCATGAACAGCGCCCACTCCGCGCGCGGACTTTTCGGAAAGTCTTTTGTCACTTTCAAAAACCAAGCCTCGCTCTCGCCGATGTGTCCGTGACGATACTCCGCTGCCCCGCGAAGGTAGAGCCAATGCGGCTTGAGCGCCGGTGAGGCTTTTGCGAGATGCCGCTCGATGTCCGCCGTGAGTTCGGGGTTGAGGGCGGGGCGTTCCTCCTCGCGTGCGCCTTCCTTGGCTTTGTCAAAGCTCACGCCAAATCTGTCAGCCTGTCCGATTCGCCATTCGACGTAGCTCTCCGTTTCTGCGGCGTTGGCTGGTCCCGAAAAAAGGTCGCGCAAATCGTTGAGCAAACTGAGCAGCGAACCCGCCGCCTCTTCGCGTGCAGAGACGATCATCTTGTCGATCGCGGCGAGCGCCTCGGGGCCGGGCTTCTTCGTGAGTTCGAGCAGTTCCTTCGCGTAATTGATCTTCGCCGCTTCGGCTCCGGGCTTGGACGTTTCGCCGAGGATTTGATCAAAGGACTTTGCCGGGAGTTGATCGAGTCGCAGATAGTCGGCGAGCGTTTGCAGCGGCTGCTCGTAAAAGTCGCCGGTGGCGAGGAGCGACGCGGGCGCGAGGGCCAGGACGGCGAGGAGCGGGCGGACGGAGCGGCGTTTCATGGCGTGGTATTGGCGGGAAGTGCGGGCTGGATCGGTCGCCACTCCGCGGCGTCGGCACAATGAAGGATGCGGTAGCGGACGTTTTCGACGCTGGCACCCGGCGCGAGTTGCAGCAAGCCGGTTCGGAGTGTGGCGCCGGCGCGGAGCTGGCTGAACCAGAAGGTGAGCCGCGTCGCGAGCGGCACAGCGACGGCCACGGGCTCTTTCGTGTCGGGCCGCGCATGACTCGCGATGCGCCAGAAATCACCCGCGAGCGCTTCGCGGAAAAGCGGCGCCGGTGCATCGATTTCGAGCGCGTAGCCGCGGTCGCGGTCTCCCTTTTCGCCGAAAAGGCGCGGCGCGAGATCGACCGATGAGTCGTTGACCAGCTCGAGAAATTCGCCCGATGTCCGGCGTAGGATGAGTCGCGGCTGCTCGGGCGACGTGAGCTTTGCCAAATCGCTCAACGACCAGCCGCTCGGGTCGCTTCCGTCGGACAGGCGAAAGAGCACGATGCCCGCCGCGCCGGCCGCGCGGACGAGTGTGACGGTCTGCGCGAGCGCGGCGCGGTCGGTGAAACGTGAAGCGACTATCTCGTCCTGCGCGACGGGCGTGGAGGCGACTCGCGTGGCGGCGTCCGCGCGGAAGAGCGTCACGCCGAGCCGCGTCGGTGCGAGCGTGTGCAGCGATTTGTGAAGACAGAAATCGTCGCACGACCAGTTCGGAATCTGCCCGCGCGAAAGACCCGTGCGGTCGAAGACCGTGAGCCGCGCGAACGTCGGCAGACCCCCGCGCCAGGGGATCGGGCACGTCTTCCACGGGCGCAGCGCCGCCTCGACTTGTTCGGGATCGAGCAGAGGTGGCGGTGGCGCATCCACGTTCACGCCGGTGGGATCGACTTGAAGGTCGTAAAACATCGGCGCGATTTCCTCCACCTCCCGAGTCAACGCCGCGAAGGCCGGCAACCGTGGCCAATGGGCGAGCGCTGTGATTGTGAGATGCGGCACGCTGCCGCGTAGAATGTGCAGCGCCGCCGCGTAGTCGGCGAGCAGGCGGTCGGGACAATCGAAGTCGAGCTGCGCCCGACCTGCTTCAGCGGCCACGGACTTCAACTCCGCTCCGAGCCCCGCCAGTACTTCAGGCGTAAAAGGCTGCCTGTTCTCACTCGTCAGTCGCACGACTGGCACCACGCGGAAACCTTCCGCTACGCCAGCCAAAGCGCGCGGCTTCATCTTCCAGCGCCATTTGCCGGAGCGGTTCTCCATTTCACCCACATTCCAGAAAAGCGTCTTCACCTCCTGCGCCGCCAATTCGGCGCGCTCCGCATCCGTGAGCGGCGTCGAACGATGCCAAACCCAATAGTCGATCCCCGCGGCTCCGCCTCGCCACGGGCAAAAAATCGCGAGTGCCAGCGAAATCCCAGCCAAAGAGCGAAGCATCGCCAATGGTTTATCTGGACGGGCCGGAATCGCCAGCCACTTGCTGCGATCAATCACCCGCATTAATCTATTGCGACACAATCTCAAAAGCTGTTACTTTCCGCACCCCCCTTCCATCCATGGCCGCTCCATTTCCCAAAGAAACTCTGACGCTCGCCTGCGCCAAGGTGGGCGAACGGCTGCGCGTCGTGACCATCTGTCCCGACTGCCCCGAGTGCATGCGATTGCGGGAACTCGGATTTCAGGATCGGATGGAAGTGCGCAAAGTTTCCGATGGCGCGGCGATCATTTGCTCGATCATGGGGATGCGCGTGGCCATCGGGCGCAATCTCGGCGAGCACGTGCGGGTGGAGAAGATCGCGGCATGACGACCGATGCCGTCGAGTCTTTGAGCGCCCTTCCGGTCGGTCAAAAGGCGCGGGTGGTGAGCTTCGACCTGCCGCCGGAACAGCGTCAGCGGCTCCTCGAAATGGGCCTCACGGTTGGCGTCGAATTTCAACTCGTTCGTTTTGCTCCGCTGGGCGATCCGCTGGAAATCAAAGTCCGCGGTTACATGCTCTCGCTGCGGAAGAATGAAGCCGCGGGCATTCGCGTCACGCGGGTCTGATCGATGAGCACGCGCGCTCCAGCGCCAGTCGCCACGCCGGCTCGCGATGTCCTCCGCCACGTCGCCATCGCGGGCAATCCGAATTGCGGGAAGAGCACGATTTTCAATGCGCTGACGGGCCTTCGGCAGAAGGTCGGAAACTACCCCGGCGTGACCGTCGAGAAAAAGACCGGGCGCTTTTTCGGGAGCCACGGCGAAGCGATGGAACTGCTCGATCTGCCCGGCAGCTACAGCCTTCAGGTGCGTTCGCCGGATGAGGCCGTGTCGCGCGACGTGCTGCTCGGGCGCCTGCCCGGCACGCCGCGACCGGACGTGATCATCTGCGTCGTCGATGCCTCGAATCTCGAACGCAATCTCTACCTCGTCGCGCAGATGCTCGAGTTGCAGATTCCCGTCGTCGTCGCGCTGAACATGGTCGATGTGGCGGAGAAAAACGGCATCGTCATCGACCTCATGGCGTTGCGCGAAAAGCTCGGCGTGCCAGTGATTCCGATGGTCGGGACAAAAGGCGTCGGCTTCATCGAGCTGCGCCAGGCGGTGTCGCGTTCGCCGCTGCCGCATCCGCCGATTTGCGCGCAGATGCCCATCGTCCTCGAACGCGAAGTGATGGCCCTGGCCAAACAATTGCCCGTCGCTCCCGAAGTCGCGCGCGGCGAAGCCTTGCTGCTGCTGACGCTCCACGATCAGGCGCTCGACGAAGTCGCGCATCATGAGCGCGCGATCATCGACGCCACGAAGACTGCGCAGCAGCGCCTGCGCACCGCGGGCATCGATCCGCTCTCGGCACCCGTCGATGCGCGCTACGACTGGATCGGAGAGGTGTGCGCTGCCGCGCATCACAGCGGTGGCGACCATCATGCGCTCTCGATTTCCGACCGCCTCGATGGCTGGCTCACGCACCGCGTCTGGGGTTGGGTCGCGTTTCTCGGGATCATGGTCCTGATGTTTTTTTGCATCTTCACCGTCGCGCAATATCCGATGGACTGGATCAAGGATGGCGCCGCGGCGCTTTCCAAATGGGTGACCGGACACATGCCCGACAGCGATCTGCGCGGGCTGTTGACCGATGGTATCATCGCCGGTGTGGGCGGTGTCGTCGTTTTCCTGCCGCAAATTCTCATCCTCTATTTCTTCCTCGGGATTCTCGAGGACACCGGCTATATGGCGCGCGCCGCGTTCATCATGGACCGCCTGATGAGCAAAGTCGGGCTGCACGGAAAATCGTTCATCCCGATGCTGAGCAGCCTGGCATGCGCGATCCCTGGCATCATGGCCTCGCGCACGGTCGAAAACCGCAAGGATCGGCTCGTGACAATCCTGGTCGCGCCGCTGATGAGCTGCTCGGCGCGCATCCCGGTCTATACGCTGATGATCGCGGTGCTCATCCCCAGTCATTCAGCGCTGCAAAAAGCGGGCATCATGCTTTCGATGTATCTGCTGGGGCTCGTCGCCGCGGCAGGCATGGCGTGGCTTTTCAAACGCAAACTCCTGCGCGGCGAGACGCCGATGCTGCTCCTCGAAATGCCGCCGTATCGCCTGCCGTCGTGGCGCGGAGTGCTGCTCCGCATGTGGGAACGCGCCGGACTTTTCCTGCGCCGCGCGGGCACGATCATCCTCGCGCTTTCGATTTTGCTGTGGGCGCTGGCCACTTTTCCGAAGCCTGACAAAGCGGACGCGACGCCCTCGGAGGCGCTTGCACAAAGCTTCGCCGGACGGATGGGCCACGCCATCGAGCCGGTTATCGCGCCGCTCGGTTACGATTGGAAAATCGGCATCGGCCTCATCGGCAGCTTTGCGGCGCGCGAAGTTTTCGTCGGCACGATGTCGATCGTTTATAGCGTGGAAAACAAGGACGAGGAAAATATCGAGCCGCTGCGCGACACGATGATCGCGGAGAAACGTGCCGACGGCCGTCCGGTTTTCACTCCGCTCGTTTGCATTGGCCTCATGGTGTTTTACGTTCTCGCCATGCAGTGCATCAGCACCGTGGCCATCGTGCGCCGCGAAACGAATTCGTGGCGCTGGCCGCTCTTCCAAATCGCCTATATGACCGCGCTGGCCTGGATCGGCGCGTTCATCGTTTTCCAAGGCGGCAAACTCCTCGGCTTCCAATGAACCCGCTCGTCGATCAACTCGCCGTCGGCGCGATCATCGCGGGCGCGCTGGGCTTTTTCGTTCTACGCATTCTGCGCAAACGCGCGGGCGGCAAAAGCTGCGGGAGCGATTGCGGATGTGGCACGACGAAGATCGCGAAGCCACTGAAGTAAAGGCTTCGCAGGCGACCCTCAGCGGTGGAGCGCCTCTATCCAATCCGATACTTTGGATGCGAGCGGTGGATCGCTCGGCTTGGCCACCGTGAAGATGTTCCCCAGCACGCGGATGAGGATTTGCTTCGCCGTGGCTGGCTGTAGATCGCTGGCCCGGAGCGGTGAGCCACACTCTGCTGCCAGCGCGCGGCAGTCGTCCAATCCGAGACGCCGGCCCGAGTTAAACGGGTCGAAAAAGTCCTCGCCGTGGCGAATGATGAAATGTCCCGGCAGACCCACGCCCTCGACCTTTAGCCCCGCTCGCCGACCGACGAACATATAGATCAGCGAGAGGGTGATCGGGATGCCAACGCGCGTCTCGATCACCTCGGGCAGCAGGGAGTTATTGATGTTGTAGTAATCCTCTGCGT
Organism: Chthoniobacterales bacterium; assembly: GCA_038240495.1. Lineage (GTDB taxonomy): Bacteria > Verrucomicrobiota > Verrucomicrobiia > Chthoniobacterales > Chthoniobacteraceae > Chthoniobacter. The sequence goes on along the minus strand of JBBSDS010000007.1, from coordinate 31,622 downwards.
TGCCGCGGAATCGCAGTTCGTCGCCGAGAAATTCGACGAGTGTTTCGATCCGATCGTGGGATGTCGCGGCCTTGCTGAGCCGACGTAAAACCTCGGCGCCCCATTGATCGAGCAGTTGCCGTGGGATGAGAAAATCCTCGCGGGGCAGGAACGTGGCGGCGAGCCGCCAGACGGCATCTTCGAGATCCCCGTCTTCCTCGAAGCGCCCGCAGAGCTGCATGAAAATCGTGTCCGCCTCCCGCATTTCGATCGCCCGCAGCACGTCGCGCAGATGAGCCGCGGCGACTGCATCCGCCGCGGCGAGAAGAATCCGCAATTCCTCGAGCGTCTCCGTGCCCTTCTGAGCCAGCTCACTTTTCACGAGCGAAACCGTCTCCGCATCGTCATCCCGAAGAAGCCGAAGGAGCGCGTCGCGTTGCGTGATCATCGCCATGGAGTTTAGGCCAATATGAATCGCCGCGCTTCGGTTTTTGGTTGTGCGACCGGAGACTAATGCGGCGGCAGCATCACGATCCCGTAGTCCGGCGCGATGCGGAGCAGCTTCTCGATGTCCGCGCCCGATGGTGGGACGGGCGGCGCGTCGGGCGAAGGGAGCTCCGTGGCAAATTCCGCCATGAATTTTTCGAAGCCTGCCGGAGTGCATAGGATGAGCATCCGCGCCGTTTTGGTGCTCGCATTCTTGAAAGCGTGCGGAGTTTTTCGCGGAATCTGCACGAACGTTCCCGGCGTCCCGGCGACTGTCTGGCCATCGACCGTGAACGTGACCTCGCCCTCGAGGACGTAGAACGATTCCTCTTCCCGCGTGTGGTAATGCGGCGGTGGTCCGCCGCCCGGTGGCACCGTCGCATCCGCGAGGCAGTAGGCTCCGCCGGTCTGCTCCCCGGTCGCGAGCATCACGTATTTGTCGCCGACCGCGGAGTACGTCTTTCCGTTGCCGGGAGCGAGGTGAATGAATTGGGCGGGTAGAGACATGCGGGTGAATTAGCCGCGCCGCCGACGGATGACAGGCAATTTTTTAACGTCAATCGACCGATTTTCCGGGCTTGTCTTGCCTCGACGATTCGGCATTTTCCAAGCCGCCGCAGGGCTTTTCATAAAGGGCGGGCAATGCAATCCGAACCGACTCACTCTTCATCCTCACCGATCCGGGATCAGCTCGAGGAGCTGCACCGCGAGCATTCGCAAATCCACGACGGCGAAGTCGCCACCTACATTCCCGAACTGAGCAAGGCAAATCCCGACTGGTTCGGCATCTGTGTCGTTACGACCAATGGCGGCATCTACGAAATCGGCGACTCGCGGCAGGAGTTCACCATCCAGTCGCTCTCGAAGCCTTTCGTCTACGGGCTCGCGCTCGAAGACCACGGACGCGCCGACGTGCTGGCGAAAATTGGCGTCGAGCCCACGGGCGACGCCTTCAATTCCATCTCGCTCGACCCCATCACCGGCTGCCCGCGCAATCCGATGATCAATGCCGGGGCGATCACCAGCACCTCCCTCGTCGAAGGTCGCACGCCCGATGTCCGCCTGCGCCGCATCGTGGAAATGTTTCAGCGCTATGTCGGGCGCGACCTCACCACCGATGCGGAAGTCTATGCCTCGGAAAGCGCCACTGGTCACCGCAACCGCGCCATCGGCCACATGCTGCGCAACGTCGGTGTTCTGACCGGCGATCCCATGCCTGTCGTCGAGACTTACTTCCAGCAGTGCTCGATTCTCGCGCATTGCCGCGACCTCGCGACCATGGCCGCCACGCTCGCCAACCGCGGCGTCAATCCCTTGACCGGCCGGCAGGCGATCCGCGGAGAATATGTCGAGAGCGTGCTCGGCGTCATGGGCACGTGCGGCATGTACGACTACGCCGGCGGGTGGCTCTACGATGTCGGGATGCCGGCGAAAAGCGGCGTCTCCGGCGGCGTCATCGCCGTCCTTCCCGGCCAGCTCGGCATCGGCGTCTTCTCGCCGCGTCTCGACGCCAAAGGCAACAGCATCCGCGGCATCCGCGTGTGCAGCGCGCTCTCGCGGCACTGGGACCTTCACCTTTTTAATCGCCCCGGCATCGGCAAAGCGGCGATCCGCCTCCGACTCACCGCTGCGCAGTTCAATTCTGGTCGCGTCCGGACCCCGGCGGAATACGCCGTTCTCCGGCAGCACGGGCATGGCATCCGGCTCTATCAACTTCAGGGCAATTTCGTTTTCACGACCGCCGAACTGATCGTCCGCGAACTCACCGAAATGATCGCCGGAGAAAGCGTCATCCTCGATTTTCGCCGTGTGCTTTCGATCAATGAAAGCGCCGCCCATCTTTTCCACGACATCCTCCTCCACCTCCATGCGATTGGATGCACGGTCCTTTTCACGGGCATCGAAATCGCCTCCACGCTCCGCCGGCTCATGCGCGCCCGGCTCGGTGCGCGCAGCGAGGAAGTCTTCCGCACCTTCGAGGATCTCGACGCGGCGCTCCAGTGGTGCGAAGACCGCCTCCTCGCCCGCCTCTTGCCTGATGCTCCCGCCAGCAGCGTCGCTGCGACCGGATATTCGCTGCTCGAGGGTCTGAGCCCGCAAGCGATCACCATTGTGCAGGCCTTGTTCGAGCGTCGCATCTATCAGCCCGGCGAAATCATCATTCGTGCCGGCGATCCCGCCCGTGAGCTTTTCCTTCTCTCGCGCGGACTGGTCAGCGTCTTCCTGCCTTTGGAAAACGACGCGCAGAAACGGCTCGCCACTTTTTCACCGGGCATGGCCTTTGGTGAAATGGCCGCCATCGACGGCGCGCCGCGCAGCGCCACGATCACGGCGGAGACGCCCGTCGAGTGCGATCTGCTCAGCCTCTCCGACTTGACCGAACTCGGCACCACGCATCCGGAGATCAAGATCCGCCTGCTGGAAAACCTCAGCCTCGACCTCTGCCGAAAACTCCGGAAGGCCAATCGCGAGATCGGTCTGCTGGTTTGATCTCCGCTGCGATTTCCCGATCGCTGAGCCACCATTCGACGGCTCGTCGGAAACCGGGATTGCCTCAGCGGAAGCGATTCGTTAGACGACTTGTCCAACCCCATGAAACCCTTGGCATTCAGGCGGCGCGTTTTTGTGGTCATGCCTTTTGGCAAAAAGGAAGTGCCGCGAAAACCCAGCGTCGATCAGGCGCCGGGGATCGAAGCGAAGGACGAAAAACTCGAGGTCGATTTCACTGCCGTCTATCAGGATCTTTTCAAGCCCGCGCTCGAAGCCGCCGGCTTGCAGCCCTTTCGCGCGGATGACGAAGAGTCCGCGGGCGACATCCTCAAGGACATGTTCGCGGAACTCGTCACCGCCGACTTCGTCGTCGCCGATATTTCGATCCTCAACGCGAATGTTTTCTACGAACTCGGCATCCGCCACATGGTCGGCCCGCGCGGTGTGATCTGCCTGCACGCGGGCTGGGCGGACCGGCCATTCGATGTCGCGCCGATGCGCACTTTTAGATACGACGGCAAGCTTTTCCAAGTGGGGATCGTACAGGACGACGCGTGGAAAGCGCAGGTCGCCGCGGAATCGGAGCGTCTCGGGGAAACGCTGCGGAACGCGGTTGAAGCAGATCGAACCACCGAGGGGAGTCCGGTGTATGGCAATCTGCCGGATCTCGTTCCGGCCGACGCCAGCCGCATCGGCACGGCGAAGTTCAAGCACTACCGGGCGCAAGCCGATGAGTGGAACCAGCGCGTCAAGATCGCCGGCAAGGAAGGCCGCGCAGCAGACATCCTCACGCTCACGGGCGACGCGCCGTCGCCCTACTACCGCCGCAAACTCCTGCGGCAATGCGGCGAGGCGCTGCTCGCTCTCGGCCGGTTTAAGCAGTCGGAAGAGGTTTTCAAAGAATTGTGCGCCGATCTCGATGGGACGGAATCGGCGGAAGAATTCCGGGTTAAGTGTCAGCTTGCTCTGCTCGCGAATCGTCTCGAGCGGACGCCGGAAGCGGAACAAAAGCTCCTCGAGCTCACGTTGAAAATGCCGGGAGACGCAGAAGCGCAGGGCCTCCTTGGCCGAGTCTATAAAGACATGTGGCGCACAACGTGGTCGAGCGGTCCCGGGGTGAAAGATCGGCTCGCGCTGGCGCAACGGAATGCGGCCGTGGCCCGCAATTCCATCGCCAGCTACGAGACGGCCGTCTGGCGCGATCTCAGCAGCTACTACAATGGGATCAATGTCGTCGCCTTGGCCGCGCTGCTTGAGCATGTGGCCCGCGAAAACAAGCGACCGCCAAAAGAAGAAGTCTCCGGCCTCGAAGACCTAATGACGCTCGTGCGACTCGCCGCCACGGCGAAGTTGGACGACCCAGCCGAGGGCGTTTGGGCGCGCGCCACGCTCGGCGAATTATTTCTCGTGCGTGGCGACGCTGCCGCCGCGCTCGACGCTTACGAGCAGGTGACCGCTGATCCGAATCTCACCTGGTTCAACATCAAGTCGATGTCTGAACAGGTGCAGCTATTTCAACTCCTCGGCTTCCAGCCGGAAGCGGTCGAACCGGTCGCTGTCGTGCTCCAGCAAAGGCTCGGCGAGCTGCCGCATCCTGCCGCGCGCTTCGAGAAGATCGCGATCTGCAGCGGCCACATGATCGACGCGCCTGATCGCAAGACCGCGCGTTTCCCTGAAAGCAAAGCCGAAGCGGTCCGCGCAAGAATTGCGGCCCAACTCGCACAATGGGAGATCGGTCCGGACGATCTCGGAGTTTGCGGTGGTGCGTGCGGAGCGGACATTCTCTTCGCCGAGGAATGCCGGCGCCGCGGAGCAAAAACCTGGCTCCTCCTTGCGCAGGACGTGCCCGAATTCGTTCGCGACTCGGTGCAGCATGCTGGCAACGATTGGGTGCGGCGCTTCTACGCACTTCGCGAAAAATCCGAGGTCGCCACGCAGCCGGAGCGACTCGGTCCGGCACCGCACGACGTCTCCATCTACGCACGCACCAACCTCTGGATGATCAACACGGCGCGCGTTGAAGCCGCCGACAGCGCGAAGATTCATGCCTTGCTGGTGTGGGACGAAAAGCCGGCGGGCGACGGCCCCGGCGGCACCTCGGATTTCCAAAACCGTGTAAGCAATCTCGGCGGCATCGTCGAAATGATCAATCCCACCAAACCTGCCTGATCCCATGAGTGAACCATTTGAATATCTCCAGCGCCGGGTCGAAGATCAGCATCAATGGCATTCGGACAAGGCGACGTGGAACAAGCGCCGCTTTTACTGCGTGGAGATTGCGACGCTGCTCGCCGGAGCGGCGATCCCGGTCGTGAATCTGTGGGTCATTGATGGAGTGGAATCCCGCATTCTTTCCGGCATCCTCGGCGGCGTCATTGTTGTCGCCGCGGGGATCGGAAAGCTCTTCAAGTTCCAGGAAAACTGGCTGCAATTCCGCACGCTCGCCGAGGCGCTCGAACGGGAAACCGAATTCTACAAAACAGGCGTTGCCGATTACGCAGCGACCGACGAATCGGAGCGCAATCGTCTTCTCGTCGAGCGAGTCGAAAACATCCTCGCGGGCAGCGTCTCGCAATATATGGCCACCCACCGCGCGACCCGCGATGTGGCGCCCGCGAAGGCAGGCGCAACCCGGCGGGGTTAACTTCACGCGCTTTTTCACTCAACCGTTTTACCGCCGGAAGCCATGCCCACGCCCACTTCACTCAAAGACAAACTGGCCAAAACTGGCCCGCGAAAACTTCTCGCCTGCGACGGCGGCGGCATCCGGGGAATCATCTCCGTCGAGATCCTCGCCCGCATCGAAGTGGAACTGCGCGCCGCCAGCGCAAAGCCCGACCTCGTCCTGGCCGATTACTTCGACTACGTGGCGGGCACAAGCACCGGCGCGATCATCGCCACGCTCGTCGCCCTCGGCCTCAGCATTGACGAAATCCGCGAGTTCTATCTCAAGAGCGGCGCGCAAATGTTTGAACCCGCCAGCTTGTTTGATCGGCTGCGAACCAAATTCGACGATGACAATTTGAGCAGGATGTTGAAGGAAATCGTTGGCGAAAAAACCACGCTCGCCTCGGACAAACTCCGGACGTTGCTCATGATCGTCCTGCGCAACGCCACCACCGATTCCCCGTGGCCGCTGAGCAACAATCCGCAGGCGAAATACAACGACCTCGCGACTCGTGGCGACGGCAGCAACCTGCACCTGCCGCTTTGGCAACTCGTGCGCGCGAGCACCGCAGCGCCGACTTATTTCCCCCCGGAAGTGATCAACGTCGGGACGCGGCAGTTCGTCTGCGTGGATGGTGGCGTGACGATGTACAACAACCCTGCGTTCCAACTTTTCCTCATGGCCACCTCCGATTCTTACCGACTCCGCTGGCCGACTGGCGAAGAGCGGATGCTGCTCATTTCCGTGGGAACCGGCGCGAGCGCCAACGCGAACAAAAACCTGACTCCGCGGGAGATGAACCTCCTTTATAATGCGAGCAATATTCCCTCGGCGCTCATGGCGGCGGCTTTGCAGGAGCAGGATTTTCTCTGCCGGACTTTTGGCAAATGCCTCGCCGGTGACCCTCTCGACCGCGAAGTGGGTGACGTTATTGGGCAGGGAATCCCGAGCGTGCCGAAGCTTTTCACTTATGCCCGCTACAATGCCGAGCTTTCAAGGGAAGGGCTCGACGCACTCGGTTTGCAGAAAATCGATCCGGCCCATGTTCAGCAGATGGATTCCGTCGAGCACGTCGTGGAAATGCAGGAGGTCGGCAGGGCTGTAGCCGCGCAAAAGGTGCAGGCCGCACATTTCGCGCAATTCCCTCCATAATCGGAAACTTCGACCGCCGCTTCCGCGCGGCAGTGCCATCGCTATCTCGCTCGACGCTTGATCGCTTTACTTCCCGCGAAACGCGGGGTCGGTGAAGAGAAAGATCCCGCGCCTTTCACTCGTCACGAGCAAGCCATCCGGCACGAAGCAACAGCCCTCGATGTGTTGGTCTTTGAACTTGGTATAGGTCGGTTTGGCTTGGTTGACGCGGCTCACGTCGCCGTCGATGCGAAAGACATAGGCGCCATCCTTCGCCACGACGCCCAGCGACCTACCGTCCACGGAAATATCCGCGCCCGTAATTGGCGACTCGATCTTCGTCGTCGCCACGAGTTCGAGCGTCAGCGGCCCGTCTGTGTCCTTGAGCGGGAAGCGGAAGATTTGTCCGTGCGCGTTATTGAAGAGCTTCGAAATGACGTAGCCATGGCCCTTCCAGATGAAGAGGCTCTCGCAGTCAAACGGTGCATTGGGAAACTTTAGTTTCCATCCACGCTTTGGGGAGACGGACCCGACGTTCCCCTGCGGATCGGGCTCGTCGATTTCATAAACGGCCAGCTTGTCCCGCTTCGCGTCGTTGTTGCCGATGTCGCCGAGATAAAGGTGCCCCGCGTCGTCGATCGCGATGTCTTCCCAGTCGTGGAAGTTTGCGCCGATTACGGGAATGGCCGCGCGCGTATTGCCTGCGCGATCGATGGCGTAGAGGACTTGCTTCTTCGGGCCGCCACCGTCGTTGTGCGTCCAGAATACTCCCGGATAGCGCCGGCTGGCCACCACGCCAGAGGATTCCGTAATGTGCTGGTCGCTCAAGCTCGCGAGCATTCGGACACCTGGCGCGATTTCCTTTCCGGGCTCGGCGGCATTACCGGCGTGCGGCAATGCGGCCAGTAGTGAAACAAGCAGCAGTGCGATTGGGTGAGTGAGTTTCGCCACGTCTAGGGCTCCACGAACCAGTGCTTCTTGATCGCTTCTTTTCCGGTTCCCGTTTTCGGGCAGCGGCGCTCGATGGCTTGGTAGAAACGATCGGCGGCTTTGTCGTCGCCTTTTTTCAACCATGAGCCGGCGGTGTTCAGAACTTTCGCGGTCTGCTCGTCGTTGTCGGGCATGAGCTGCGCGGCGCGCCAGCCGAGGTCGGCGGCCACGTATTGGGAATGGTATCGCTGCACGGTCGGCGCGGTGTTGGCTTGCAGGCGCTTTTTCTCCGTGTCGGTGACTGGTGGCAGAAATTCAATCCGATCGCCGAACACGATTTTGCTCGGCGTAAATTTCACCTCGGCCTCCTCGACATCGCGCCCGGCCAATCGCCCCGCCATCGCTGCGGGCAAATCGAAATCGAAGAGTGCGCTCCCTTTGTCCGCGATCAGTTGCGCTGCTTCCCAAAACGCTTCCGCGCGCTTTGGCTTCGGCGCTTTCGTGTTCTCGGCGGCTTTCAGCAGGCCGGCATATTCGTCGAGAACTTCCCGCTGTTCCTTTTCGAAATATGGCCGGGCCTCGGCGAATTTCCCGGTGCGCGTCAGTCGGCGTCCGAGGACATTGCTGAAAGTCTTTCGCAAGTCCTCCGGCTCACCATAGACCTCGCGATCGTCTTTCGGCTTTTCGATCACGGGCAATTCCTCCACGTATTTTTTCAGCTCGGGCAGGGTGAGAACGCCCTCGGCGAGATAGACCGCGTCGTCGCACCTCCGGACCTGCACAAACAATTTCACCGCCGCGATGAAGTCGCCGCGATGGACGAGCGTCGCCCCGAGTTCGCCCTTCGACATATCGCCCGGCATCGTCTCGAAATCCAGGCTGCGCGCTTCGAGTTCCGATTGCGCCGGGATCTTCGGCACAGCGCGCGAGAGAAGCTGCGCCGCGAGCTCGATCTTTCCTTCGCGCAGGGCCAGCTTCGCTTTGAGCCAGAGGGCGTAGGCCGAGTTTGCGTCGGCCACTTTCAGCCAGCGTTCCGCGGCTTTGAAATCGCCCGCTTGATACTCCAGCCACGCCACGCAGTCGGCGTCCTTCACCTGCTTCGCGTCCGCTTTTTCCAGGAACTGCAGCCATCGCTCATGAGCCGAGTCCGGTGCCGCGGCTGGCTCATCGGCCAGGCCGATGCCGCTGAGCGCCGAAGCGGTGGCCAGTCGCTGCATGATTGGGTCGCGCATCCACTGCGTGCGGTCTTTTTCCTCCGCGGTGAATTCCTCCATCACGGTGAGCAGCGAATTCACCGCGGTCGGATCGCCGGTTGCGAGTTGCTGGAGATAAAGGCGGGCAGCTTCCGGATAATGCTTGGCGTGCAGCTCGAGGTAGGCTTCCCAGCCGATGCTCGCGGAGGCGAGTCCCAGCGAATCGACGGCGCCACCCTTCGCCTCGTCGCGGACTTTCTTGAACCAGCCCCGCGCGTCCTCGGATCGTTTGTCGTCGAGCGCCATCTTGCCGAGCATGTAGGCCGCCCAGGTCGTGCGATACTTGCGCTCGGCGAGCGGGCGATCCAGCAGCGCTTTCCAAATCTTCTGCGCTTCCTCGGCATCGCCCGCGTGATAAGCGCGAGCACCGCGATGGTAGTCGGCAAACTCGCTCGCGAACTCCGCCTCCGGCGCGACGGGAACGGGCGCAGGCGCAGGTTTGGCGTCTTCGCGCTTTTCTTCATCGGGGACACGGTGCAGTGCGACGATCACCGCATTGTGCGTCGCGCGCGCTTTGTCCGCATCGGGCGGATGAATCGCGCCGGCTTTCAGCGCCGCCTCGAAGTCAGCCAGATCGACTTCGTCAGTTTGTTTTTGGTAGGTTCGATCCGATCCGATGCCGTCGGGAATGTTCGCCTTGAATCCCGGGTTGAGATCGCGCGCGATGCGCTTGGTCTCCACCTCGAAGAAAAACTCCGGCGATTCCCGGACATCCATCGTCTTCAAGCCCAGCCAGCGGGTCGGGTCTTCAATGCCCGTTGCCTCCGCCCGGCGATAAGCGGTCAGCAGACAAAGGACGAGCAGGCACCGAAACTTGGATGGCAGTTGGAGGTTCACACCGGACCCAAGCTACATTCCGATGGCCATCCGGCGGCAAGCGCAAAGTCCGTCCCGCCGCCGTCAGCTCGAAATGCACGCTGCTCGCGTCGGACGATGTCCGCAGTTCGTAGCCTTGCAATGCATCCGCCGCGATGAGCTTCGATCCGGTCCAGCGCGCTTCGATCCATTCGGGAAGCGGCTCGTCTTTCTCGCCATCGTTCTTCACCACGATCTCGCTCGGCTGCGAGGCCGACGCGCTCACGCGCAAATCGCTCTTCGGCGCGCGCCCTTGCATCGCGGCCGCGAGCGTTTTCCAGTTCCAATTCAAAGCGTCGGAGGCCACCGGCAGGCGATACCAAAAGACACCGCGCAACATCGCCGGCCGCGACCGCGTCCATCGCGCGATCAGTGCCGCCATCTCCTCGGGCTGCGACTCCCAACGCACTCGCACGGCTTCCCGCGGCCAGCGTGCCGACAATCCTTCCGCGGACATCCCGCAGAATTTTCCCTCCGCATCGAACGCGACCATATACGAGTAAGTCGGCAGCGAAACACGAAACGGCACGCCGACGCGCGCGGCCTGCTCGACCCAAGCTGCTGCCTCGCGCGGATCAGTCAGCTTCCGCGTGTCGTCCACTTTCTGCGGCACCGACACGCTATGCACTTGGAGAATGAAGCTGCCGCTGTCTTTCGCGAGCGTCGAAAACTCGCGGTGTCCGAGCCAGCTCGGCAACGCCGTCGGAATGACCCGCAGCGGCTGCACCGACGCACGGATTTCTTTCAACCAAATCCGATAACCATCGAGCTTCGATTCCGCACAATCGAAGTCGATCTGCAGTTCGCTAATATCGATTTCGTGACTGCGCGCCTTCGCCACTTCCTCGCGCGCGAGTTTCACGATGGCCTCGACCACGCGATCATGTTCCCGAAAAGGCCCGGCAAATGGATCGATGCGAATCGCCACCGCGATTGGTCGGGCCGAAAACTTGAGCGCCGTGAAATCGATGTTGGGTCGAATGATCTTCGGCTGAGGCCTACGCACGTCGATCTCCGCCGTCAGCACCGCAAAGCCTGCCGCCGCGTCGCGTGCCGTGCGCAACGCCACTCCGACCTGCTCATTCCAAACCCGCTGCCAGACATAAATCTCCTGCGGCATGGGGCCGGATATCTTCTCCCGCCGTGTGCATCCGCTGTTCACCACGGTGCAAAATGCGATTGAGAAAAGGAGGGCAGTTTGCGCTCTGAATCTGATGTTTGAAGTCAACCACCAACCCGATCGTTCATCGACGACAAAATCCCGGCGACGACTTTCTTTGGTCGCCTTCCGTCTGCACTTACTCAATGGCAACCTGGCGGTGTAATAGGACTGCAGGAAAGACGCGCGTTCCGCACGCTTCCAGTGAGTGAGTGGAATAGATGTTGCAAGGTCCAAAGAGCGGTCTCTTATGCCATGGTCATGCGCATCTCCCTGCTATCCCTGCTCGGCATTTTCCCACTTCTTTTCACATGGGCGCCGGTGCGAGCCTCAGACACCTATCGGTTTCTCAAGGAAATTCCGATCGGCGGCGAGGGTGGCTGGGATTATATCTCGATAGACGAAGCTAACCGGCGATTGTTTGTCACCCACGCCACCAAGGTCGTGGTGGTTGACCTAGATACGGACAAGATTGTGGGGGAGATCACAGATACACCCGGCGTCCACGGCTTCGCTCTCGCGCCTGAGCTAGGGCGCGGCTTCGCGAGCAATGGCCGGGAGAACAAGGTCAGCATCGTGGACCTCAAGACCCTGCAGACCCTCGCGAAAGTAGAGACTGGTGAGAACCCGGACGCGATCCTCTTCGAGCCCACTCAGAGCGAAGTCTATGCCTTCAACGGGCGCGGAAAATCCGCGACGGTCTTTGAGGCGAAGACAGGCCGCGTCGTCACCACGATCCCGTTGCCGGGCAAGCCGGAGTTTGCGACCACGGACGCGCAGGCCGGCCGTGTCTTTTGTAACATCGAAGATAAGAGCGTGGTCGTGGTGATCGACATCAAGACCCACGCCGTGGTGAACACCTGGCCCATCGCGCCCGGCGAAAGCGCGTCGGGCATGGCCATCGACCTGGCGCATCACCGGCTCTTTCTCGGCTGCGAGAATAACCTGATGGTGATGATGGACAGCGTGACCGGCAAAGTCATCGCGTCGGTGCCCATCGGCAGCCGCGTCGATGCGAATGCCTTCGATCCCGTGACGCAGCTTGCGTTTAGTTCCAACGGGGAAGGCAACGTAACGATCGCGCACGAAGACAAGGCGGCGATCAATTTGACCGTCGTGCAAACCCTCGCCACCGCGCCCGGCGCCCGCACCATGACGCTAGACCCCAGGACCCACCGCATTTATCTCCCGACCGCCACGCTCGAGCCGGTCCCCGGGGGACGCCCGAAGGTCCTGCCCGGCACCATGAAGATTCTCGTCTTCGGCCCGGAGTAGGCGCCTCTCCGATCAGCACGCGCAAGGACTCGGGCGCAGCGTCATTCAGGCTCGCCCTCTTGATCGTCGGTAGTGAGCGCCGTTCGGGCGACCGGATCGTCTTCAAATCAGCCGGCGGATTCTGCCAGAAAATGCGAGAACGCGGTCCGATAAGACGTTGCACTCCAATTTGCGTTGGTGATTTCAACCATCGTTTCGCCGCGAAAGAAAAACCCGATCGGCCGGGATTCGAACGCGAAGTTCTCCGGCACCACTCCTGCGTTCTGGAGCATCCGGGTGAGGGAAGATTCCACGGCTTGCCATGCGTCGGCATCCCTGAATCGAGGAGGAAAGAAAAAGAGCGTCTTCGCGACCGCGGCCTCCGCGGGAATGCGCCCAATCTCCCAGCGCACGCCTTCTGTCTCCTCCACCACCATGACGATGCGATCCGCGCGCCGAATCTTATCTGCCACGTAACTCTGCCAATCGGAGTCGGCGACATATGCCCGGTAAGCTTCGCCTCCCTGCATCTCCCCCGATTCGTCGGGTTTGCCGACGGCGATCAATGGCAGATAGCCATCCGCGACATCGAATAACTCTTCCTCGATTTGCACCGGATGCGGGCGGAAGGAGAAGATCCGGTTTCCCAACGTCAGTTGAGGCTTGGGCAGAATCACGTCGTCCAGTCCAAACGGTCGCAGATAGAGGATAAACCGATCTACGGAACCTTTGACCACATCGGACACGCTCAGGCCGCCGATTCTTTTCGCGGTCGATTGGAAGAAGGCCGCCAGTTTCGCACCGGCAAGGGCACACGGGAGCAGCCAGATGATTCGTCGCGCCTCGATCACCGAGGCCGTGATCGCGTCCTGGAGCAACCCGTGCCTGCTGAAGGTCGCCAGCGCGCTCAGCTTGTTGGACGCGCCTCCGACGGTGATCAGAAAGATATACGAGGCGATCATTAGCAACGCACCACCCAGCGCCAGGAGAAAGGCAGCCAATGTGCGCGACGTGCTCAGCGGCGTACGTGGGAGGTCGAGGAGCTTGGTCAGGTAAACCCAGAAGTTCGGCGCCAGCCGCGGGTCCAGATTAGCCAGCAGGCTGGAACGTTCCTCGAGCCGTGCCACCCGCATGAGCGCGAGCGCCACGAAGGCCGAGGCGATCACCCCGGTCGACACGTTCGCCGTAGCAAGAATGGCAAAAAGAAAGTCGAGGTGGCGAAAGGCGAGACGAAGGTTCGGCAGGTTCACGGGAACCAACAACAAGCTGAGAACCACCAGGAACGTTGCCTGGATACGAAGCGCCATCTTACGAACGCTCGTGATTGAGCGATACGTCCAGATCAGCAGCGCCAGCATCGCGGACATAACTACCGCGAAATAGATGAGATAACGTACGACGCCAGACGGCCCCCATTGAATCCGACTGTCAATCGCATCCGCCAGAACCGCATCAATGAGCGCCGCGGCTACCGGGTAGGCGTGTTGAATTCCCGCGAAGAAATAGAGCAGCACCGCGATAAAAACCAAAACGAGGTGCAGGACCATCACGCGGAGAAACTTGATGACATACCACACGCGATGCAGCACCAGTTCAGAGGCGGTCTGATCAATCGTCTCCCTGTGCATGGTGGGCTCTATTTAAAAAATGCCGGCCTCAATCGCGTTTGCCGGGGACGAGCATCGTGTCGCCTTTCATCTGCTCAGCGTCGGCGATCTTTGTCGGTCATTAAGTGGAGAAGATGCCGCCAAAGACCGGAGGGATCCCGCGTGCGACGCATAATTCAAGAGTGCCGCTCTTTGATTGCGGCGAGGAGCTCAGCGATGACATCCGCGCGGGGCTTGAAGCCCTGCGGGCCTTTGCCGTGGATGCGCACTGCGACGTTGCCGGCGTCGAAGTCGCGTTTGCCGAGGACGAGCATGGTGTGGGCTTTCATCTGCTCGGCGTTGGCGATCTTGGCTTTGATTGGGTCGCTGGTGAGGTCGAGGTTCGCGCGGACTCCGGCGGCGCGGAGTTCGGCGTGGATGGATTTCGCGTAGGCGATGACTTGCTGCGTTTCGGCGTTGTCTTCGTCTTCGCTGCCGATGGGCAGGATGCGGACTTGCTCGGGGGCGAGCCAGAGGGGGAAGTTGCCGGCGTAGTGTTCGATGAGGAAGCCGATGAAACGCTCGTGCGTGCCGAGCGGGGCGCGGTGGATGCAGAGCGGGGTCTTGCTCGTGTTGTCCTTGTCTTTGTAAGTGAGGCCAAAGCGGGCGGGGACGGCGAAATCCACCTGGTTGGTGGCGAGGGTGAATTCCTTGCCGATGACGTTCCAGATCTGGATGTCAATCTTCGGGCCGTAGAAGGCGGCTTCATTGGCTACTTCGACAAAGGGTGCGCCGCTGGCGACCAGGACATCGCGGACCATCTTCTCGGTCTTCAGCCAGAGAGCACTTTCATCGACATACTTCTTGCCGAGTTCCGCCGGGCTGTGGGTGCTGAAGCGGAACTGGTAGCGATCGACACCGAAGATTTTGAAATACTTCAGATACATCTGGTTCACGGCTTCAAACTCTGCGGCGAACTGCTCCTCGGTGCAATAGATGTGGGCGTCATTCATCTGCATGGCGCGCACGCGCATCAGGCCGAAGAGTTCGCCGCTCTGCTCGTAGCGGTAGCAGGTGCCGTATTCGGCGAGGCGCAAGGGTAAGTCGCGATAACTCCGCGGCACCGCTCCGAAGAGCTTGTGGTGATGCGGGCAGTTCATGGCTTTGAGGTAGTAGCGGTCGGGAGCTGGCTCGTAAGTAGCCAGCAACGCATCCTCAAACTGCATCCACGGATATTCCGTTAGGTAAGTGCTGATCGACGAACTTAGATTTTCCGGCGGATTGTTCCGAAGCGCTTGCACCGCAGCTAGGACTTCCCGGCGACTTGGCTGTCCAACACTGTAGTCGGGTAACAATTTGGCTTCGATTAGAAGTCCTTGGAGATGAGAAAAGTTCTCCTCCATCGACTTGCTCCCATCGACCTGATGAGCGTCGTCGCGGGGATTGTCTCGCAAGATCATCGGCGGAAACATGGACTCCGCGTAGTAAGGAAGATGCCCGCTAGTTAGATACATGTTCTCTCTAGCTAAAGCCGGAGTCCTAACTCGATCATAGCCCGCGGCGAACTCCGTCTCCTTCGCCAACTTCTCCAACTCCTCGATCAACACCGTCCCGCGCGGCAGCCAGAGCGGGAGGCCGGGGCCGACGTCGTCGTCGAAGCAGAACAGCTCCATCTCCTTGCCGAGCTTGCGGTGATCGCGCTTCTTCGCCTCCTCTAGCATCGTGAAATACTCGTCGAGCTGCGTCTTGTTCTTGAACGCCGTGCCGTAGATGCGCTGGAGCTGCGGGTTCTTTTCGTCGCCCTTGTAGTAGGCACTGGCCACGTGGGTGAGCTTGAAGGCGCCGATATTCCCCGTGCGCATGACGTGCGGCCCGGCGCAGAGGTCGGTAAATTCGCCGTTGCGAAAGATCGAGATTTCCTCGCTCTCGGGAATGCCCTGGATGATGTCGAGCTTGAAGGTCGAAGGTGTGCCGCGCGCGGTCAGCGCCGCCAGTTCGCCGCGCTCCGCCATGGCCAGCGCATCGGCGCGGCTGAGCACCTGTTTTTCAAAAACGTGGTTCGCCTTGATCTCCTTTTTCATCTCCTCCTCGATCTTCGCGAAATCCTCCGGCGTGATGCGGTGTGGCAGCTCCACGTCGTAGTAGAAGCCATTCTCCACCGGCGGCCCGGCGGCGAACTGCGCCTCCGGCCAGAGGCGCAGGATGGCCGTCGCGAGCACATGGGCAGCGCTGTGGCGCAAGCGCTCGATGTCGGACATCTGGTGGCGTTGTTCGAGGGTTTTGCGTTCGTCGGACATAAAGAAAGGGCCGCGAAGATAGGTTTGCCATGAAGTCGTCGCAAGCGCGGACCCCAACCCGGAGGGACGCGCTCCTGCGCGATCCCCATTTTTCGCGGGCGGAGGCGGACGGAAGTTTGGGAGCGCGCGGGAGCGCGTCCCTCCGAGGTTTACAAGCGCAGCTCGTGCAGTTCGCCTTGGTAGGGCCAGTCTTCGGGATCGGTGACGAGGCGAGCACGCACCGGATTCTGCCGGACGTATTCCCATTTCCCGTCGTAGCTTTCCTCCGAGCGGAGCTGACGGTCCCAGTGCTCGCGCTGGAAGACCGGCTTCTCCACAGCTACCGTCCAGGATTTGGTGAGCTGGCTTTTCCAAAACTGCATCCATTTCTCCAAGGAGCAGTCGAGGCCACTGGGAGCACAGAAGAAATGGACGTGATCCGGCATTATCACGTAGCGACCAACGAGCCAGAAGCTGGCAGCGTTCCAAGTCTCGCGCAGCAAAACGTGAGCACTCTCATCGGCGAGGCACCGCTGACGCCCCTGCGTGACAACGGTGACGAACACGATGATCGCACGGTCCCACGGGCGAAGGGGATGAGGTGGATTGGACGCTTGCGACCGGCCATCGGAGGGACGCGCTCCTGCGCGTTCCCTGATTTCTTAGGGTGACGGGGGCACGCACCGCGAGACCGAAAACGAGCCGGGAGAAATTTGGGGAGCGCGCGGGAGCGCGTCCCTCCGGGAGTTGCAAAGGAGCCCGCGGCTGTGGAGTCTATACGAAGGCCATGTTCCTTTCCGTAAAACGACTGACCGCCCTTTGCCTGCTGACCGGAGCCCAGTTGCTCCGGGCAGCGGTTCCGGCGGAGATGGGGCCGTTTCTGGAAAACCACTGCGTGCAGTGCCACGATGCGGATTCCAAAAAGGGAGATCTCGATCTGGATGCGCTCACGTTTGATCTGAAGGACCCAAAGGTCTTCGCGGCGTGGGTGAAGGTGCATGACCGGACGGCGGAGCATGAGATGCCGCCGAAGAAGAAACCGCAGCCCAAAGCAGAGGAGGCGGACGCATTTCTGAAGAGTCTTGCGGGGACGCTCGTGGCGGCGGATCACGAGCGGGCGACGAATGAAGGGCGCTCCATCTGGCGTCGGCTGAATCGCTACGAATATGAAAACACGCTCCGCGATTTGCTCGACGCGCCGTGGTTGCAGGTGAAGGTGATGCTGCCCGAAGACGGCGAGGCGTATCGCTTCAACAAGGTCGGCGAGGCGCTCGATGTCTCGCACGTGCAGATGGCGCGGTATCTCGGCGCGGCGGATTACGCGTTGCGTCAGGTCATGGCGCAGCAGGTGGCGAAGCCCGACAAAAAGGTGACACGCTACTACGCGCGCGATCAAAGCGGGTTCGCGGGCAAGGTGAAGTTTTCGCAATTCAATCGCAGCCCCGAGCGCTCGACTTTTCCACTCCTCGGCAATGAGGCGGATGTCCCCGCGCTCGACGGCACGGGGCCGATCACGGTGGGCAAAGCCGATCCGGCAAAACGCGAACTCGAAGCGCTCGGTGTGGTCGCGAGCACCTATGAACCGATCGAGATCAAGTTCTCCAGTTTCCGCGCACCGATGGCCGGTCGCTACAAGCTGCGCTTCAGCGCCTACACGTTTTGGGCCGGACCGGAGAGCGAGACAAAATGGTGGAAGCCCAGTCGCGTGAATCTTTCGGCGGGCCGCACGCGCGAGCCGGTGAGCGTTTACGCGGAGACGCCGCCGCGCCTGCTGCGCAAGCTCGGCGGCTTCGACGTGACGCCGGAGCCGAGCGTGCAGGAGATGGATGTGTGGCTGCTCGAAGGCGAGCTGATCCGCCCCGACGCCGCACGACTCTTCCGCTCGCGGCCCGCCGTTGTCGGCGGTTATCACAATCCGCTCGCGGAAAAAGACGGACAGCCCGGCGTAGCGTTTCGCTGGCTCGAAGTCGAGGGTCCGATCATCGACAAATGGCCGACCAACGGACAGCGGCTCCTCTTCGGCGATCTGCCGATGAAGAAGACCGGCAAGATCGCCGAAGCGGTGCCGCGCGAACCGCACGCGGACGCCGCGCGTCTGTTGCGAGCGTTCATCGCGCGGGCGTATCGGCAACCGATCGCGGAGGCCGATGTGCGGCGTTTCATCGCGTTGATCGAGAGCGCGATGAAGGCGGGCAACAGCTTTACGGAGTCGATGATCGCGGGCTACTCGGCGGTGCTGTGCTCGCCGGAATTTGTCACGCTCGAGGAAAAGCCGGGACCGCTCGACGACTTCGCGCTCGCCTCACGGCTCTCGTATTTCCTGTGGAATTCACCGCCCGACGAAAAGCTCCGCGCGGCGGCGGCGAAGGGAGAACTGCGCAAGCCCGACATGCTGCATGCGCAGGCCGATCGCCTGCTCGCCGATCCGCGCTCGCGCCGCTTCGTCGAGGCGTTTCTCGATTACTGGCTCGACCTCCGAAAGACCGATGCGACTTCGGCGGATGCGGTCCTTTATCCCGACTACTATCTCGACGATTTGCTCGTGGAATCGTCAGTCGAGGAAACCCGGCGCTTCTTCGCGGAGCTGATCAAATCAAACCTCCCGGCGCGCAACCTGATCGTGTCGGATTTCGCGATGCTCAACGAACGACTCGCCGCGCACTACGGACTGCCCACGAATGCGAAGATCGTCGATCGCACAAGCGAGGGCGAACCCTCCGGCGACGCGCCGAAGATGCCGCTCATCGAAGGCGTCGGCATTCGACGTGTGAAGCTCCCGCCGGACAGCGTTCGCGGGGGATTGATGACGCAGGCGAGTGTACTGAAAGTGACCGCGAACGGCACCACGACATCGCCCGTGACGCGCGGTGTGTGGATCATGGAGCGCATCATCGGCAAGCCGCCACCGCCGCAGCCGGCGACTGTGCCGAACATCGATCCCGACACGCGCGGAGCCACGACTGTACGCGAACAACTCGCCAAACATCGCAACCTCGAAAGCTGCGCGATCTGCCACACGAAGATCGATCCCGCCGGCTTCGCGCTGGAAAATTTCGACGTGCTCGGCGGCTGGCGCGAAAAGTACCGCGCGGTCGGGGAAGGCGAGAAGGTACCGGGCTTCGGCAAGAACGGAAACGCCTTCGCCTTCCACCTCGCCCAGCCTGTCGATGCCACCGGCACGCTGCCCGGCGGGGGCGATTTCAAAAACATCCGCGAGCTGAAGCAAATGCTGCTCAAGGACGAACGGCAGATCGCGCGCAACCTCGCCAAACAACTCCTCGTCTTCGCCACCGGCGCACCGATCCGCTTCGGCGACCGACCTGATCTCGAGCAAATCCTCGACCGCACGAGTGCGAGTCATTATGCGGTGCGGACGGTGATCGAGGAGATCGTGCAGAGCTCGCTATTTCAAAACAAGTAGGCCTCCGTCACCGGTTCACCGCGGCACGACCCGCGTGCCGGCGATCTCATCGTGGACGCCACGTTCCGGGCGCACCACGGCAACGATGATGCACGCGATCCAGAGCACGCCTTTCGCGCCGAGAAACCAGCCCCTGCCATTGCCTGTCGGGTGCCAGCCCAGCCCGCTCGTGAAGACGAGCGCGGACAGTGTCATCAGCGGAACCCAGATCACTGCCCACCGCCACAGCATTCGCCCACGGCTCGCGGGCTCACCGAATTTGTTCACAACCGCGAAGCCGAACAGTCGCTGACCGAGTGTCGTACGAAAAATCAGCAACGAGAAAAACTGCGAAACGCAAACCAGCGCCAGCATCACAACGAGAATCCCCGGCACCATGAAATAGGCCACCGCCCTGGCGCTCACGTTCTCGTGAATGAGCGATGCAGTCACGATGGCGTCGATGTTCTTGAGTTCCGCGGGCGTCACGACTGGATTCGCCTTCACAATCGCGCGCGCCGCTTCGCGCTCAGTGGCCGGCCATTTTCCAAACACCGGATCGCTGTCGAACTCCGGGCTGTTGATGAATTCCCCGAAATGCCCGGCGATGTATTTCGCAGTCCGTTCGGTCTGCTGATCCATCGCCGATTTTACAGCTCCGCCCCACGCTAGGGTCGTGCCTCCCTGGAGGTTGTTGTAGGACGTCATCGCGAGTTCCAGCTTCCGCATCGCGGGGCGCTCCGCCCATTTCGCGTCGTCGCGGCGCGCTTGGAGAAAAAGAAAAACGCTGATCGGAATCGCGATGAGCAGCGCGAGGCCGGGCGCGAGCGCGAGCGAGGCAAAGCGGCGCCGGCGCGTGATCACGGCGGGCTTCGTCGCCAGCGAGCGAAGATTGCCGGCGATAAAACTCGCGCGGTCGAACGCGGCATCCTTGACCTTCTTCAAGAATTCGCGCGCGTGCAGCGGCAGCCGCGTGCGGTCGAGCGCCGCTTCCGCGACGGCGGAGAGGAAACGCTGAACGCCGGCCTCGTCGGTGCATGCAAAGTGTTCGGTCGGTGCGCTGCCCGGCCACGGTTCATCGAGCAGCAGCGCGCGGCCGTCGGCGGTGATGAAGACGTGATCAACGCCGATCTCCGCGGGCAACGTTTCGTCCTTCTGCGCTGCATCGAGTTCCTCCACGAGATCGAGCAGCCAGCAGCGCACCGCCGCCCACGATTGCGCGAAGAGTTCGCCGAGCGGCCTGCCCGCCGGCGCATCGAAGGCGTTCCAGGTTGTGTCGCCGGCGATCCAACGCAAACGTCCTGCGCGGCCGAGATCCCGACGAACGGCGGGGAGCGGTGGTGCGTCGCATTTCCAAATCCAGACCTGCCGCCGCAGCACATCGTCGTAGGCCATCAGCCAGCCTTCCGCGATCGGCGCGAGCACACGGAATGGGCCGATGCGCTCTGCGTCCTGCACAAGCTCCGGCACGGGCGTCGGAGCCAGCTCGAGCCGTGGGCGCTCACTCGATTTTGGACGCACGATCACGCGTGTGCCGGTGAGCAATTCGTGGATCGCCTCGAAACCATTGCCCCGCCGCATCGTGACGAAGAGCAGAAACAGAAACGACGGCCCGACGGCGTCGGTAAAGGTCCAGCCGTCGTGCGCGATCGCCTGCCGCACTTCCTCCGCCGAGTGCATGATCAGCTCGATGAAATCCGCGAGGTTGATCGCCACCATCACGATGAGCGCACGCAGCGCCGCGACCGGGATGCCCGGCGCGCCGCGTCTCGCGCCAACGACGCGCAGGCCACACAACATCTTCCCGAGCGACGCGCCCCACAGTCCTTCCGGGATCGCGAAATACGCGACGCCGAACAACATGACCCCGAAAAACTCCAGCGTCGCCTCCAGGGTCCGCGACGCGAGAAAGCGCTGGTCCACCGTCTCGCCTGTCGTCCAGACGAACGCACCGATGAGCGTCGCGAAAAGGAGGTCGATCATCCCCGCGACAATGCGCAGCCCGACCGGCGCCGGATCGCGCGCCTGCGAGCTGAACGGAGTGAGTGCGTCGCGCAAAGCCGCGTAATCCGCAAACCGATCCTCGCGCTTTTTCGCGAGGCATTTTCCGACGACCTGGATGAGCCCAGCCGGCACGTCGTGGCGAAACTCGGCGATCGGGCGCGGCGCCTTGTCGAGCACGGCGGCGACGACTTGCACGGCGTTCTCGCCCTCGAATGGCGCGCGACCGGTGAGCAGCGAGTAGAGCGTCGCGCCGACAGAATAGATGTCGGCACGCACATCGAGTTCGTCGCCCCGGAGTTGCTCGGGCGGGGCGTAGCTCGGCGTGCCGAGCATGACGCCGCTGGCGGTGAGCTGCGAGTCGTGCCGCGCGAGCGTGGAAACCGAGAGACCGAAGTCGCCGACCTTTGCGGTGCCATCCGGCGCGAGGAAGCAATTCGCCGGCTTCACATCGCGATGCAGCACGCCCGCGACTGCGGCGGCTTCGAGGCCGGCGATGACTTGCAGCGTTGCATCGACGGCCTCGCACACGGGCAGCGGGCCTTTGCGAATGCGGTCGCGCAGCGTGCCGCCCGCAACGAGTTCCATGGCGATGACGGGCGCGCCGTCGATCTCCTCGGTGCCGAAGATATAGACGCTGTTCGGATGATTCACCGACGCTGCGAGCCGACCCTCGCGGAGGAAGCGCTTCCGCATCTCCGGGGAGTCGATGGTGTGCCCGAGCACTTTCAGGGCGACGCGCCTCCCGTTGTCGATCTGCTCGGCTTCATACACGGCACCCATCCCACCGCGCCCGAGCAGCCGGAGCACGCGGTAGCCACCGAAGTCGAACGGGAAGAGCGGCGGCGGGATGAATTTTCGCGCGCCCGCGTCGGCGACGGAGTTTTCGCCGAACTGGCTGGCGAGGCCCATTTTTAAAAGGCAGCGGGCGCAGAGCCCTTGCGCCTCGGCGGCTGACAGCGGGGCGTTACATTCGAGGCAGTGAGTGGGGGTCGTGGTCATGGCAGTGTTCATTCTGCCTCGTTCAGAAGGATTGGCTCGCGGAGGTTACACGATTTTTTCGGGGGTGGCAGCGGCGATGAATCGCCGGTCTCAGGGAGCGCGGTCGTCGCGACTAATTGCCCGCGGAGCCGCGCAGCCAGACGGTGAGCATTTCGATCTGGCGGCGGTTGAGTTCGCCCTTCTCGCCAAAGGGCTGCATGCGGTCGTTGCGCTTGCCGTAGAATTTTTTGTCCGCCGGATTGTGGATGATCCCGATGGTCCATTCGCGCGAACCCCAGCCGGTAAGGTCGGCGCCTTTGCCGGTCGCCGAGTCGATGCCGGTGACCTGGCTGCCTTCCGCGAGCCAGATGATTTTGCCGTCGCGGCTCGCGGCGCTCGCGGTGTAGCGGCCGGGGCCGATGCGCACGGAGTCGGCGGCCGGTTGCCACTGGCCCGCGTTGTCGAGCGTCCAGCGCAGCATTTTTCCCGACGGCACGGAGACGAGGAGCGTGCGCGCGTCTGTGAAGACGACTTGGGCATGCCAAAAATCCGCGTAGTCGGCGAACTGCCACGAGAGCCGCTCGACGCCCTGCGTATCGAACACCGTGAGCTTGCACGGCTCGGTCGAGCTCGCGCCGCCGCCGGGATCGGACTTCCTGTCGGACGACGTGACTGCGACGAACGCGCCGTCCGGACTCGTGGCGGTGGTGCCGACGTTGCCGAAGGCTTTCCCCGGAAAAATCTTCGGCTGCGCGACGATGCGTTTCGCCGCGATGTCGTAGAAGATGACCTCCGTGTCGCCTGTGGTGATTTAGGCGACCTTGTTGCCGTTGTCGGAAAATTTCAGGTAACGAATGGTCGCGTTGCGCTCGTTGGGCACATTGATCATCTCGGTTTGGTTCTTATCGAGATGAATGTTGTAGAGCTGCGCGCCCGAGCCGGCGCCGACCACGACACGCTGGCTGTCGGGCGAGATCGCCGCGCACCAGAACTGCGCGAGCGGCTTGGAATTCGGATGCGAACTGTCGAACGCGATGCGGCGCACTTTTTCATCCGGAAAATCGCGCACGATCACGCGGCCATCGAGTCCCGCCGAGACGAGCGTGCGTCCGTCCGGCGAGACGGCGACGGCCTTCACGACCGAGGTGTGACCTTCGAGATACGTCACCGCGGCATCGACCTTCCGCACCTCGGTCGCGGCGAGCGAACCGGCGACGGGCGCGCTACTGCGGGCGGATTGCGATAGGGCCGCACCGCGCCACACGATCACGAGCAGCATCGAGACGATGATCCAGCGCGCGTGCCGCCGCCATGAGTCGTTAAAAAGGAGCGCGCACG
Organism: Chthoniobacterales bacterium; assembly: GCA_038240495.1. GTDB lineage: Bacteria > Verrucomicrobiota > Verrucomicrobiia > Chthoniobacterales > Chthoniobacteraceae > Chthoniobacter. The sequence goes on along the minus strand of JBBSDS010000007.1, from coordinate 7,835 downwards.
CCATCAGCGGCGCGAGCGAGGCGAGGTAGTTGATCCACTCAAACGCCTGGTCGAGTCCGGGCACATCCGAGTGTGGCCGCGTCTGCCATTTGGACGCCGCGGCGATCCCAAGGATCACGACGATGCGCACGGCAATATTCAGACGCTCCGCGCGCGCGATTTCCTGCGACTCCAGCTCCCCGGTGGGAACGGGCGCATTTTTCGCGCCGGAAATTTTCCGCCACGCGGCCATCGCGCCGAAGATGACGACCGCGAGCGCGGAGAGCGCCTCCGGAACTGGCGCGTGCGCCTGTCCCGGTTTGTCGAATCCCAGCGCACCCCACGCGAACATCGTGATGGCTGCCCCGAGCACGCCGGCCAGCAGCAGCGGATAGCAAAGCGCTGCCACCGCCGCGAGCCTCAGACCGTAGAGTTTTCCGCTAGAGCGCTTGATCTGCGCGATGGCAATGCCGCCGAGAATCGTTGTGCCAAACGGCGCGCTGATGGCAACGGCAGCCCACAACCAAACTGGCAGATGCAGGATTCCGCCAAGCGGGCCGCCCTTTACATCGTAGATCGCCAGACCGAGCACCGCCGCGGCGGGGATTCCGAAACTCACCCAGATCGCGCCGAAGAGCGCGCAGCGGCTCAGGCGTGGCTCGCTCGCTACGTTCTCCGCGCTCGGCTCGTTCTCGCTCCCAGTTATTTGCGCGCTGGACTGGAGCACCCCTGCGATGCCGAAGAGCAGCACGCACACGCCGAGGAACAGCGTCCACTTTGCGCCGGGCTGCTCGATGTGATGCACCTGCACGCTGCTGCTGCCCTTCGCGATGGCGAGCGCTTCCACGCTGCCGGGAGGCAATTTCGCGGCGCGGGTTTTTACGTCATCCCACAGCGCGGCGAGCGGCGGGACGAAGGTGGGATGCTCCACGATGAACATGTTCGTCCCGACGTGCTCATCATCGTGCGAGTGTCCCTGCGCGATGGCCTGCAGGTCGTGCCACGAGATCCCGGCGGCGGCGAAGTGCCATTCGCGATACGTCGCGAGAAAATGTGCGGACAAGCCGATGGCCATCGCTCCGGCGACGATCATCGCGAGCGCACCCGCGAACTTCTTCCGCGAGACAAAAGCGTTCGCGACCATCACCAGCGCGATGGCGCACGCAGCGGCGATCACCTGTCCCTGCCAGAGTTCGGTGCCCGCCTCGAAAGCCGTGCGCGGCGCGAAGCTCAGGTCATCGCCGCCCGCAACCGGGATAGCGGTGACATATGCGGAGATGCCGAGCCACGCGGTGATTGAGGACGGCACCAGCACGGAGGCGATGCTCAGTGCGAGCAGGAGCAGCGCGCAGCAGGTTCCCCAATGAGTGCGGAGCTTTGCGGCAAGAGCGGATTGCCCGCGTGTGCCGTCCGCACTGCTCCCGGTGCCGCCCGCCTTCTTCGTTTTGATGGTGGAAAAAAGACCCGACGCGATGGCGAGCACGGCGACCCCGACGCCAAAGAATGGCCACACCTTCCCTCCCCACGGGCTGAAGATGGTGATGAACACGAGCAGGACGACACCCAGCGCGAAGAACTTCCAGATGCGCGCGAAGACGGGATGCTCCACGACCTCCACTTCGTCCTCGGCGTTCTCGTCACCGGGGTTTGCCGCGGGCGTCACGCCGGCCTTGGCGGATGGCGCGACCTGCGGCTTGCGCGTCACGTTTTCCACATCCGTCCCCAGCTCGCTCGCGCGCTGGTAACGGCGGTCGGCGTCGCGTTCGAGCGCGTGGAGAACGATCTCGTCGAGGCGCACGTCGATCTGCACTTTTTGCGACGGCGGGGCGAAGCGGCCCATCGGCACTTCGCCGGTGAGCATTTCGTAAAAGACCACGCCGAGCGAATAGATGTCCGCGCGGTGATCGACGGTCTCCGGCTTGTCGAGCTGCTCGGGCGCCATGTAGCGCGGGGTGCCGAGGGTCATGCCGCTCATCGTGAGCGTGTGATCGGTCTGCTCGCGGCGCAGCAGTTTCGCGAGGCCGAAGTCGGCGATTTTCACGCGGCCGCGTTTGTCCACGAGGATGTTCTCCGGCTTAATGTCGCGGTGGACGACGCCTTCCTCGTGCGCGAATTGCAGCGCGTCGCAAATCTTCGGCACGACCGCGAGCGCCTCCTCGGCCTTCATTTTTCCCGAGCGGATCATCTCGCGCAGGTTCACGCCATAGACGAACTCCATCACAAAAAAGTAAAGCCCGCCGCTCTCGCCGAAGTCGTGGACGTTCACGATGTTCGGATGGCTGAGCTTCGCGAGCGAGCGGGCCTCGCGGCGGAAACGCTCGACGAAATCCGGCGTGAGCGCATCGACTGGCGGGAGGATTTTCAGCGCGACGAGCCGGTCGAGCTGGAGCTGGCGCGCCTTGTAAACGACGCCCATGCCGCCGCGGCCGAGCATCTCCATGATTTCAAATTGAGGCAGCCGCCGCGCGACCTCCGAGGCGTCACCGATGTCGGGGATGTCGCCCCCGCCGGTCACGGACGGATTCGCCGGCGTGGAAGGCGCCGGCCCGCCGCTCGGCGGCTCCGGTTCTTTCAACACCTGGCTGAGCAGGCACCGCGCGCAAAGACCCTGGGGTGCTTCGCTTGCCATCGGCTGACCGCATTGTTTGCAATTCTTCATCGCGGGGGCTCGGGAGTATTCATGTCACCCTGTTCAGAAGAAATCCCGACAAAAGGTTACACGGTTTCTCGCCGTGAGGTTTTCGCGCTCGAATTCCAGCCGCTCGCGTTCCACGCGCAGACGCTGCGCGCTGTGATCACCCCGGCGGAGTTCGATCAAGTCGCCGCACAGTTCACGCAGTAACCGCCAGCGTTCCCCGCCTTCGGCCTCGGCGACGCGCCTGGGTCGCCACCGCGTAACGCGCCGCCACCCAGAGCGCCAGCGTGCCGGTCACCCTCGGGCACTCGCTGGCGTCAAGCTCTCTTACGAGCTGAGTGCGGCGAGCAGGTGGCGCAGTTCGTCGTCCACTTCGTCGGGCGTAGCCACCGTCTCGGCGATCTCTGCGCGGATGAGATCGCGATAACGCTCGCGCAGCCGATGGACCGCGACTTTCACCGCGCCCTCGCTCATGCCGAGCGTAGAGCCGACTTCGGTGTACGCGCACTTTTCGCCAGTGAGGGAAAACTTCAGCGCCTCGAATTGCGCGAGCTTGCCTGCGGCGGCCATCTCGTCGCGGAGCAGCGCCAGCACTTGATCCAGGAGCGTGAGCGCCCAGCGCCGATCATAAAGTTTGTCGGCGGTGGCGTAGTCGGCGGGTTCGTGGGCGTAGCGCGACTCGGCATCGGTGGCGTCGAGCGAGAGCGGCGCCTGGCCGCTGCCGCGCTTGCGGGCGCGAGATTTGTCCCACTCGTTGGCGAGGAAGTGCTTCATCGCCGCGAGCAGCCACGACCGGAAGCGCCCGCGCGAACGTTCGACGCCGTCGAGCCAATGCTTGCCGAGCAGCCGCGCAAAAAATTCCTGGGTGAGATCCTGCGCGTCGTGCGGTTCGTGGCCCTGCCGCCGCACGAACGCGTAGAGCGGGTACCAATACGCGCGGCAGAGCTCGGCGAGCGCGCCGCCATCGGCCTCGGTGCTGCCGGCCTTCGCCGCGAGGACGATGCTCCAGCGTGTCGTGGCGAATTCACGGGGCGCGGAAGGAACGCGGGACGCGGGCATGCCACGAGTCTAGCAACGCCGCACGCCGGCCTGAAGACGAATCAACGGTGGGCGCGACAGGATACCGATTACTTGTTACACTCATAGCACACGACCAAAGCCATGAACGTCTCCACTCAGCGCGCGTGTTCGCGCCGCACTTTCCTCCGTGCCTCCGGCGTCGCGCTCGCTCTTCCGCTGCTCGACGCAATGTTCCCGGCATTTTCCCGCGCCGCCACCGCACCCGTACCGCGTCGCATGCTCGGCATTTGCAACAACCTCGGCCTCGTGCCCGACAAATTTTTTCCAACCGGCGCCGGTCGCGACTACGCGCCCTCGCCGTATCTCGAAGTGCTCGCCGAGCATCGCGACGATTTCACCGTCTTCAGCGGCGTGTCGCATCCCGACGTGGATGGCGGCCATCCGGCGGATAACTGCTTCCTCACCGCCGCGCCGCATCCGGGCAGTGGCGGCTTTCGGAATACGATTTCGCTCGATCAATTCGCCGCGCAGCAGATCGGTCATCTCACGCGGTTCCCGTCGCTCACGCTCGGCGTGAATGTCGCGCAAGGCTCGCGCAGCCTTTCATGGACGGGCGGCGGCGTGCTCATTCCGTGCGAGGAAAAGGCGTCGGAGGTTTTCAGGAAGCTGTTTCTCCAAGGCAGTCCCGCCGAGGTGAATGCGCAGGTGCGCAAACTCGAACTCGGCCACAGCATCATGGACGCCGTCGCCGACCAGACGCGCAGCCTCCAGCGTGATCTCGGCGCGCGCGACCGCGAGCGGCTCGACCAGTTTTTCACGGGCGTCCGCGATCTCGAAAAACGCATGGATGCGTCGAAGGAGTGGGAGCATAAACCAAAACCCAAGGTGAAAGCCGAGATGCCGACGGATCCTTCCGACCCGCGCGAATACATGGACAAGGCGCAACTGATGTACGAAATGGCGCGTCTCGCTTTCGAGAACGACTCGACGCGCGCGATCACGCTCCTGCTCGACAGCGTAAACTCGCCCGTGCTCGACATCGAAGGAGCGCACATCACCGACGGCTACCACAGCCTTTCGCATCATGGCAAAAGCCCGACGAAGCTCGCGCAGCTCGAAGCCATCGACCGCGAGCACATGAAGCTGCTCGGCCAACTCTTCGCCGCGTTGAAGTCCACGAAGGAAGGAAGCGATCCGCTGCTCGACCGCACGATGATCCTCTATGGATCAAACCTCGGCAACGCCAACACCCATGTGACAACGAACCTGCCGGTGCTCTTCGCGGGTGGCGGCTTCAAGCACGGTCAGCACCTCGCCTTTGACACCGAGCGCAATTATCCGCTGCCGAATCTTTTCGTCTCCATGCTCCAGCGCATGGGACTCGAAGCGGATCGCTTCGCGACCTCGACGGGAACGATGCGCGGGCTTGAGATGAGTTAGGGCGCCAAGGAGCGCGGTTTTCTGTTCGCTACCGGCGCTTGAACTTTGCTTCGGCGAATCCGGCCCGCGCAAAATTCGCCAGTGTGCGCATGCTTCGCCCCTCGCCAATCACGGCTGGCGGGAGAGTGGATATTTCCGAAAAATCCGCGAGGAACTCTAGGGCGTTCCTCCACAGGCGAATGCGATCTTTGCCGACTCTCGAGCAAACGCGGATTCGCGGACGTGGCATTCGGATTGCTTTTCCCGGCGGCATGCAAAAGCCACAACACCGCCACACGTTGAAATTGCTTGTGTCCGCGATCGAAGCCAAAGACGAGCAGCTTGAAAGAGAGAAGAAACCCGAGCGCCGGGAGCAGCTCCTGGCGGAGATCAACATCCTCGCAGAACGTTTCGAGACCTTCGACCGCGTGGCACAAGTCGATTATTAGGCCGATGAAATCCAGGCGCTCGAAGGCGCTGAAGGAATTTAAGGCGCAGTGGCGATTGTGGCTGGCCCTTACCGCCCTCATCCTCGTGATTGGATGGGCGCTGTTTCTGACTTGAGCGAATCAGGAGCCGCTGTGCCGGCCTTTGAAGGTCAGCTCGGCGATGCCGGATTTATCGAGCTCTCCGAGACCTTCGAAAACCATCTTGTCGTACTGCGCCTTGGTCGCTTCGGCGAGTGGTAGTTCGAGGCCGGCAGAATGCGCGAGATGCAGGGCGATGCCGCTGTCTTTGGCCGCGTGCGCGGCACTGAAAAAGCAGGAGTGGTCGCGGTTCTGCATGTCTTCGCCGTCGGTCACGAGCACGCGTGAGGCGGCCCCGGTTTGGGAAAAAACCTCGCGCAGCATCGCGAGGTCGAGCCCGAGCGCGCTGCCGAGCCCGAGCCCTTCGGCGAGGCCAGCGGTGTTGATGTTCATGACCATGTTGACCAGCGCCTTGACCTTCGCCGCCGAGCCCGTGCCGCCGATGTGCCGGAGCGAAGCGCTCAGCTTTTCGAGCACCGGTTTCGCGCGCTCGAAGGCCTCCGACTTGCCGCCGCACATGAGGTAGAGCGAGCCTTCGCGCGCTTGCGTGATGCTCGAGGCCATGCAGGCTTCGATGGACTGTGCGCCCGCAGCCTCGGCACGGCTCTCGACGAGTTCATGGGTGCCGGGAGAAACGGTGGCGCAATTGATGAAGAGCCGTCCCTCGGCGACAGTCACGCCGCTCTTCGTGCCGAGCAGCGAATCGCTCCCGCAACCGACCGAGCCGAAGATGTCATCCATCGCTTCGTCGTCGCTGACGACGGTGATGATGATGTCGGCCGCAGCGGTGACTTCGGGCAGCGTGGCGGGCGCAGTGGTGCCGAGTTCTCCGGCGAGCGCCGCGGCGTCTTTCGGGTTGCGGTCGAACACCGCGGTGATCGTGAATCCTTGATCTTTCAGGCGGCGGGCCATGTTGGCGCCCATCCGGCCCACTCCGACGATAGCGATATTTTCGGGCATATGGATTTTGTTTAAACGCAGAGGCGCAGAGGCGCAGAGGAATGGGCGGAAGGCTTTATCCTTCCGCTCTGCGCCTCTGCGTCTCTGCGTTGACTCTTCACGGGAAAAATGGGTTGTGGATCTTTTCTTCGCCGACGGTCGTCAATGGACCGTGACCGGGCGCGATGATCGTGTTGTCCGGCAGCGTGAGGATTTCTTCCCGATTGGTGCGGAGCGCGTCGGAATATGAAATGCCGCCACCACCCATCGAACCGGCGAAGACGGCATCGCCGACGACCGCGACGGGCCGGGCAAGGCCGCTGATCACAAACGTGATTCCGCCCTTCGAGTGACCCCATGTGAGGCGGCTCTCAACCTTCAACGCACCCGCTTCGAATACCCGACCAGCGGCAAAGGTATCTGCGCCGTCGATCGGCTCGCGATCGCCGACATAGGCCGGCGCACCGGTCTTTTCCTTGAGCCGGTCGAGGTCGAGAATGTGGTCGCCGTGGGTGTGCGTGAGCAGGATCAGTTTCAGCGTGAGTTTTTTCTCCGTGAGAAGCGCGAGCGCGTCGCTGCAATCCGCTCCTGTATCGAACGCAATCGCTGCACCGCTGGTCGTGTCCCACGCGAGGTAGGAGTTGACGGTCATGTCCTCAAAAGGCGTGTTGAACTGCGCGAAGCCGTCCAGCGCCACGGGCTGCGGTGCCCATGATTCGTTACCTGAGTCCGCGAGTGCGTCCGCTTTCAAACCAAGCACCGGAGCCACTTTGCGGGCTGTCGCTTCACTCCACGCGCCTTCGCGCAACGACTGGACCGCGGCGGCGGTGACACCCGCTTTTTCCGCTACCTGGCTGTCGCTGAGCTGGAGCCCACGCATCGGCTTGCCGACGATGTCATTGAATTTGTCTTCGAGGGGAATCGCCATACGCGCTGGATGAAAGTGTTTCGGGCGGAGGTTGTCGAGTGGACGTGCGTTAAGATTCGGGGATGGCCTCGGGCACCGCGCTGGTCTGTGTCGGCGTGACGAAGGCGATGCAGAAAAGTGCGAGGAGCAGGATGGCGGCGCTCACCCGGAAGGAAGTGCGACCGTAGAGCCCGGCGGGATCGAAACGCAAAACCTGGAATGCAATGAGCGGTCCGATGAAACGTCCGAGGCTTCCGGCAGATGCAAGCAGCCCGAGCACGCGGCCCTGGGTGTGGTCGTCGCTGCTCCGGGACGCGAGGCCATTGAGCGTCGGCGTGACGAAACTGTTGCCGACGGAGATGCCGGCGCAGACGAGCATGAGCAGGCCGAGGCTCGGCGGTGTCGAGGG
>JBBSDS010000006.1:0-38119 GCA_038240495.1 Chthoniobacterales bacterium | reverse complement strand
GGATTGGTCGTCCAGCCAGTGAAGTTCCCGGTCTCGAACCCGCCATTGATGATGAGATTTGAATCTGCGGCCTGGACTCCGGCGTTGAATGCACCGAGGAGCACGGCTGAGCTTCCGGCGAGGAGGCACCGCTGGAGGGAGTTCCTTGCACGGGCGAAAGACGAGGCTCTTTTTTTCATAGATAGCGCAGGTTGGACGTTTGCTGTTCGAAGAGAGGGACGGCTCATTTTTTCCGCCAGCCCCGGAGTGCGGTTCCGGTCGTGGTGAGGAAAAGGATTCGGCGTTTTATCGCTGGGGACTCCGTGTTGGCAGCTTACTTCACTTGCAGGCCGACGTTGTTCCGAAAGAAGACGTTCGTGGATCCGGCCCCGACCGAAACGCCGCGGACTGGTCCATCGGCGGTGTTGTTTTCAACGCGCAGCGTGTCGCCGCCGGGCAGGAATAAAATTGCGGCAGCCGCTTCGGGTCCCGTCGTAAACGTATTGCCGCGGAGGAGGACGTTGCCGTAGGTGCCATTGGTTTCGTAAGTCGTGAAATACAACTCGGTCGAGCGCTCGTAGTCGCCCGTATCGAGACTGCGGCGCCCGCGACGCGGATTGAGTTCGTTCTTGGTTGTATTGTTGATGAATTGGTTGCCTTCCATCACGAGCTGCTGGGGCTGATTGATCCATGATCCTCGCCCGCCATTGGTAAACAAATTGCCGCTGATCGTCACGTTCTCAGCAGATTTCTCGACGCTCAATACGCGCGAGCCGTTGGTGCCATTTACGCGGTTATTGGCGATGATCGCATTGCGGCAGAATTCCCCGAGGATGAATGCGCCCATTCGCGCACCGCTAATCGTGTTTTGCGCGAAGAGGATGCCCTGGCACTGCTGGAAGTGCGTTGTATCGCCAAGCCCACTCAGGCTGCAGTCGGTCACCATGACCTGCTGGCAGCCCACGAGGTCGAATGCCCCGTGACCTGGCCCAAAGCCAGTCGGAAAGCAGAGCTGCCAATACGCCTGATATAGGTCTGCGATCACCTTCGTATTTGGTCCCGCGGCAGTGGCGAAGCGGAGTGGCGGCCCGCCGGGTCGTTCCGCAACCCGGAAAAATTTTGTTGTGCTCTCCACGACAAAATACTGCCGGCCGCGCACAAGGTTTGTCGGCAGCGTATCCCCGAAGAAACAAACCGCGTTTTTGGTACTTCCATCGGTATTGCTCAGTGACAGCGGCTGGGCGGAGGCGAGCCAAACGCGGTCATCGCCGGCCGCCATCTGCACCGGTCCGCGAATGAGGTCATTGCGGAAATACTTTGCCGCCATATCGCGCTCCCCGGTGCTGTAGTCTTCGGGCCAGCAGATGATCTGCCAAAGATAACCGTAGTCCCACATAAAAATCCCGCTGCGCAGCAGAGTGCAGCTCTCGATGGTGACGTTCGATGCGAACGTGGCCACCCCGGTTTTACTCACCGAATTCAACAACCCGGTCACCGTGATTACCGCGCCCGCCATTCCATCCGAGGTGATGTTGCGAAACGTCAGGTTTGCCGATCGCCCGCCGGGCGTCGTCGCGACAAGGATGCCGCGCGTGTTGACATTTGGCTCCCAAGTATTCGTGGCGTTCGCCGGGTCAAAGACGTGACCGAGAAACTGACCGCCCGACCAGAGCAAGTTGGTCACATTGGCGCCCGAGAACAAGAGCGCGCGTGCCTTATCGCCCAGCGTTGCCGGCAGAAGAAATCGTGCGCCGGTCGCCATCACCGTGAGCTGTGAACACAGCGGAATGGCCGATTCGCCTTTTAAAAAGTAGTCACCCGGCGGAATCGTCACCGTGCCCCCGCCCGCTGCCGCACTTGCCAAAAAACACGCGCGCATGGCGGCGGTGTCGTCTGAGATTCCGTCCGCCTTTGCACCGTAATCGCGCGGATTGAACTCCTTTGAAAAAGCTGGCAGCGAAACCGCCGTGAGGAGGGCAAAGGCTACGGCGAAACGAATGGGGATTGTGTGCATTGTCTTGAAATGGCCACTGAGGATTCTTGGACTCGGCTACAAAGAGGCGTTTTTGTTCACCCGAAGTCAGGCCCGCCCTCGGGGACCGGCACACCGAGAGAATGGCTTATGGCAATTCCGGTAGCTCATGTCTAGCTCAGACATGACGCTGTGTAGAAGACGGCCGCTCGACGTCATTCGAGGGCTGCGATGCCTTGCGCGTCATATGGTTTTCGATTCACCCTCTCAATGGCCGATGCTCGCGGTGATCGGAGCCGAAAACCTTATTGGCCCGTCTCGTTGAAGCCTATTTCGGCGTCGCCTGGATGAGCATGCCTTTGGGCACCTGCCAGGCGTAGCCGAAGGCAAACCCGAGCGGCGCGCCGGGAGTGCGTTTGTAAGCTGCGGCGAGGTCTGGCTGGTAGTGGTTGCTGAACATGCCGATCGGCCCGTCATAAACGCCGAAGAGCCGCACGTTCCAGCGTCGGGAATCAAAGGAGCGGAAAGGGATTCCAGAGTCGTCCTGAACAATGAGCGAACTGTTTGCGAGCAGGAAATTTCGGACCGTCGAGAAGCTGTCGCCGTGCATGAGGTAGCTCGCGGATTTCACGAGGCTCGCAGCGGGCGCGTGCTTTTTGCAAAAGCCGAGGAACTGGGCGTTGCCACCGCCATTCGAGAGGTCGGTCTTGACGTAGTAAAGCGTTTGCCCGCCCCTGCTCGGGCTGCTGAAATCGATCTGCACGCTCGGGCCGTTCAGCTTCACGCTGTGGATGGTGCAGCCGGTCCGCGCGAGGAAGAAATAGAGCAGAGGAAGGGTGCCGCTGATCGTGCCGCGCGTGAGGTCCACCCGCATATCTTTGGTGATGAAATAGTGCGTGGTGAGCATCGTATCGAGCGCCGTGCGGACATTGGCGAGGTCCGCGGAGGCGTGCTGCGGCTGCATCTGCGTGATGTCAGGCACGGAGCCGACCGGCTCGGTGCCGCAAAGGATATAGGTCGAGGCGCGAGGGAAAAGCGTCCGCGCGTAAAGAAAATCCGGGCCGCTGAACATGTAATAGACGGTGCCCGAGACCTGCGACACCGCAGGATTTCCGGCCACCCAACTGCGGACATGTTCGAGCTGGCGATGGTCCATTTTCGACCACTTCTTGTCCACGGCCTGAGCATGACTTATCCAGCTCGATTCCTTTTCCCTCGCAGCGAGACCAGCATCCCGCACTGGCATTCCGGCGATGAACTTTGCGAGGTCGTCAGCCGACGGCGCTGCGGGCGCCAGCGAGGCGAAGGAGAGAGCGAGGGCGGTGAAAAGGATGGCGGGTTTCATTGGTTAATTGGCGGGGACAGATGTGGGATTGGGAGGATTCTCGTTGCGGGGCAGCATTTGCGGCGTGGCGACAAAGAGCGAAGACTCGCGCGCATGCCAGCGGTAGCCAAAACCAAAGGGCAGCGCGGGCGCGTGGCTGTGATTGTAAACCGTCGCTAGGTCGGCCTGGTAGTTTTGCTTGAAAAGACTGATCGGCCCCGGATAGCTGCCGAAATAGCGGACGGCCCATTTGGCGGAATCGAAGTTCTTGATCGGAATCCCGGAGTCGTCCTGAACAATCGTCGCGCTATGACTCAGGAGAAAATCGCGTGCCGTGGTGAAGCCGCCATGATGCGGGAGATAGGATGCCGCCTTGAGCAGGCTGCGTCCGCGTCCGAGATGATCGCAGAAACTAATGAAGCCCGGCTGGCTTTTGATCCCGTCATTCGACAGGTCGGTCTGAAAATAGTAGAGCGTTTGCTGCGCGCCGCCGGGTCCGAAAAAGACAACATTCACGCCCCCCGTTGAACTTTTCGTCGTCCCCACCTCGCCAGTTTTATCGAGCCAGACGAGCTCGGCGCTTTCGACCCGGCAGCCGGCGCGGGCGAGGAAGACGTAAAGGATCGGCAGCGTGCCGCTGAGCTGGTTCTGGTGCAGATCGACCTTCATGTCCTTGGTGATGAAAAAGGAAAAACTCAGCACCGAGTTGAGTGACTTGCGAAGATTGGCGAGGCTCGAAAACATTGCGCCCGGCGGGAGATGCACGATGTCGGGCGGCGCCCCGACTGGCTCCAGCCCCGCGAGCACGTAGGTCGAGGCATTGGGGAAAAAAGCCTGTGCGTAAAGGATGTCCGGTCCGCTGAAGAAGTAGAACATCGGATCTTTGGCGGTGTAGCCATCGCTAAGAAATTCCGGCGCCCATGCGCGGATTTTCGAGAGCTGGCGGGCGTCGAGTGCCTGCCAGGCCCGGTCGAACTCCGTGGCGTGCGTGACCCACGCGTGCTCGCGGCTGAGCGCTTCGAGCGGCGTGCCGCGCACCGGCATACCGGCGAGGAATTTCGCTGTGTCATTGGGGGTGGCTGATTCCTCCGCTGCGGCACCGATGACGCTGAAGACCGATATAAGCAAAAACAGTGAGCGTAAAATCATGACGAAATCTTGTTGGCGTCGCTGGCCGGCGGGCGAGCGGGAGAAATGAAATAGACAATGAGCCCGACCGCCATCGTGGCGAGACCCCAAAGGGATTCCTGTGGATTCGAGCGCCAGATGTGGACGAGCATCCAGGCGCTAATCGCGAGGAAGACGATCGGTGTAATCGGGTAGCCGAAAGTCTTGTACGGGCGCGGCAGCGCGGGCTGCGTTTGGCGCAGCACGATCACGCCGAGCACGGTGAGAAAGGAGCACACTTGCAGCGCGAATTGCACATAGGTGAGCACCTTTTCGAAGGTCGAAGTAAGCAACAGCACGTTGACGATGAGGAATTGCACGATCGTCGCTGGCACCGGAATTCCGCGCGGCGTTTTGCGCGCGAGCAGACGCAGCGCGGGCATGTCTTCACCCATCGCCGTCGTCACCCGCGGCCCGATCCACATCATCGCGCTGATTGATGAAACGAGCCCCGCGCAAATCAGCGCGGCCATGATCTTCGCACCCGCCGCGCCGAAAATGTGCGTGCCGGCGATGAGGCCGACCTCGATTTTCATCTTCATTTCATCCGCCGGAGTCGTGTGCAGGAAGACGGCGTTTACGGCGAGGTAAAGCAGCATGACCACGAACGTCCCGACGCCGACCGAAAGCGGAATGGAGCGCGCCGGGTTGCGGATTTCGCCGACGATGTAAGTCGAGGCATTCCAGCCCGAGTAGGCATACATCACGTAGACGAGGCTGACTGCGAATGGAGCGCTGGCGATGAGCCTGCCGTCTCCCGCTGCGGGCAGAAATGAAACGGGCTGCGCGTGCCCGACGAAAAATCCCGCGCCGATCACCACAAGGATGAGCGCGACCTTGAGGATCGTGGATGCATCTTGAAAAGCGCTGCCGAGCCCGACATCGCGCAGCAGGAAAAGCGTGACGATCAAAACAATCAGCAGCGCGACATAAGTCTCGGCGGGCAACGAATAGCTCGCAGAAAATGCGAGCGCTGGCATTCCGGGGATGACGCCGACGAGGTATTTGCCAAAGGCCATCGCCGCGAGCGCGACGGGCGCGGCAAAGCCCACCGTCGCCGAAACCCAACCCGCGAGAAACCCGACCGCCGGATGATAAATCCGACCGAGAAAATGGTACTCACCGCCCGAGCGGGGCAGCGCCGCGCCGAGTTCCGCATATGAGAGCGCGCCGCAGAGCGCACACACGCCGCCGATGAACCACAGCGCCATGATCGAGAACCCCGTCGTCAAATCACCGACTTGAAAACCGAGGCTCGTGAAGATGCCCGTGCCGACCATATTGGCGATGACGATGCACGTCGCCGTGAGCAGGGAAATGGATTTCACGCCGAAAAATTGAGTGCCCGCATACGAGTGCGCGTAGGACTAGGGAAACCGCGGGCGGAAGTCAAATCGCGTGCATCCCAGTAGTGGCTCAGTTTGAGAACGAGCGATGTGGACGCGGCTCTGTCCGCAGGACATGCCGCCATTGGCCACAGGCGGCACGTCGCCAAAGCGCGACAGAGCCGCCTCTACATCGGCGAATTGAGCCACCACCGCATCACTTGTTTCTGCGGCGGTGAGCGTCGCTGGATGGCATCTGGGTTCGCGAGGAATCATTCGGATTCTGTCGGATCAAAGGGCTCATTTTTTAGGGAACGACAACCGATGCGTTTTTTGGATTTTGTCGCGCCAGTCGTCGGCGAGCCGCGCCTCAGCCGCGAATTCCTCCCAGCGTTCGACCGCTGCCTGCACTTCCTTGATGATTGCGGCCGCGCGCCCCCTCTTCATCTGCGCGGACTTTGCGCAAACCTCGAAATCCTCCATCGTGAAGCCCTCCCGCTTTCCGTTCAGCGTCATCTGGTGCGTGGCCGTCCACGAGCCGGATGGATTGTAGCTGTAGGTCACGTCAAACGCCGGTGCGAGCGACCACTCACCCTCCTGGCTCATCAGGAAAGCGATGTTCTTCACGTGATCGTCTTGATTTCGCGCGACGACGTTGAACACCATCCGCCGGAACTGCTCTTCCACCGCCGCCATCGGCAGCTTGAGCTGGCGGATCGCGAGCAGAGCCTGTTCGTAGGAATAGGCCCCGGCTTGGTTGAAGTCGTAATGCGCCAGCGCGCAGAGTGACTGCATGTGCAGCTTCTCTCCACGGGCCATCCGGTCGAATCGTCTGGTCATGAAATGCCGTCTCCCATTTTCCTCCAGCAGCCGGCACTCGCTCATCGTAATGCCTGCCGCCCGGGCCATCAGGTGGTAGGCAAATTCGATTGCGCCGTAGCCCTTTGGGTCTTCCAGCTCCTTGTCCTTGTTGCCCGCTACGCCGTCGAATTTCAGGAGCCAGTAGCCGAAGCCCTCGCCTGCTGCGATCTGGCCGGAACGCACTTCGTTCGTCGCCCGATTCCACGCGATTACCGCTTTGGCACGCGCCCCGCCGGCGGAGGTACCTACGCTCAAAATGTCGCGCAATGCCTTCCCTCGGCCCTCCTCGTGAAAATGCCCCTGCAAGTTGTTCCGGTGGGTCAGCACTTCGCCCGCCAGCCGCACCAGCGCATCGACCTCGATGTTCGTGGCCTTCCGCGGCCTTGGCCCCAGCACGGGTGCGAATTCCAGCGCCCCCATGCCGCGCGTGCCGGTGTAGCAGAGCCGCTCCACTGCATTGAAAGTTTCCGGCGTGCGGCCCTGCGTGGCCAGCCAGGCATCGATCAAGGCGTTGCCGAACTTGTCCGGCAGCGAATCCGCCAGCAACCCCGGCAGGCCGTGAAAGGTATTCCGCGGCAGTGCCGGAAAGTCATACACCCGTCCGCTCAGCGGCATCACCAAGGGCGAAAGCTCGATCCCGCTGCGGGCAAACTCCGCGTCATATTGGAACGCCGCCACATCCCGCCCGGGTTCGAGCGAGACTGCGCCGATGGTCCTGCCCCAAAGTTGCACCTTTGCGATCATGCCGATTCACCCCACGTCCATTTTTGTGTCTTTTCTGGAGCGGCCTTGTGTCCGGTGGCCCGCTGTCGTTTCCGTCCCTGTAGTTTTAGTTGCGCCATCGGACTCACCGCCGGTGTCGGGATGAGCGTCTCGAAACGTTCCAGCAATCCGAGCACCCGGCAGACTCTCAAAAAGCCGGACAATTGCGTTGCGACCGCCCCTAATTCCAGCCGCTGCACCGTCCGCAAGCCGAGGCCCGCCTGGTTCGCGAGTTGTTCTTGAGTCAGGTTCTCTGCCAGCCGTAAACCAGCGAGACGCTCCCCGATGAGCTTTAACAGGGTGTCGTCCGCCATATTTGAATCGATCTTCATACGCGCCACCAATGGCGTATTAAACTTAAAAATCAATATAAAACGCCAGATGTGGCTCTTTAATATAAAGTAATTTATAAGTCACAAGTGGCGCTTTGTTTGAAAAAATGCCTGCAACAGGCCACTAATGGCGTTTAATAAGTGCGGAAACTGTTTACAGCGGGCTCGATGTGAAGTGGTGGGCGGGCAGTCAAAACGGGATGGTCATCATCATCGTAGTGATCGTCGTAGTGCCGCTCGCGCTCGTAGTGGAGATGCTGTTCATGATGCTACCTCCGCCACACTCAACTCCCCGCTCAACCGGTTCCGCAGCTTCGGGTCGCGGACGGTGGCGGACGGGGTCGAAATCCGCGAACCAGATCTGGAACAGCGCTCGCGCCATCGCTCCATCCCTTGCTTGTTTCCTGGGTGGCGCCGGGCATATTTGCCGCCCCGATGCGTGCTCCGTTTGCTTTTCTTTGTCTCTGCTTGATCAGCGTGTGCGCGAACGGAGCTGAAATGATCGCGCCAACTTTCGATCAGCCGCCGCACGACTATTGGCAGCGCCCGCTGATGGATCGTTTCACGCGTTTGAAGACGGAGATCGAGGCGGGTCGGGTGACGCTGGACACGAGCGGCGAGAAGGCGTTTCTGGCCAGTCTGCTCCGCGTCCTCGAGATCCCGGTCAGCTCGCAAATGCTGGTTTTCTCGACGACGAGCCTGCAGCTCCGGCTGATCACGCCGTCGAATCCGCGCGCGCTGTTTTTCAATGAAGACGTGTATATCGGCTACATTCCTGGAGGGCGTATCGAGGTCGTGTCGGTCGATCCGAATTTGGGCGGCATCTATTACATCATGGACATCCCGCGCGGCGCGGAACCATTGCGTCCGGAGCGGTCGAATCGTTGCATGAATTGTCACGCGGCGGAGGAGACGGGCAACGTGCCTGGGCTGGTTGTCAAGTCGGTGATGCCCGGTGCGCACGGGGGCAGCCTGGAGACTTACCGGAAAAATCTGACGGGGCACGGCGTGGCGTTCGCGAAGCGTTTCGGCGGCTGGTACGTCACGGGAGTGGAAAAGATCGGCCCGCATCTGGGCAACGTCTTCGGCCAGTACTCGCCGGATGGGGAGTTGCACAAGGTGCCGATCGAGCCGGGCACGCGGTTCGATTTTTTGCACTATCCGGTGGCGACGACCGATGTGCTGCCGCAGCTTCTACACGAGCATCAGGTCGGGTTTGTAAATCGAGCGGTCGCGGCGACGTATCGGACGCGCGAATTGATTGGGGCCGGGCGGCTCGACGATGCCGCAATCACGGAACTCGATGCGCAGGGGCGCGCGCTGACGCGTTACCTGCTCTTTGCCGATGAGATGCCGTTCCCGCGCGGAGCCGTGGTCGGCGATCCGGTGTACAAAGCGGCGTTTCTTCGCACGCGTCGCCCGGAAGCGCGCGGCACGTCGCTCAAAGACTTCGATTTGCAGACGCACCTTTTCCGCTACCGGTGCAGCTACATGATTTACAGCGCGGCGTTTGCCGGCCTGCCGCCGCTGATGAAGCAGCGCGTTTATCGCCGTCTCGGCGAAGCGCTCGACTCATCGCGTCCCGATGCCGAATACGCCTATCTGCCGCCCGCGGAGAAGCAGTCCATCCGCGCCATCTTGCACGCGACGCTCACGGACTTGCCTCCCGGTTGGTGAGATTGGCCGCAAAAGAGCGCACAGGACACAAAGCGAAGGACGTTGATAGGAAGGTCAGGTTTGATTGACCCAAAGAATCTGTCTTTGCGTTCCTTGCGTTCTTTTGCGGCTATCCAGAAAAAAAGAGCGCCTCCCGCTCATCGCAGGAGGCGCTCGTCAATCAAACGGCCGCGAGCCTTACTTTTCCAGCGGGGCGCCGGCGTCCTTCCAGCCGGAGATGCCAGCGGAGAGGTGCTTCACGTTCGTGTAGCCGAGGGCCTGCGCCTTCTTGGCCGCCGCGGCATACGCGCCGCAGGTCGGGCCGCCGCAATAGGCGACGACGAGCGCGCCCTTGTCGGAAGGCAGTTGCTTGCCGATGTCCGCCTTGTTCGCGGCGAAGTCGATCGCGCCGGGGACGTGGCCGGACTTGAACGAGTCGCTGCCGTTCACGTCGATCACGGTGACCTTCTTGTCGGCGATGGCCGTCTTGAGTTCCGCGATGCTGATGTCTGGGAATTCGCCGGCCTGGACTTGGGCGGCGCAGAAAACGGCAGCGAGGAGGGTGAGGAGTTTCTTCATGTGGATATGGATGGTTTTTGTTTTGGTTTTAGTCTGAGCTACCTCTTTGTGGAGGTGGCCAAAGATTCCGCTTGTCGTCACAGCCCGGCCGCCTGGCGTCTCGGGGTGAGGAACTCGCGGAGTCTTTTACGAATGGACAGACGCTAGAGCAGACCCGCGCGTTCACAAATTCTTAGTTTGCCCCGCTCGCCAGTTCCTTCAGCTGAATGTGGCGATACTCCATTCGTCCGCGATCACCTTCCAATCCGATTGGTCCCGACGCCGGTAGCTTGAGAGCCTCTTCCAGTACCTCGCCGTTGCACGTGCAATGGGCGACGCTGTCTTTCACGGTGACTTCGATCTGGTTCCAGTCCTGCGCCTTGTATTGCTTAAGCTCTTTGTAAGGGCCGGCCACGAGATAGTCGCGGCACTGGAGCTGGGGCTTGCGAATGAAGATACCGCTATCGGCGTTCACGCCAGCGCGGAACTCGAGCTTGAGTACGAAGTCTTTCGGGAACTCCTGCTTCGTCCAAATTTGTGCCACCAAGCGCGGCAGGTTTTTCGGGAGATTGACCGTCAGCACGCCGTCCTTTGCCGTGTAGCGGCTGTCGTCGTTGGAAGCGGTCTGGTTGTCGAAGCTGGCGATCACCGCGCCAGCCTGCGTCGAATACTTGACGGTCGTCTCTCGGAAGCACCAACCCGTGAGATCCTTTCCATTGAAGAGGCTGACGAAGCCGGGCTCGGGTTTCCAGTCGTCGGCACGACTGGCGGCGGTGAGAAAAAGGGCGGCGAGAAGCAGGGGGATTGTTTTCATTGGCAGGCAGAATATCTAAACGGGCTTCGGTTGAAAATCTTCTCTTCCGTTCTTTGACCACGCCGGGTTCGCCTGTTAGCAACGCACGCATGAGTTCTCCTCGCATTCGCACCACCACTGTTGGCTCGTATCCTGTTCCCGATTGGCTCTTCGCGCTGCCCAGCGAACAAGCCCGGCTCGACGCCACGCGCGTGGTCATCGATTCCCAGCGCCAGGCTGGCATCGATCTTCCGACCGACGGCGAGCTCTACCGCTTCGACATCGATCATCCCGACACCAACGGCATGATCGACTACTTCATCCGCCCGCTCGCCGGGATCAGCACTGACGTCGGCGCGACGGCGTGGCGTCAATTCTCCGGGCTCGCGCCGATGGGCTTTCGGCGGAAGCCGGCGGGCGTTGTGGTCGGCGCGCTCGGTGAAGGCGGGCTAAATCTTGCGGCCGATTGCGCGCTCGCCGCGTCGGTTACGTCGGAGCCGTTCAAGTTCACGGTGACCAGCCCGTACATGCTCGCGCGCACTTTGCTCGACCAGCACTACCGCGATTTTCCGGCGCTCACGCTGGCGCTAGCCGACATCCTCGCGGAGCAGGTGCGTGAACTGCCGTGCGCTTGCGTGCAGATTGATGAAGCAAACATCACCGGCAATCCCGAGGATGCCGACCTCGCCGCCGAAGCGATCAATCGTGTGCTGGGCGCGATCAAGGTCGAGCGCGCCGTCCATTTTTGTTTCGGCAATTACGGCGGACAGACCATTCAGCGCGGCGAGTGGAAAGCGCTCACCGGTTTTCTTTCCGCGTTGAACACCGATCACGTCGTCCTCGAAATCGCGCATCGGCCCGCGAGCGATCTCGAGGCGCTCCGGGAAGTGGCGCCGCGCATCTCGCTCGGCATCGGTGTCATCGACGTAAAGGTCAATCACATCGAGACCGCGGATGAAGTGGCGCAGCGACTCGAAGACGCCGAACGCGTGCTCGGCGAAGACCGTGTCGGCTGGGCGCATCCCGATTGCGGCTTCTGGATGCTCAAGCGCTCCGTCGCGGACCGGAAGATGGAGGCGCTCGTCGAGGGACGGGATAAGTATCTTGGGCTTTAGCTCTCCGTTGTTAAGAAGTTTCCTGCACCCGCCGGCTTCTCCCATGAAAAACCAATCGCTTCTCCACACCTCCATACTTTCGCTGCTGCTTCTCGCGGCGATTCAGCGCGCGCCCGCGGCCAGTACACCACTGCCGCGCAGTTCGCCTGAAGCACAAGGCATTTCCTCGGCAGCGATTTGCGATTATGTGGAGTCTGCGGATAAATCGATCAACACTCTGCACAGCTTCATGCTCGTGCGGCACGGGCAGGTGATTGCCGAGGGTTGGTGGAAACCCGAAGCCGCGGACAAGCCGCATGTGATGTGGTCGCTCAGCAAGAGTTTCAACTCGACCGCCGTCGGGCTGGCGATTGCGGAGGGAAAATTGAGCCTGGAAGATCCGGTGCTGAAGTTTTTCCCGGCCGAGGCTCCGTCGGCTCCGTCGGACAATCTCAAGACGATGCGCGTGCGCGACCTGCTCACGATGAGCGGCGGGCACGACGTCGAACCGAAATTCAAAATCGAAGATGGCCCTTCGGTGAAGGATTTCCTCGCTCATCCCGTTACGCACCCGCCCGGCACCTGGTTCCGCTACAACACCCCCGGCAGCTACACGCTTTCGGCGATCGTGACCAAAGCCACGGGCCAGACCGTCCTCGACTTTCTCAAGCCGCGCCTCTTCGATCCGCTCGGCATCGATCATCCCGAATGGGGAGCCAGCGCCGAGGGTTACAACTTCGGCGGCTATGGCCTCTTCATCTGCACCGAGGACATCGCCAAATTCGGCCAGCTTTATCTGCAAAAGGGAAAGTGGAACGGCAAACAATTGCTCCCCGAAAAATGGGTCGAAGCTGCGACCTCCAAGCAAGTGGATAATGACCAGGCTCCCAGCGGCAAGAATCCGGATTGGCGACAAGGTTACGGCTACCAGTTCTGGCGCTGCCAGCACAACGCCTACCGCGGCGACGGGCGCGACGGACAAATCTGTCTGGTCATGCCCGAACTGGACGCGGTCATCGCGATCACCGCCCTCACTGGACAGATGCAAACTGAGTTGGATCTCGTCTGGGAAAAACTTCTACCCGCGTTCCGTCCCGATGCGCTGCCGGCCGACGCGGCAGAGCAGGAGAAGCTAAAGCAAAAGCTGGCCGACTTAACCGCGCATCCGGTGAAGAAGGCCGACTGAACCTGCTTCTCTTTTACTTGTTCCCGCTCTTGCGAGTTAATGCTTCCTCGCGAAAGCCGTCTCCGCTTCTACCGATTACCTGACGCCATCATGAAATCTCCACATCGTTTTTCATCAACGCGCGCATTTGCCGCCGCGTTGATTCTTCTTCTTGCAGCGACCGGCTCCATGTGCGCGCAGCAGGCGACTTCGCCTCCGCCTTCTGCACCGCGCAACAAGGAGTTGCCCGACGATGCAAAGGTGTTGTCCGACATCGCCTATGTGGAGAACGGTCACGCGCAGCAGAAGCTCGACCTTTACCTCCCTGCACAACCCAAGGGGCCGCTGCTGGTGTGGATCCACGGAGGTGGCTGGCGGGGCGGGACCAAGGCGAGCCCGCCGGGACTCACGATGGTGAAAAATGGCGTGGCTGTGGCGAGCTTGGAATACCGGTTTAGTCCGCACGCAATTTTCCCGGCACAAATCGAAGACTGCAAAGCGGCCATCCGCTGGCTGCGGGCGCACGCGACGGAATATGGTTACCGCGACGACATGGTGGCGGCGTGGGGCGCGAGTGCGGGCGGGCATCTGGTGGCTCTGCTCGCAGTGACGGGACAGGTGCATGATTTCGATGTGGGTGCGAATCTCGACCGGTCGAGTGCCATCCAGTGCGGGCTCGATTGGTTTGGCCCGGCGGACTTTCCAAACTACGATCCGAATCTGCCGGAGCCCATGGTCCAGCGGGAGAATCCCGACTCCGTGATCGCGCAACTCCTCGGTGGTCCGCTGTCGGAGAAGCTCGAACTCGCCCGCCGCGCCAGCCCAGTGACGTGGGCCACAAAGGCCGCCGCGCCGCTGCTCATCATGCAAGGCACAAAGGATCCGCTGGTGCCGCTCGATCAAAGCCAGCGGCTGGCCGACAAGCTCAAGTCAGTCGGCGCGGACGTGACGCTGGATGTGATCGAAGGCGCGGGACACGGTGGACCGCAATTCACGACGGCGGAAAAGTTAAAGTTGATCTTCGAGTACCTGACCAAGCACTGGGCCGGATAAATCCGATCGCCACTTATCTTCCGGGCCAACTCCGGCTGCATCGAGATGCACAGCTCTCTCGAGGTTCGTGCGGTCATCCGAAATAACTTCTCCACTCTGCAACCTACCTGCATCCTCGCGGCAATCTGCGCACGTTTACGGACGTAACACATCAATAACCCTATGGCTCCCCGACTTGCTTGCTTTCTGGTTCTAATCGCGGTCGTGGTGGTGCAGGCGAATGATCAGGTGCGTTCGACTCAGGAGGAGCTACGGCGGCGCAATGTTTTTTTCGGCGACATCGATGGCAAGCGTTCGGAAGAGTATTCGCAGGCTGTGCGGCGCTATCAGCAGCGCAAAGGCATCGGTGTTTCCGGTCAGGAGGATCACGATACTTTGCGCTCGCTGGGATTGCTGCCGCGGTCGCCCAATGAGCCGCCGCCGAAGGAGCTGGATTGGCCGTCGGAGCCAGTGCTGAAAAGCGATGTGCGCCTCGATGTCACCGCTGCGGCGCAGGAATTGTCCGCGGAGACGGGCGTCGCTCGAACAGCCGTCTGGGCAAGGGTCGGCGCAAGAGACGCCTGGCCGTGCGGCGGCGTCCCGGCATTCGCGGACGCAGGCGGGACAAGCCGTTGAACAACCTTCGCGAAAGGCACCAGTGGCGCGTTTATCGCTTCGCGATAGCGCGGCGATTCCGTCGAAAGTAACAGATTTCGTTGCTGAATATTTACGTGCGGTCGGCCGCAATCGACTCCAGGACGAACTGCACTTCTACGCCGATCATGTCGATTACTTCGGGCAACGAATGGTGGACCGGCGCGTTATCGAGCAGTCGCTGCGCAAGTATTACCAACACTGGCCGGATCGCAGTTATTCGCTCGTCCGTTCTGTGAGCTATCGCCTTGCGCCCGACCGCGGAGAAATCGTGCTGACATTTCTGGTGAATTTTTCGCTGAGTCACGGACGCATCCGGGTCAAGGGCCAGACGGAAAACCGCCTGACGATCAACGCTGCCACGGAGGATCCGCGCATCGTCGGGATTGAAGAGCGGCGGGTCCGCCACTAGGACCGCGGCGGGACGCGGAAATCGATTCTCCGCCGCCTGTTTCCACGGTGACATGCGATACTGGAGGTAACAGCCCCAGTCAGGTCGCTGCACTTCATAAATGTCCAAGCGAAGATTCTGCTTTTGCTGCTGGCGATCATCACGACGTTGATCGGCGGTCTGCTTGCGCTCAAGGTCTTCGAGCAGCGGAAATTTCAAACCATCGCGGAGGCGCGTCAGGTCGAGCGGAATCACAACTTCGACGAATTCATCAAGGAGCGCGGCGATAACTTAAAAGTGCTCGTCGAGGATTCGAGCACTTGGGACGGCATGGTGCGGGCGACGGTGAAAGACGATCTCACATGGGCGAAGGAAAATATCAACGAAGCCACGCTGACGACCTATCAGGCAAATGCCATCTGGATTTACAGAGCCGACCGGACGCTCTTCTACGCGCGCAACAATCGCTACGCGGAAAATCTGCAAGAGCTGCCGCTGCCGAAGGAGGCGTTCGAGACGTTGTTTGCGAAAGAGCGCGCGTGTCACTTTTTCATCCGCGTGCCCCAGGGCTGGATGGAAATTCGCGGCGGGACGATTCATCCCTCGCTCGATCGGTTTCGCGAGACGACGCCGCAGGGCTACTTTTTCGCGGGCCACATTTGGATCAATGACAACATCCGGCACATGTCGCTTTTCACCGGTTACGACATTCGCATCGTGCCGGTGGGCGAAGTCTCGCGGCAGCCCGGCAAGGAAGAGCAGGGAGTGATTCAATTCGCGCGCAGCGTGCCCGGTTGGGATGGAAAGCCCGCGGCGGAGATTCTCGTGCGCAACGATTCACCGATCATCCGCGAGCTGAACGCCGCGAGCCACCGGCTGCTTATCTACCTTCTGATTTTTGCCGGCGCGTTGTTTCTCGTGCTCGCGGTTTCGCTCATGTTTTGGGTCGAGCGCCCGCTGCATCAGATCATGCGGAGTCTCGAAAAGGGCCAGCCGGAAGCGCTCGAGCCGCTCCGCGGCGCGCCGAATGAATTTGGAAAACTCGCGCAGCTCATCCTGCAATTTCGGCACACGCAGAAGATGCTCGAGCAGACGGAGGAGCAGTTGCGTCACTCGCAAAAGCTGGAGGCAGTGGGCCGGCTCGCGGGCGGCGTCGCCCACGATTTCAATAACCTGCTCACCGCCATCATCGGCTATGCGGAATTGCTCGAAGCCAAGCTGCCCGGCGAGGATGGCTGCCTCGAGTACGCGCAACTCATTCGCAAGGCGGGCGAGCAAGCTGCGGCCTTGACGCGCCAGCTTCTGGCCTTTAGCTGCAAGCAACTCCTTCGCCCCAAAGTGCTCGATCTGAATGCGCTCATCATCGAGATGCAGAAACTCCTCCAGCGCGTGATCGGCGAACACATTCGCATCAGCATCGAGACGCATCCCGTCGATGCCCGCGTCCTCGCCGATCCTGGCCAGCTCGAACAGGTCGTGCTCAATCTCGGGGTGAACGCGCGCGACGCCATGCCCCGCGGTGGAGCGCTGACGATTACGACTTCGCGCCGCCAGCCGCCGCCGGATTTGCTCGATCCAAAGGACGCGCGCTCGACTCGCGAATGCGTCGTGCTGACCGTGCGCGACACCGGCTCCGGCATGGACGAGGAAACGCGCGCGCGCATCTTCGAGCCGTTCTTTACGACCAAGGGTCCAGGCAAAGGCACCGGCCTCGGACTGGCCACCGTCTATGGCATCGTGAAGCAGAGCGGGGGAGGGATCACCGTCGAAAGTGAGTTGGGAAAAGGGAGCGAGTTTTCCATTTATCTGCCACACGAAGACGCTCCGATTTCTGCGCTCGCACCGGAGCTGCCACCGCCCGGACGATCGCAAAACGCGGAGACGATTCTGGTCGTCGAGGATGAGGAAGTCGTGCGTCATCTTCTCTGCTCGGTCCTGAGCGATGCCGGATACGAGGTGCTCTGCGCCGGCTCGCCCAGTGAAGCGCTCGAACTCGTCCGGCGACATGCGGCGCCGATCCAGTTGCTGGTCACAGATGTTGTCATGCCCGAGATGCACGGGCCAGTCCTGGCACGGGCGCTGACCGCGTCGCAGCCCGACATGAAGGTCCTCTACGTCTCCGGTTATTCCGAAAATGACATCAGCGATCAGGGCGTGATCGAGCCCGATCTCGAGGTGCTGCAAAAACCGTTCACGAAGCAAATTCTCGTACGCAAAGTGCGTGGGATGCTCGAAGGTGAGATCGCGGCTCGCACCAGTTAGACCACCTGCCAGAAATAGTTTCCGGCAAAGTATGCGTGTCATCCTGAGCGGAGTTCCGTGACGGGCGCAGGTGGGACGAAACGGAGTCGAAGGGGCCCGGCGATTCCTTGCGATATCGCCCGTGAATGCGCGGGATCCTTCGACTGCGCTACGCCCGCCTTTCCGCCTCCGCTCCGCTCAGGATGACAGGCAGGGCAGATGCCCTAACCACCGGCGACGATTCGGATGATCTCGAAACGGTCGCCTTCCGCGAGCGGGCGCTCAGGCCATTCTTCGCGGCGTAGCGCGAGGCCATTGTGCTCGACGAGCGTGGCGACGGCGGGAAGAGAGAGTTCGTTCACCAATTCGGTGACGTTGGTCGCGAGGGCGATTTCGCGCGGCTCACCGTTGAGCATTACAGTCATGCCACGGCGGCCACGCGCGCGGGCGCTGCGGGGGCGTCGAGAATGGCGCGATCCCAATCCTTCCACACGGCTTCGAAGCCTCGTGTTCGGAGCACCGTGGCGATTTCCTCGGGCGAGCGTTCGTCGGCGATTTGGAATTGTCCCGTGGCTCCGGCATCCGCGGCGGAGTCCGCCGGCGCGAGGGCTTTTCCGCGGACGGTGAGGTGCAAGTCGTTGCGGCCCTCGCCCGTGTAGCCGCCGGGCTCGGTGTGGCTGCCGGCGCTCATCATCGTGATGCCGAGCGGGATCAGTGCATCGCGCAGCGGCGCGGGCTCGCGAGTGCTGAGCACGATGCCGACCTGCGGGAAGCAGATGCGCAGCGCGCAAAGGAGCTGAACGAAATCGCGATCGGCGAGGGGATGCTGCGGAGTGAAATCACCCGCGCACGGACGGAGCCGCGGAAGGCTGACCGTGAATTGCGCGCGCCAGCAAGTGCGGAGCAGGTGGTCGAGATGCGCCGCGAGTGCTGAGGCTTCCGTGCGCCAGTCGGTGAGGCCAAAAAGCGCACCGATGCCGATGCGCCGAAAGCCGCCTTCGTAGGCTCGCTCGGGACACGCCAGTCGCCAGTCGTAATCTTTTTTGGGCCCGGCGGTGTGCAACTCGGCGTAGATGTCGCGATCGTAAGTTTCCTGATAGACGACGAGCCCCTCCGCGCCAGCGGCGACGAGCGCAGCGTATTCGGGAGCTTCCATCGGCGCAACTTCGAGAGAAACGCTCGGGATTTCCGGCACAAGCGCGCGGACACAGCGCTCGAGATAGCCATTGGAAACGAACTTCGGATGTTCGCCCGCGACGAGCAGGATGTTGCGAAAACCTTCGGACGCGAGGTGCCGCGCTTCCTTCATCACCGACTCGATTTCGAGCGTGACGCGCAGGATCGCGTTGTCTCGCGAGAAGCCGCAATACGCGCAATTATTGATGCACTCGTTGGAAAGGTAGAGCGGCGCGAAGAGCCGGATCGTTTTGCCAAAATGCCGGCGAGTGACCGCGGCAGATTCGCGCGCCAGTGCCTCGAGCTGCGCGTCGGTCTTCGGATCGAGCAGCGCGGCGAAGCGACGGAGAGTCGGCGATGCAGGCGGAGCTTGGATCAAATCGGAAAGCGGCATGGGGCGGTGAGGCCCGAAAATATGCGAGCGGCGGCGGGTCTTGTAAATAGGCCAGACTCGGCCACCCTTGCCCGCCGATGTCGGAACTCGCATGGATATATCATCTGCTCGTCCTCGGCGGATTGCTGTGGGCGCTCGGCATGGTGCTGGCGAATCTGGCGTGCTTCGATGGATTGCGTGGAGTCGAGCCGCCCCCGCGAGCTGAAGCCGCTCGCGTTTCGATCCTCGTGCCCGCGAGAAATGAAGCGCGCAATATTGCCGCCTGCGTCGGCTCGTTGCTCGCGCAGGATTATCCGAATTTCGAATTGATTGTGCTCGACGATCATTCGGACGACGGGACGGGCGAGCTCGTCCGCGGCCTGGGATTTGGCTCCACTGCGGCTGACCGGCGCTTGCTGCAAGGAGAAGCATTGCCGGCGGGTTGGACGGGAAAGGGCTGGGCGTGTCACCAGCTTTCGCTCGCGGCCTCCGGCGAATTTCTTTTTTTCACCGATGCCGACACCGAACACGCGCCGGGCACGCTCTCCGCGGCAGTTTCCGCGGCCCGGAAATATCGCGCCGACCTGCTCTCCGCGTGGCCCCGCCTGGTGACGCAGACGTGGGGCGAAAAGCTGATCATCCCGATGATTCTCTTGCTCGGGATGACGCTCTACCCGCATTGGCTCGTCCTTTTTCTGCAAGCCCGTCCTCAGCTCGCGGCGCGCCTGCCGGCCTTTGTCCGTCGCACACTCGGCGCGGCCAATGGGCAATTCATGTTTTTCACACGAACGGCCTACGATCGCATCGGCGGCCATGCAGCGTTGCACGATCACCTCGTTGAAGACGTGGCGCTCGGTCGCGCCGTTGCGTCGCGCATGGGCGAAGGTATGCGTCTGCTGAATTGCGACGCGCTGCGCTTTTCGACGTGCCGGATGTATCAGTCCTTTGCCGAAGTCTGGGAAGGCTTCACCAAGAATCTGCGGGCCGCTTTCGAGGACTCGCTGGCTGGTTTTCTCGTTATCGGCGCGTCGCAGGTCTGCATGTTTTTATTGCCGTTCGTATTCGTCTTCCCGGCGAGTCCAGCGCGCCCGTTCATCATCGCGCAGATCGTCGTCATCTTCCTCATCCGCGTGGCCCTGACAATTCGTTTTCGCACTTCCTGGCTGAGCTGTTTTTTTCATCCCATCGGAGAGATGCTCGCGCTCGCGATCGGTGCCAATAGCTGGCGGCGGCTCGCGACGAAAGGCGTGCGTTGGAAAGGTCGCATCTATCAAGCCAGCGGCGGATCGTGAGGCGTCCTTGATTTCCGGATTAGCAAGCGACGCGGCCGGGCTGCAGGAACTTGCAGCCAGCTCGGAGGCAGAACGTGTCCGTCTTGCGGCAAGCCTTGCCGGGGATCTGCCACGAGTCGCGCAGTGGCGCGCGACCTTGCGCCGCCGACTTACGGTAAGCTGCCCAACACATTCACGGCGGTCATAGGCCGCCGCTACAGTTCGTCTTTCGCCAAATTGATACACACGGTATTTCGGCTCGCACAGCCACGCCGGTGGTGAAGACTGGAATAGCTTTGGCAAGGCATCGGGAACAGTTATGCTGACGCCCCCAAAAGGAGATCAATTGATTCTACCTCCGCACAACCAAGTCACGTGTGCTTCTTGAAGCGCGACGCTTTCTTTCTTCGCATGGCACCGAATCAATTCAGATCACCGCTTCACCCTCCGGCTGTTCGGGGTCGGGGGCGCCAAAACTTCGAGACTTAATAACCAGGAGGAATCCAATGCCTGTAGATGCTTCAAAATTCATTCCCGCCAGCCCGACGACCAGTGGAGTCACCGCAAGCCACATCACGGCGATCCATTTGACGTGCAAGAGTTCGAATACGTTTCTCTTTTTAAGGCCATCCACGGTGCCGACGATGCGCCTCATCGACGCCGGTTTTGCCACCAAGAGCATGGATGTCCATGACAAGAGTTCGGACTGGGGCCTGACTTCGGGACTCGTGCCGTGCGACCAGGCTTTTTCAAAAGCTCTGAAAGGAACCCCGCAGGCACATCCCCACTATCACGCGCACGGTCAGGCGCAGGTCATCCACCTGAGCCTCGGCAATGGCGTGTTTGAAAAGCTCAGCGGACAAAATCATTTCGAGCACATGGCGGAGATTCATTCCGGGCCCGGGGTCTCCGAGCATGGCACGGAAAAGTACCGCCACTTTTACTGCGCGGGGAAAAACGCCAATGTGAATTTCGCCATGGAGAAAGCGACGGGCAAAGTCTTCTGGTATTGGCGCGTCGCTTTGGGAATCCAGAATCCGACGACCCTCGTCCCCGTATTTGTGTGGGGATACAACGGCGTCGCCGTCACTGGAGACTACGACATGTGGATGGTTGCCCCCCACATCTCCATGGTGGGGGCAAAGACGTCGATCCACAGCATCAAGGACTCCCACGGCCGCAGCGCAGCGTCCGGATTCACGTCGTCGCTGATCGCCAAGCTCAATCAAGCGTGTGGCAGGATGACCACCCCGGTATTTAATCACGGCGCGGAAGCACAGAACGTCAGTTTCACGCAGGCGATGGATCGCTATCTCGCACTCTTTTGCCCCGGGAAAATGGCGCCCATCATGATTCCCCGAGTGGTGTTGCCGGGCGTGCTGCACGACTTGCTGCTGCACGGCTACCTCGTCATCCGCAATCCCAAGTGGCTCACCGGCGTCACCCTCGGTATCGAAGACATGGCTGAGGCGGAAAAGCAGTTTCCTGACGACGGCAGTGTCAAGGCCGGCGTTTCCGCCATGAATACACTCAAGGAAAATGCCGCCACTGCCATCCAGGCGGCGGTGCGCAATCGGAAGAACCTGAAAAGCGGCGGCACCGGGAACATCGCGAAAGCCAGCGCTGGGTGGGTGGAGCGATACAACCAACTGAGGTATTTCCGCGCCGTCGGCCGAACGTCCGACGTGAATGAAATCCGCGAACGCTTGCTGTTACCCACGAGCGCGTTCCCAAGTTGGGGTTCGGGGAGCGATGCCGACGTCCGCAGCGAGGTCCAAAAACTCGCCCGCGAGGCCGAGCAAGCCTTTGGCCGGAGCGGTTTTATCAAGGACGGCGACCACGTCTCGCCGGTGGACCAGACGACCGGCGGACCGAGCGTCAATCAGCTCCGGAGCTTTTGGGAAAACCAGGGAAAAGGCTAAACCGCGGACGAGTTTCCTAAAGGTGAAATATTCAACCGACCGCTGGCGCCTCTTTCACTGAGATGGCGATTAGAGCCTTGGCAGAGGCTGCGACCTTGCAATTCTCAGGATTTCCCGCAACGTGCTTTCCACATGGAACTCACGCTTCTCAAATCGAAGATCCACCGCGCGACGGTCACCGGGGCGAGCCTGCACTACGAGGGCAGC
The DNA here is from genome assembly GCA_038240495.1 of Chthoniobacterales bacterium. Lineage (GTDB taxonomy): Bacteria > Verrucomicrobiota > Verrucomicrobiia > Chthoniobacterales > Chthoniobacteraceae > Chthoniobacter. The sequence continues at coordinate 15,864 of JBBSDS010000006.1, read as the reverse complement.
ATGACTATTTCGCAGGACCTGGCCGAACATGTGGGCCTTCTCCCTTACGAAAAAATCCTCATCGGCAACATGGGCAATGGCGAACGCTTCGAGACTTACGTCATCTACGGCGAGGCTGGCGCGGGACAGATTCAGCTCAACGGCGCGACTGCCCATCTCGGCAAAATCGGCGACCGGCTGACGATCATGAACTTCGGCTCTTTCACGCCGGAGGAGGCCGCCGGGCACAAACCGCGCGTGATTGTCTTGAATGAAAAAAATGAAGTCGTCCGCTACGACGCGGGCACTTCCGCCGAAGATTTCCAAGTCGTCGCTTAAACTCTAAATCCCGTGGACCTCCAACATCTCCTTACTCGCGAATTTGCCTGGGGCTTTTACCTCGGGCTCATCTTTCTCATCATCGCCTCCTACAACTACCTGCGGCTCAAGGGCGAACTCACGCGCTTTCGCCGCCATCTCAGCGACAAGCTGGAGATCGAGGCTGAGACGATGAAGAAGCTCAAGGCGGAGCAGGAAATCATCCGGAAGGAAAACGAGAGCCTGCGGGTGAAAGTCAACGCACTCAACGAAATGCCCGACCGCAAAGCGCAGCGCGACCTCGAAATCTACGCCCGCGCGGAAAAGCGCATGCTCCTTGGCGTCCCCGGCTTTGCCCCCGCGTGGGAGACTGCGAAGACCGAAGCCCACAACGAACTCGCCGAGGAAGAAGCCGGCAAGGCCGCTCCGAAGCGCATCTTCGCGCGCCTCTTCGGTGGCGGCAACTCCAGCCAGCCCGCGCTCACTGGCCGCGAGTCTGGCAATCACGGCAGCGAAACTGAAGCCAGCAAGGCAAGCGCAGAGCGCTGAGCATTCGCCAGCCGATCGCTGGCGAAAACTCGATCCTGCAGTTCACGCCGCCCCGCGTCAGCTAAGTCGGCATCGAGAATCTGGAGCGGTTGGTTTATTCTCGATCCGTCCTTTGGCTCAAAGGATTGCTTTTCAGAAAGCGTGTCATCCTGAGCGCAGCGAAGGGTCTCGTGGAGTAGGACACATGTGAGCTGAGAGTGAGAGCCTTCGCTGCGCTCAGGGGCGTGCGTTTCTTCCGCGAAGAAGACCGGCAGTGTTACTGTCCGCGGATTTCCAATCGTCCCTCCAGGACGATCTGCCGCGGCTGCAGAATAAGTGATACCAAACGCAGTTGAACTTCGGACTTTCGACTGGAGGGCGGAGTTCCCGCGACGCCGAGGCCGCCCAGGTAGCGTCTGAATTTGGCGATGGACGAGCTGTAGCGGCGGTCTATGACCGCCGCGAACGTGCTCGGCAGCTTCAGTCGGCGGTCGCAGACCGCCGCTGTTCTTGAGCCTTCGCATGGCGCCTTACTCCCAAGCCCGCTCCTACTCGTGCACAAACTCCCGCAGCGTCGTGCGGTGAAGTCCGCTGGGCGCTGATCCTGTGCGCAGGCGATGCGGCATAGCACCGTCACGCAAACGAGAGCGAAGAACGTTTAGAAGAAGCAGGAGAATTTCATGGATTTGAGAGCCTTCAATTCTGCGCGGAGAGCTGGTCGAGCAGTTCCAGCAGTTTCGCCGTGATCTTCTCGGACGCTTCGACTTCGAGGTAGCTGGATTTTGCCCGCCGCGTTTCGTAGCCGCCGAGGCGACAGTTGTTCGGGTGCGGAGTTACTTCTGACGTGCGCTTTTGGATCGTCACGGACTTCGGCGGCTGCGAGGATCGACGAATCATGAAAAGACTGCTCTCCCTAACGATCGCGCTAATCGCCGCCGCCTCACTTGAAGCTGCTGAGAAAAAGCCCGTGGAACCTCATCCGACCACACAGACTTATTACATCAGTAACGTAACGAGTGATCAGGAGGTAACCCGAATCAGCGAGGCGCTACAGAAGGTGAAGAGCTTCGCGAACATCAAGGATCTAACTCCAAAAACGGGCTACGGGAATATCTCATTCGATTCTCATGTGAATAGCTTCCACGAGATCGCGCAGGCGATTGCCGATGCCGGGCCGCAAAATGCGAAAAAGCATGAAGTCACCATGAAACTCCGCGTGCCCGACTACGCCAAGGGCGACAACGCGGCAAAGGTGGATGAGGTTTTCGCGAAGCAAAAGGCGGACGTGACTGTCGAGTGCGTGGACAAGACGAAGGGGGAGTTTGTCCTGCATTTCCTGCCGTTGAAGGTGGACGCGACCAAGCAAGGACCGCAGGGTTTTAACGGCGGTAAATTCGGGCACCCGATCCACGATCCCGCGCCAAATGGACTGGGCCTTGTTTTTAGTATCGTCCGTGAAGGCGTTCCCAAAGCGCCGGCGAAATAAGGCTCAGCCACCGCGCAGTGAGAGCGCCGTGCCGAACTTACTTCCGGAGCCAGACTCGCCAGGTGAAGTATCCCGCGGTGACAGCGAGATAAGACGCCGCGACGACAGCGTAGGTCTTAATGAAGATGGGCCAGAGCATGATAGGGGAGCGAACAATCGCTCTTGCAACACTCAACCCTCGGACGCGCGGTTGCTTAGAGGGTGTGCCGAGAATCATGTGAGGCGCGCGACATCGCAGCCGGAGGCTGCTCCTCCATTTTGTCATCCTGAGCTTGCCGAAGGAACTCCATATATTTGCGGGCAGCGGTGGGGCGGGGGCGTAGCACTATCGCCCCGCACCACCTCCGCCCACGAAAAGTTAGAGATCCTTCGGCAAGCTCAGAATGACAGTTTGGAGGGGTGTCCTTCGACCACTTGGGAGCGCGGATTTTCAGTACATCCTCTTAGTTTTGAAAGTGTCTGCGGCGCGCTTTTCCAACCGGAGCTTGTTTCACGTTGATCGTCAGACGCCGACCAGTTCGCGGATCGGTGTCCCGCTGTCGGTGATGCTGCGCGGGCGTCCCAGCGGGTCGAGAAATTCCTGCGCAGGCGACAGGCCGAGGAAATGGAAAATCGTGGCCGCGAGGTCTGGTGGGCGGATGGGACGCGAATCGGGAATTGCTCCAAGACGATCGCTCGAGCCGATGACTTGCCCGCCGCCGATTCCGGCGCCGGCCAGGACGACCGAGAAGCACGAGCCCCAGTGATCGCGACCGCCACTGACATTGATCTTCGGCGAGCGGCCAAATTCACCCATGACGACCACGAGCGTCTCGTCGAGCAGGCCGCGTGTGGCGAGGTCGTCGATGAGTGTGGCGAAGGTGCGGTCGAACTGCGGGCATAACACGTCGCGCACGCGACCGGCGTTGTTCTTGTGCGTGTCCCAGAGCGGACTGCCAGCGACTTCCGCGGTTCCTTCGCGGGGCCAATTCACTTGCACGAGTCGCGTTCCGGCTTCGATCAAGCGGCGCGCGAGCAGCACACTCTGGCCAAATTTGTGGGCGCCATATTTCGCGCGCAATGCCGGCGGCTCACGCTCCAACTCGAAAGCCGCGCGGCTGGCCTCGGAATGGAGCAGATCGAATGCTTTCTGATGCATGCGGCCGAGCGCGGCGACGGCGCCGCTATGTGCGCCCGCCGCGAAGTGCGCGTCCAACTGTTGGAGCAAATCGAAACGCTCGGCGAGACGCAGGTTCGTCATGCCTTGCTCCAAACTCAGACCCTCAATGCGCATCGGGATCTGCGTCGGATCGCACTCCATGACCATCGGATGCCACGCCGAGCCCATGAACCCGCCATTCTGTCCGGGCCAGACGATGTTGCCATCGTTGTGGATGGTCTCGGGCAGGACGACCGAGGCAAGCGGCGAGCGCTCACCCGGCTTCAGCGCACCGACCACGGAAGCAATGCTCGGCCAGTCCTGCGGCCCGGCGGGAACATTCTCGGCTTTGCTCGACGGTTCGTATCCGGTGAGCATGTAACAGCCGCCCGTGGAGTGGCTATTGATGTCCGTGGTCATCGACCGGATCACCGCGAGGCGATCGGCGACTTGGGCGGTGAAAGGCAGTGTTTCGGAAAAATGCAGGCCCGGCACTTTTGTCCGGATCGAACCAAGCGGACCACGAATTTCCAGCGGTGCCTCTGGCTTTGGATCGAAGGTCTCATACTGCGGTGGACCTCCACTTAGAAAGAGCAGGATGCAACTTTTCGCCCGGCCGAAAGTGAAACCCTTCTCGACCTGGCCTGCCCGAGCCGTTCCGCTCCACAGTCCCGGCAGCGAAAGACCCAGCGAGCCCAAGCCCCCGACGCGCAGCCATTCGCGACGACTGAAGCCGGCGGCAGCGGGTGGATGGTTTTGCCTCTTCATGGTGGGGAAGCGGTCGAAAGCACTAATCAACCGTGGAAGACAACCATCCTGCCATCGAAAGCATAGTCATCAACCCTTCTCGCCGATTCGGTGGCTCCGGTAACTCGGAGAACTGGCGTGACGCCCGATGGCTCTTAAAGTGTGGACCGAGAGTCACGAGGCGTGCGCGGTATCGCAGCCGCAGGCTGCCCTTCCCACCCTGTCATCCTGAGCTTGTCGAAGGACCTCCGAGGCGGCGGCGTACGGGAAAAATGGCGGCTGGTCCGTGGGCGAGCTTTTGGTGGGCGGAAGATGGCGCCGATCTTGAGCAGGCAGGCGGCTCCGCCCCACCGCTGCCCGCAAATAGATGGAGGTCCTTCGGCAAGCTCAGGATGACCGTTTGGAAGGGTAGCCTTCGGCCATAGCGGGGCGCGGACTTTCGGTACACCCTCTTAGCCAGAACGATGCAGTCGAAGGACGTAGTTGGTGGATAAAACGGAGAGATGCAGAGGCGCAGGGGGCGAACGAGGACGCTCATGGCCCTGGCCAAATGGGGTATAGCTCTTTGTAACGCCTTTCTTCTCTGCGTCTCTGCGTCTCTGCGTTTTCAAAAATCCATGAACTGCATCGTTCCGGCTTGGAACCGATGACATCCGAAAAACCTACCGCTCGCGTGGATTCCAACCTAGCATGCGCGCCCATGACCGATTTGCCGCCCACGGGGCCATTCCTTGAGTTACTCTCCGCTGAACTGGAGACGCTCAAGAAGACTGGGCGGAAGCTCTCATTCCGGGCGGGCGAAATCATTTTCAACCAAGGCGACGTGGGCGACGGCATTTACATAGTGGAAGAGGGTGAGGTAGAGATCTCGGCGATCGTCAATGGAGAGCGCGGGCCCGCTTTGTCGCGGCTGCGCCCCCGAAATTTCTTTGGCGAAATGGCCGTGATTGACGAGCAACCGCGCTCCGCCACCGCCGCCGCGGTCGTGGATACGGTGGTGGCGTTTGTGCCGCGCGATGAGACGCTGCGCGCGCTCGCGCATTCGCCCGAACTGCTCACCGCACTCGTGCGGGAACTCTGCGTGCGGATGCGGCAATTCGACCGCCGATTCATCGAGAGAATCCTTCAGGCAGAGCGACTCGCGCTGGTCGGTCGCTTTGCCCAGTCGATCGTTCACGATTTCAAAAACCCGCTCAATATCATCGGCTTTGCCGCCGAGTTGGCGGCTGGCGAAGACGCGACGCCGGAACACCGCATTGAAGGGAAAATGCTGATCGGGAAACAAGTGGATCGATTGACAAATATGATCAATGAACTGCTCGAATTCACGCGCGGTTCTTCCCGAGCTTTGAACCTCGAGCCCACGAACTATGCGGAATTTGTGGAGGAGTTTTTGAAGGAGATTCGTCACGAGGCTGCGGAGAAATCGGTGACGATCGAGTGTGCGAATCCGCCGCCCGCCCTGTCGCTCCCGCTTGATCGCGGCAGGCTGTCGCACGTCTTTTACAACCTCGTCAATAACGCCATCGATGTGATGCCATCGGGCGGGAAAATAACGCTGCATTTCAGCATGCAGGATGGTCAAGTCGTCACCGAGTTGGAGGACACCGGACCTGGACTCGCGCCGGAGATCACACCGCGGCTTTTCGAGCCGTTCGCCACCCATGGCAAGGAGCACGGCACCGGCCTTGGCCTGTCGATTTGCAAGCGCATCATCGAAGATCACCGTGGTCAGATCAGCGCGCACAGCGAGCCGGGGCGCGGCGCGGTATTTTCCTTCACACTGCCCCAATCGGCGTAGCGGTGGATGAACCGACTGCGTCAAAAATTCCAAGACTCCACCAGACCATGAAATCATTCCTCACCGCCGCCCTCTTCATCTGCACGTTTACGCTCTGCGTCTCCGCAGCTCCGCCTGCAGGCTGGACCGACGACTACGCCAAGGCAGTGGAAAAGGCGAAGGCAGAGAACAAATACCTGCTCCTCGATTTCACGGGCTCGGATTGGTGCGGCTTTTGCAAGCTACTCGACAAGGAAGTCTTCAGCACGCCGCAGTTTCACTCCTGGGCGAAAAAGTACGTCGTGCTCGTGCAATTGGATTTTCCGCACAATACCCCGCTCAGTGCAGCGGTGAAGGCGCAGAACAGCGGCCTGATGTCCAAGTATCCGTCCAAGGGCTTCCCGACGGTGCTCATCGTCGATCCAGCCGGCAAGGAATTGGTGCGCCAGGGCGGCTACCATCCCGGTACCGGTGCAGCCAGCTACATCCAAAAGTTGGAGACGGAATTGAAAAAGTCCGGCCCGTTGCCGACGGCGTCGGGCAGCCCAGGTAGCCCGCAGCAGCCTTCGATTTTCAAGACGCCGCCACCGCCGGGTTCATCTTTGTAAGAGGCGGTGCCATTAGTCGGTCAGTCGTTTCTTTGACCGCGAATGACGCAGAAACCTGGCAGCGTCCGCGGGAGGAAACATGGGCATCTTCGCGAACTTCAACCTTAACCCACCTTTCGCTCAACCCAGAGTTAGGCGTTGCTCGCGCACACTGATGAATGAATCCGAAACACGCCCCAAAAAAATGGCCCGGTGCAATCGCAGCGGCTTTGTATGGAGTCGTATATGGGGTTGCGGTCGCGTTGTTGGCACTCCTATGCACAGGTGCGGGCCACGGTTGGATGTGTGGTTGCACATCGGTCTATGGCATTATTTTGATTCCACTTGCGAGCGTTGCGTGGATTTATCGCGGGACGGTTGGGAGTAGAGCATTGGCTATCGTCACGCTCATCTCTGTTTGTTCAGTTGATATTTATCTCGTTAACTCGGCTCAGTCCGAAGGATTCAGCTACTTCGAGCACGCAGTGTCAGCTTTACCGTTTGTGTTACTTCCGTGGCTCATCCTTTGGGTTGCCTGGCAGGTTACGCTCGCGGCATATGTCTTTTGCGATGTATTCCAATCCAACCGCAACGCCTAACCCGTATGCGCTACAGCAAACCGCTCCGCACGTCACGGCACCTGCTTCCGCCGCCGCCTTTCCGCCCACCATGCACATTGCCGCGCCGCACTCCGCTGTCGCGGAGCTTGAAGTCGTCAGGCGACTGAGCGCATGAGCGCCGAATCGAAGGCAACCAAGGAATCGCCACTCGCTACATGGTCTGTAGCTATCCCACTTAATGCTTTGGTTTTCGCTTTTTGCTCAGTCTTAGGCGCCGGCAGCGGCACCGCTGGAGACATGATTGGATGGGCTTTTGTCCTTCGAGCCGGCCTTGGCCTGGGCGTTGCCGGCATTATCGGCCTCGCACTGGTGATTCTTTCAATATTCGTGAGGAGGGAGAGCGGTTTCGGTCGTCAGCTAACCGGCCTTCTACTAAACTTTGGCTGTTTGGCTGCCGGAGCTATGAGCGTGCAGCAATGGCTACGATAGCAACACGAACGTCGCGTAACGCCGTTCGGCAGCATGAACGCCAACGAGTAGATCCGCGCCATCCTCAATCAATCGTAGTGGCCCTAACCCTGCGTGGCGGTGCGGGCGACGTAAACTGTGCTGGCGGATTCGCGGTCGAGGAGGGGATTGGCGAACTTGACGATGTGTGCTTGGGAGGTGGTGAAGATGGCGCGGAGTGTGTGGAGGAAGTCCTCGTCGGGCGGGTCGTCGGACCACAAAGCGAAGACGCCACCGGGGTGCAAATGCGCGGCGAGGGCGCGTAATCCTTCAGGCGAATAGAAGGTGCCGTGGCGCGGGTGGAGGAGGTTGCGCGGGGAGTGATCGATGTCGAGGAGGACGGCATGGACGCGGCGGTCGGGTTGCGCGGGATCGAAGCCGATCGTGGAAGCGGCGAGGGCGAAGAAGTCGCCATGGACTAGCCGGCAACGCGGATCGCCAGTGAGTTGCGGGCCGAGCGGGACGAGGCCGCGCTGGTGCCAGTCGATGACGGCGTCGAGGAAATCGACGACGATCAATTCGCGCACTGCGGCGTGCTTGAGCGTGGCGACGGCGGTGTAGCCGAGCCCGAGTCCGCCCACGACGACATCCCATTCGCCGGGATCGAGTGCGGCCAGGCCGAGGTCGGCGAGGGCGACTTCGACTTCGTGGAAGAGGCTCGACATGAGGAAGTCCTCGCCGAGTTTCACCTCGAAGACTTCGAGGTCATCGAGCGCCGGCACGCGGCGTCGGCGCAAGGAGAGATCGCCGAGCGGAGTGGATCGGAAATCTAGTTCGGCAAAGTCTCGGCTCATCGGGCAATCGCTAATGCTCGACGTTTCTCCGAACGTAAGTTTCGGTTTCTGGCAGCGCCCGCGAGAGTTCTTCGGCGACGATTCTTCCGAACTCGATGCTGCCCCGCGCGGTGAGATGAGTTCCGTCGTGGCGCGGCGTGGCCGAAGGTGCGGCGACGTCGATGTCGGCGTGAGCCGGCTTTGGTGGGGGAGTGTCCGCGGTGGCGTTTGGTGCGGGTTCGGTCGGTGGCTTGGGCAGGATTTTCGGCTCGAAAGGTTCGACGCCGGCTGGGCCGAGTCTTTCCGCCAGTTCGATGCTGCGCGCATAGAGATCGATGAGCGGCACATGCTGCTCCGTCGCGACTTTCCGCGCGGCCTCGGCGTAGGGCGCGAGCTCTCCGCGCATCTTGCCGTCTTTCTCGAAAATGCGCCGCGCCAATGAGGTGACGAGGACCGGCTTCGCGCCAGCTTCGCGCGCTTCCGCGATGAAGCGCGTTAAGTTTTCGGCGTAAGTCGTTGCCGGGTCGGTTTCGCGATTCGGACCTTTGCCGGGCATGTCGTTGTGGCCAAATTGGATCAGCACGTAGGCCGGCTTGCAGGCGAGCGCCTTTTTCCATTGCCCCGTATCGCGAAAGCTTTTCGAGCTTTGTCCGCCGCCGGCGAAGTTCTCGCACAGCACGTCGGCAGCGAGGCTCTTCTTGAAGCCGAAGCCCCAGCCGGAGCTATCCGTCACGGTGGAATCGCCAGCGAGCGCGATGCGCACTTTCGGCCGCCACGTTGGCGCGACCGGGCCGGGTCCGGTTTTCGCGAGCTTCGTTTTCCACGCTGGAAAATCTTTCTCGATGAGCGGCTCCGCCCAGTTGCCCGTCCATCGGTAGCCGTGACGCGCCCAGCCGATATTCTCGATGCGGAGCCGTGGTTTGCTGTCGAGGTCGGAGAAGAGCGGTTGGTTCGTGGCCATGTCGTAAAACCGCGCCCACAGCGGCCCCGCCGCCGGGTCTTTGATCGCCTCCCAGTTTTTGCCCTCGCCCTTTTCTTCCGGGTGCTCGACCACGCGCCAGCCATCGATGCGCGACGATGTGAACCAAGCCACAGCCGACTCGATCGCACGCACGATGTCCGGGCTCGGACGCTCGATGCTCATCAGCAACTGCACGATTTTGACGGACTCCGCGCCACTGATCGACGCCAGTTCAAAGCGTCGCGCCGGCTGCGGGCTGAGATTGATTTCATCGTGCTGCGCGCACCAGGCGGTGAGTTTGCCATTCACCGGGATCTGGCATTTTACGATGCACTCGAGGCCGCGCTGAAAAGCGGACTGCACCGCGCGCCGCCGGTCCGCATCGAGAAAACCGAACGCGCCGGAACTCGCGATTTCCTGGAGCAGGAACATGATCCGCACCATCGCATCGTCATTGAAGGTGATGTGTCGATGATACTGCGGGTCCGGCGGATAGACCTGCGGCCAGCCGCCGGTCGGGTATTGCGCGATGAGGATGTAATCAATCCCATTTTCGACCGCGCGGAGATAGCGCGTGTCCTTCGTCGCGCGATACATCCGCGCCATGAAACGCACTTCGTCGGTCGTCGCGCCGTTGTCGAAGATCGGCTTGAGTTCTCCGACGAGATCGACCGGCTGTCCGGAAAAAGGCGCCGCCGTGAGATCCATGTTTTTCGGCCAGCCGCCGTAGTCGGATTGATACGAAAGGATGTTCGTTGCGATCGTTTTCGCCTCATCGGTGGCAAACCACGGGTCCGGCTTTTTCAAAAAATCGTGAGTGCCGGCGGCCATGACGGCAGGCGCGAAAACGAGCTGGAGAAGCTGGAAATGGAATCGACGGGCGAGCAGGCGAAGGGTGGCCATGATGGGGGGCGGTTGAAGACTGACACTAGATTTGATGACCGCGTGGATGAAATGCTTGTTTTTAGCTGCGCACTCGGCACACAGGAAGTGCGCGACCTGTTTCAAATCGCGCATCCCCTCAACTCGCCCCTTCAATGAAGACCACCGCCAGCCTTTTCACCGCTACCCTTCTGATCACGAACCTCGCTGCTTCCGCCGTCGAGCCACCCGCTACGGCGCCGACTTCTCAGCCCAACACCTTTGCCGAAAAACCGCCAGTTCAGCCGCGGACGCCGGCGGAGCTGCTCAAGGTAACGCAACTTCCCAAAGGCTATCATCTTGAAACCGTTCTCGCGGAACCTGACATCAAGGAACCCGCGGCGATCGCCTTTGACGGTGACGGACGGATCTTCGTCGCGGAGTTGCGGACCTACATGCAGGACATCGACGGCACCGGTGAGCACGATCCGGTGAGCCGCGTCTCGATGCACTGGTCGTCGAAGGGCGACGGCAATTACGACAAGCACACCGTCTTTGCCGACAAGCTGCTGCTCCCGCGCATCCTTCTCCCGCTGGACAAAGGTCGCGTGCTCATCGGCGAGACCGACACGAACGATCTCTACATTTACACCGACACGGATGGCGATGGCGTGTCGGACAAGAAGGAGCTCTTTTACCAGGGTGGTCCGCGCGGTGGTAACATGGAACACCAGCCGAGCGGTCCGGTGTGGGCGCTCGATAACTGGCTCTACACAACTTACAATGCATACCGTCTGCGCTGGACGCCGGACGGTCAGACGCTGAAGGAGACGACGGCGCCGAATGGCGGGCAGTGGGGCGTGTCGCAGGATGACTGGGGCAAGGTCTGGTTCGTCAATGCAGGTGGTGAAAGAGGCCCGCTGAATTTTCAAACCGGCATTGTTTACGGCGCCTTCAACACAAGGGACCAATTCACCCCGGGCTACGAAGAGGTATGGCCGCTGGTTGGATTGGCCGACGTGCAGGGCGGCGAGCGGCGCTATCGCCCGGAAGATGGCACGCTGAATCACTTCACCGCGACGTGCGGCGGCGAAATCTATCGCGGCGACAAACTCCCGGAGTTTTTGGGTAACTTATTCTTCGGCGAGCCCGTCGGTCGGCTCGTGCGGCGCACGAAGGTCGAGGTGAAAGACGGCATCACGATCCTGAGCAATCCGTACGAAAAATCGGAATTCATCCGTTCGACCGATCCGCTCTTTCGCCCGGTCAATTTCAACAACGCACCCGACGGCACACTCTATATCACCGACATGTATCGCGGCATCATCCAGGAGGGAAATTGGGTGAAGGATGGCAGCTATCTGCGCAAGGCCGTGCAGCAGTACGGGCTCGACAAACCGACCGGTCGAGGCCGCGTCTATCGGCTGACCAAGGACGGTGCGAAGCCCGGTCCGCTGCCGAAGATGAACAGCGAGACGCCCGCACAACTGGTCGCGCATCTCGAACATCCAAATGGCTGGTGGCGTGACACCGCGCAAAGGCTGCTCGTCTTGAAGCAGGATTTTTCCGTCGGCCCCGCGCTCGTCGCGATGGCGCAGACGAACAAGAATCCGCTCGCCCGTTTGCACGCGCTCTGGACGCTCGAAGGCCTGAACGCTGCGACGCCGGAGCTCGTTCGCCAAAAACTGAAAGACGAGCACCCGCAACTTCGCGCCGCCGCGTTGCGCGTGAGCGAGTCGCTTCACAAACAAGGCGACACGTCGCTCGCGGTCGATGTGATCAACGCGACCAAGGACAAAGATGGCGACGTTGTTTTGCAAGCGTTGCTCACGGCGAAGTTGCTCAATCTATCCGACTGGAAAAAGACCGTCGGAGACGTGGCAGGTGCGAGCACTTACCGGGCGGTGAAAGAAATTGGCGACATGGTTTTGCATCCGCCCGTGCAAGCCGCACCTCTCGCGATGAATGCCGATGAACAGAAGCTCTACAAGGTGGGGCAGGAGGCTTTCCAGACGCTTTGCTCCGCGTGTCACGGCATGGATGGCAAAGGCATGCCGATGGCTGGTGCGGCTCCGGGCGCAATGCTCGCGCCCCCGCTCGCCGGCTCGAAGACCGTGATCGGCTGGCGCGAAGGCCCGATTCACGTGCTGTTGCAAGGCCTCACCGGCGACATCGCCGGCAAGAAGTACGAAGGCCAGATGATCTCAATGGCGACCAACGACGACGCGTGGATTGCCGGCGTCCTCAGCTATGTGCGGAATTCTTTCGGCAATCGCGCCGGTTTTGTAAAACCCGAAGACGTGGCGCGCCTCCGTGCGGCGAGCAAGGATCGCACGCAGCCTTGGACGGAAACCGAACTGCGCGCCACGCTCCCGCAGCCGGTGCCGAATCGGAAAGCCTGGAAACTGACCGCCAGCCACAAGCCGGACGATTGCGCGAAATCGGTCGATGGTGATGCCGGATCGCGCTACACCACGGGCGCTTTTCAAGCGCCCGGCATGTGGTTTCAAGTCGAGTTCCCGGAGGAGACGACCATCGTCGGCTTGCAACTCGACAGCACGAAATCCGCGAATGATTATCCGCGCGGCTACAAGGTGGAGTTGTCGAATGATGGCGAGGCATGGAAACAAGTCGTGACAGGAAAAGGAGTGAGCGCGGTGACGGACATCGTCTTCCCGGCGGCGAAGGCGAAGTTCGTGCGCATCATGCAGACCGGCTCCGCCGCCGGTAATTATTGGTCGATTCACGAACTTCAATTCTTCGCCGCCACCGCGAACAAATCGGCTGCCGACAGCCAGCCAAAATAACTGCACACGTTTGGTTCGTCCTGGCCCATTCACCTGCTAAGGGTTGTCACGCCCGCGGCATTATTCGGCTACAACTCCCGCTTCTCCTCCCACCATTTATGAAAATCCGTCTCCTCATTCTTACCCTTGTGCTGTCGTCCTTGGCGGCGCTTCACGCGGCGCCGCTCGAACTTCACAAAGGCGATAACATCGCCATCGTGGGCAGCGGTCTCGCCGATCGGCAGCAGCATCACGCCTGGCTCGAAACGCTGATCCACAAGGCGTATCCCGATCTCGATCTCACGGTGCGAAATCTCGGTTTCGCCGCCGATGAGGTGAATGTGCATCCGCGGTCGGATGAAGTTCCGACGACGGAATATTTCCTCGGAATGAAGAAGGGCGACACGAACGCGAAGGTGGTGATTGGAAGCGATCGATTCACCAATCCTGAGAAGTACAAGCCTGGCTCAGAAGTGATTTACAAGGCGGGCACGGATTTCCAGGCCAGCGTGATCCTCGCGTACTGGGGCTTCAACGAATCGTTCAAGGGCGAGGCCGGGCTGGCGGATTTCAAGACGGCGCTGGACGCATACGTGAAGAAGCAACTCGGGGCGGACTACGGCAAGGGCCACCCGAGGCTCGTGCTCCTCTCGCCGATCGCGCATGAGGACCTGAAAAATCCGACGAACTATCCCGATGGGTCCGCGAACAACAAGAACCTCGCCCTTTACACCAAGGCCATGGCCGAGGTGGCGGCTGCGAACGATGTGCTCTTCGTGGATTTGTTCAAGGCGTCGCAGGACCTCTTCGCGCAAACTGCGCAGCCGCTCACGATCAACGGCATCCATCTGACGGAGGATGGCGACAAGGCGCTCGCGCCGATTCAGTTCAAGGCCTTGTTTGGCAAGGAAGCGGCGTCCACGACGGACCCCACCGTGGCGAAGATCCGCGAGGCGGTGCTGGAGAAGAACGTGCAGTGGCATCACCGCTACCGGACCGTGGATCAATACAACATCTACGGCCAGCGCTCGCGCATCAATTACGCCGATCCGAACGACCCGAAGAACGCGCCGGACAACGCGACCATCATGGGTCAGGAAATGGCGCAGCGTGACGTGAAGGTGGCGAATCGCGACCAGGCTGTGTGGGCCGCGGCGCAGGGGAAAGCGTTCACGGTGAAGGACGACAATCTGCCGAAGGTGGACGCGGTGCCGCCGAACCGCTTCGGCCCGATCCCGGTGGCGACAAAGGAGGCGGCGGCCGTGAACACGACCAACGCGAAGCCTTCGCCGAAATCCCCGTTGCGCCCCTTCATCGAGAAGGGTGAAGACACGCTGAAATACATCAAATCGCCCGAGGGCACGAAGGTGGAGTTCATTGCGTCGGAGAAGGAATTTCCCGAGCTGATCAATCCCGTGCAGATGAACTTTGACACCAAGGGCCGCCTGTGGGTCGCGGTGTGGCCGACCTATCCCGAGACGACGCCGACGACGAAGGTCTTCGACAAGCTCGTCGTGTTCGACATTGATCCAAAGACCGGGAAGTTCACGAAGTGCACGACCTTTGCCGACGGGCTGAACTGCCCGACGGGCTTCCAGCTCTACAAGGACGGCGTGCTCGTGATGCAGTCGCCCGATATGTGGTTCCTGCGCGACACGGACGGCGACGGCAAGGCCGACTGGAAGGAGCGCCTCGTGCATGGCCTCGATGCGGCGGATTCACACCACGAGACAAACTCGATCTGCTACGAACCGGGCGGCGCGGTTTACTTCAGCGACGGCGTCTTCCATCGCACAAATGTCGAGACGCTCACCGGCCCGGTGCGCAACGTGAACGGCGCGATCTATCGCTTCGAGCCGCGCACCTCGCGCTTCGAGCGTTACGTGCCCTACGGTTTCGCGAACCCGCACGGGCGCGTGTTTGATTACTGGGGCAATGACATCATCACCGACGCCACCGGCAACGCGTCGTATTTTGCGCCGGCATTTAGCGGGCATCTCGACAGCGGCGCGCATCCGAAGATGAATGAATTCTGGAAGCGTCCGTCGCGTCCGTGCCCCGGCACGAACTTCCTGAGCAGTCGGCATTTCCCGGATGACTGGCAGGGGCTGTTTCTCAACACAAATGTGATCGGCTTCCAGGGCATCTTCCGCGCGAAGGTGTCGGAGGAAGGCTCGGGGCTGAAAGGTGAGACCATCGATCCGCTCGTCGAGGGCATCCTCGGCGACGATGAGCACGAGGGAAATCCGAACTTCCGTCCGAGCGGCGTCGCCGTGGCGCCGGATGGCTCGCTCTATTTCATGGATTGGTCGCAGATGCTCATCGGTCACTTGCAGCATCACCTGCGCGATCCGAATCGCGGTCACGAACACGGCCGCATCTACCGCATCACGTATCCGTCGCGTCCTTTGCTCACGCCGAAAAAGATCGCCGGCGAATCCATCGAGAACCTGCTCGAACTGCTCAAGGAGCACGAAGACAACGTGCGGATGCGCGCGAAGATCGAACTCGACACGCATGACTCAAAACAGGTCATCGCCGCCGTGCAGAAGTGGGAGAAGAACCTCGATAAGAAGGACAAGGATTACGAACACAACCGCCTCGAAGCACTCTGGGTGCATCAATGGCACAACGTGGTGAACCTCGATTTGCTCAACGATGTGCTGAAGTCACCCGAGCCTCGCGCCCGCGCGCAGGCTGTGCGTGTCCTTTGCTACTGGCACGACCGCGTGCCAAATGCGCTCGCACTTCTCGAAGCTGCCATCCGCGACAGCGCGCCGCGCGTGAAGCTCGAAGCCGTGCGCGCTCTGAGCTTCATCAATGGAAAGGACACGCCGAAAGCGATCGAACTCG
>JBBSDS010000005.1:0-38561 GCA_038240495.1 Chthoniobacterales bacterium | reverse complement strand
CGACGGCGTCCACATGAACACGGCGGGCAACAAGCTGATGGCGACCGGGGTGCTCCAGGCATTTGGATTAAATGCGGCGCAACTCAAGAAGGCAGAGGAAGCATGGGCTCCGCTGATCGTTCAGTCCGAGGAAGCGGCGAAAAAAGCGGCGCAGGCAAAAGCCAAAGCTGACGCAGAAAAGGCCGCGGCCGCAAAGCCGGCAGCGGCCCCCGCACCGGCGACGAAATAGCGCCTTCCACCTCCGCGGAAAAGTCAGCTCCAAGCGCGGTCTATCTTATGTTCCGCCCGTAGCTGGAAGCAGACGAGGCATGCTCCGCACCGCACGGATAAAGGCTCGCGGCGCCGGAGCCGCAGGACCGTAACGAAGCTGGATGTAGAGCGCGGTGATTTCGCGAATCGCCACCGCCTGCGCGGCAAAGTGCGCCGCCGCCCGTTCCCCGAAATGTTGCGGGCCTTCCCAGGTTTCACGTTTCAATCCCCCGCCCTCCAGAATCCGGCAAAAGCGCCCATACCATCTTCCCACTTCATCACCGCTCTCGGGACCGGGGCGCCGCAACCACAGCCCGATGACACCGAGACATGTCGCGATCAAAACCACGACCCAAGTCAGAATCTCCGGCCACCGAATGCTGCCAAAGCCAAGCGCGAGGAGAAACGTTCGCTGATTATCCTCGTCGAAATTGAGCACCCGCAGATCCCATTGGTAATTGATGCTGTCCCACGCCAGCCGGAGGTCGCGCTGCAACTCGCGCCAGCCGGCTGCGGCGGTGGACCTCTGAGATGCAGCGGGGTCGGTCTCAGCGCCGTGTGTTTCGAGATAGGAAGCCAGCCCGGAGGCGAGACGGTCGGGCGCGATCATATCGGTCGGATCGACTCGCAACCAGCCACTGTCC
Organism: Chthoniobacterales bacterium; assembly: GCA_038240495.1. Taxonomy (GTDB): domain Bacteria; phylum Verrucomicrobiota; class Verrucomicrobiia; order Chthoniobacterales; family Chthoniobacteraceae; genus Chthoniobacter. The sequence goes on along the minus strand of JBBSDS010000005.1, from coordinate 37,668 downwards.
TTGATCCAGACCTCGCACCAAGCGTGAGCATCGGCCTGCCGAACGATGACATATTTGCCGAGCGCATTGAACTCCCCACCGTGGTAACCGATAACCACCCGCGAGGAAATGCCCGCGACACGCATCAATGTCGCGAAGGCCGCGGCGTAGTGCTCGCAGAAGCCCTGGCGGCGCTCGAAGAGAAATTCGTCGAGTCCATTGGCGTCGCTGTAGGTGCCGGGATGCAGCGTGTAGATGAACCGCTCCTTGCGGAAAAAATGCAGGGCGGTCTCGATGAGATCCTGCGGGTCCGGATGCTCTCTCTGCCAGCCCGCGACGAGCGCCCGCACCTGCGGCGAGACGCGCGCGGGCGGGCGCAAAGTCTCGACGCGCTGCTCCGCAGGCAGCGTAGTCTGGCGATTCTCCGGGCGCGAGATGACCTCGTAGCGAAACTGGCTCGTGATCGTCCGCCGGCTTTGCAGAAAGCCGCCGGGTTCGAGCGTCGCGCCCCGGACGTCGCTCGCCGGGCGGTCGAGCGCGTAGAGCCAGCGTGCTCCGTGCGGCTGGACGCTGATGCGCTGCCGGACCGCCATGCCACCGAGTTGCCCCAACCGGCCCTCCTCGTTCAGCGGCAGTCCATGAATCCAAGTGAGCCCGTCACCGCGCCAGAGGACGCCGGCCCGCCAATACATCGCGGACATTGGCGGCACTTTTCCGTCCGGAAAATCCGCGCGAAAAACAATCTGATCATTGAGCGCGAGCGCAGCGATACTGCCCGGCGAAAGGCGTTCCGACATTCCGGCGGCATTGAGAATCGACTGGCTGAACTGAAAACGAAATCCGCCGTAGGTTCGCGGAAAAAACAAGAACAGCAGAACCACAATGGGCAACGCTTGGAGGAGCAAGGTCACGGCGAGCAAAGTCGAGCGGCGATAGCTGGCAACACCCTCGCCGCGATGAAAGCGAACGAGGGTGGCCGTCAGCAGCAGGATGACCACCGCCACATAAAGCCAGAGCAGAAGATCCTGGGAAAAGAAGAGGGCGCAAAGGGCGAGGAAAAAGCCGATGAGCGCGAGCACGTGAAAATCCCGTGCGCTGTTGGCCTCCAACAGTTTCAGCGAGACGAGGAACAGAAGAATGCTCAGCCCGGGTTCGATGCCGAGCATTGATCCGTAGGTCGCCGCGACCCCGCCAATTCCCAGCGCGAAGAGCAGAACCTTCACGGCCAGCGAAGGCAGCTTTCCCGCGTCGCGATTCATGAAAAGGCGGCCGCCACAGGCGATCAGGAAAAAACCGAGCACCCATCCCGCAATCTTCGCGGCCAGAGGAGCCACGGCCAGGATGAGCGCCGCGATAATCCCGACGAGCGGCGCCGTCGCGAGTGCGCTCGCTCGTGGCGACTGATGGAAGACCTTCATGATGCGCCGCCCGAAACTGCCGATGGACCGCCGCCCTCAAACACCGCGAGAGCCCGCAGACATTGGTGAAAATGTCGGTCACCACGCGCGGCCTTGATCGTCACGCCCGGCAGCCGCACCGCATAGCTCGACCCGCCGCGCTCCGCCACGATCACCCATTTGGCGATCTGGCTCAGACGCGCTTCGACTTCGAGCGGTGCGAGCGCCTGCCAGTCGAAGCACATGATTTCGTCGGCTTCTCCGGTCCATTGCTTGGTCAGCAACGGCTGCCCGCGGGCGGCGGCTTTCCAGTCGATGTGCCGCTGGGATTCGCCGGCACGCCAGGCCCGCACACCACCGAAATCATCTCCCTCATGCCGTGTTCCGTCGCGTGGCTGTCGCGTCGGCGCGAGCGTTCGCGGGAGCGGTGCGGTGCCGCCCGGCAGCGGATAAATGTAATGCGGCTGCTCCAAGATGAGGCGCTGGCGAGCGGTGAAAAAGCCGAGCGGAAACCGGCTGCTCACGCGAAGCCGCAACTCGCGGAAACATCCGCGCCGCACCGCCGGAAAGCGGAGCGTGCCGCGCTGCACTCCATCTGGCGCGACCTCCGAAAATAGCACCGCTTTTTTTCCCACACCGCTGGAAACGTGAATGCCGAAATGGCTGCGGCGGCTGATGGAGCTGACGGCCAACGGCACCGCCAGGTCATCACCGGCAAAGGCTGGCGCCATCGGCTCGACGGCGATGCGAACGCCCCGGAGATTGGCCCAGGCGTGGACCGTCGAGACCGCGACGAGCGCAGCCAGCACGAAGCACAACAGATACGCTGCGCCATTGCCCTGGCTGGCGCCCGCATACCACATCGCGCCGAGCACCGCGCAGAGGGCGATGGATTTTCCGTTTGGGAAGACCCAGACGCGAATTTTGGGAGGACGCGAGTCCACGATGTTATGAAACAGCGATTTCTCGAAGGAGACTTTGCGCGAGGTTGCGGCCGGCCTCTTCGGTGCTCTCCAAATCCTGTCCGAGCCGATGCGCCATCACCGCCACACCCACTGCTTGAATGTCCTCGGGAAGCACCATCTCCCGGCCTTGCATCAAGGCCCACGCCTGCGCGGCGTGGAGCAGCGCGAGACCAGCACGCGGTGAAAGGCCGGTGCGATGCCGGCGGCGGCTGGCATCCAGCAAGTCCTGCAAATAATCGAGTAGAGCCGGCGACGCATGCACCTGCCGCACACTCGCCTGAATCTCGGTGAGCATCTCGCTCGGCATCACGGGTTGCACTTCGCGGATGAGCTGGCGGCGATCAAGCCCGAGGAGCATGGTCCGCTCGGCGGCGCGGCCCGGCACTCCGAGTTCGATGCGCATGAGGAAGCGATCGAGTTGCGACTCCGGCAGCGGAAACGTGCCGATCTGATGCTGCGGATTCTGCGTCGCCATGACGAAAAACGGCGCCGGCAAAGGATGCGTCACACCGTCGATCGTGACGTGCGTTTCTTCCATCGCCTCGAGCAGCGCGCTTTGCGTCTTGGGCGTCGCGCGGTTCACTTCGTCAATCAGCACGACTTGCGAAAACAACGGCCCGGCATGGAAAACGAAGCGCTGCTGCTCACGGTCGTAGATCGAGTTGCCCACGATGTCCGCCGGCAAAAGATCGCTGGTAAATTGAATTCGCCGAAAGTGAAGTCCCAGCGAACGCGCCAGCCCTTGAGCCAGCGTCGTCTTGCCAACGCCCGGCAAATCCTCAATCAACAGATGCCCGCGCGCGAGGAGGCACGAAACCGCGAGACGAACGACATCTTCCTTTCCGACAATGATTTCGCTGACTTGGGAAACGAGCGCCTCGATCCGATTTTTCATTCGTCGGGAATGTCAAACGTCCCGGCGTCCTTGTCGAGTGCGACAAGCCGGATGGAATTGAAAACGGCTCAGCGCTTCAAGCCGCACTCGTAGGCGAACCAAGCCGGCTTGTAGCCCGCCAGCGGACCCTTGAGCTTTTCAAGCTCCTCGGCAGGACCGTGGATTTCAAGCCGCGCGAGGTCCGCCATCGTCAGCAGTTCGTCGAGAAGCGGACCAACATTTGCGAGGTGCGCCAGCGTGCCCTCTGCTCCCACGTACGCTTCGCGGCAAAAAACAACGTCTCCATCGACGGTGAATTCGTAGTAAACGCACTTCTCCTCGGTCGTCGTCTTTTCGACAAACTTCGGCAGCAGCGCTTTGGCGGCTTCGAGCTTGCCGGGATGGATTTTGAAGTAGGGGTGAATGCTGACAGCGGGCTGGCTCATAAGGCTGGGATCGTCGCCGAAAAGTTTTCGAGAGGCGAGCTTCCTTCGCCGCGGCAACGTCGCTTGCCCGCTCCTCATGTCGCCGCTAGAAGCAAGTATGCAAAGGCCTCTCCCCCCGAATCGCGAAAAGACTGAAGCGACCACGCATCGTCGCTCTTTCGCGCAGCGATGGCTCTCGTCTTTCGTCATCGTGTCGCTCCTTTGCCTGCGCCTCTGCGCAGCCGACACGGACCCGGATCTCATCAATCTCGTTGCAAAATTCGACGCGCTCTACAAGGCCGGGAAATTTGAGGAAGCAGTTCCCATCGCCCAAAAAATCGTCGAGCGGCGCGAGGCAACTCTCGGCTTGAACCATCCCGGCACGGCCGCAGCGGTGAACAATCTCGCGGAGCTTTATCGAACTCTGGGCGACCCCGGGAAGGCCGAACCGCTTTACAACCGCGCGCTGGGAATCTGGGAAGGAAGTTACGGTCCCGATCACCCGAACATCGCCGCGGGTCTGAGCAATCTTGCGCTCCTTTATACGCAAAGAGGCAATTACGCGGCGGCGGAAGAATCGAATCAGAAGGCACTGAAGATTCGCGAAAAAACACTCGGGCCTGACCATCCAGACACCGCTGCCAGCGTGAATGCGCTGGCCGTTCTTTATTTCCGCAAAGGTGAATACGCCAAAGCGCAACCGCTTTTTGAACGCGCCCTCACGATTCGTGAAAAGGCGCTCGGACCCGAACATCCGAAAACTGCCTTCACCTTGAACGATCTCGCCGCCATGTATCTCGCTCAGGGCAACCCGGAAAGGGCGGAATCGCTTTTTGAGCGCGCCTTGAAAATCCGGGAAAAAACGCTCGGCCCAAACCATCCCGACACCGCGACCAGCCTGAACAATCTCGCCGCGCTCTACCGCGACAAGGAGCAGTATGCGAAGGCCGAACCGCTCTTCCAGCGGGCGCTGAAAATCTGCGAAACCACGTTTGGCCCAAACCATTCGGCCACTGCCTTCGCGCAGAATAACCTCGCGACCGTCTATCTCCGCCAGGGCGATGAGGTGCGGGCCGAACCCCTCTTTGCGAGCGCGCTCAAAACGCGGGAGGCGATGGCGCCGCGGTCGCCTGAAACTGCCGCCAGCCTCGATGGTCTCGGCTCGGTGTTGGACAAGCGGCGGGAGTTTGCGAAGGCCGAGGAATATTTTCAGCGGGCTCTGCAAATCCGGGAGCCCGTGCTTGGCACAGATCATCGTGATACCGCGGCCACGCGCGCCCATCTCGCGCAACTCTACCAGGAAATCGGCGACTACCGCAAAGCCGAGATCTTTCAACTCCAGGTGCTCCAATCCACAGAGAAATTGTCCGGCACCGACAGCAAGGCCACGGCGTCGTGCCTCAATACGCTGGCCGTGATTTATGAAAAGATGGGCGACCTTTCCCAGGCGAAAGTAATCGTGGAGCGTGCCGTTGATCTTTACGAAAAAGGCGCGGGCCCGAATCATCCGGAGACGGCCACGGCGGTGGGAAACTTTGGCGACATCTACCGCAAAATCGGCGACTACAAAAAGGCCGAGCCGCTGTTGCTCCGCGCCCTGGCGATCCGGGAAAAAGCGCTCGGCCCCAACGACCCGTCCACCGCCGACAGTCTCGACAGCCTCGCCGCGCTCTACGTCGATCTGAGCAAACCGGCCAAAGCCGAACCCCTCCGCCAGCGGGCGCTCAAAATTCGGAAGGAAGCGAAAAGCACTTCGGGCGCGACGAGTGGCAAAGGTGGCTGAAGACGGGACTGTTCTTCAGCTTCACAATGCGGTTTTCAAGAACTCAAACTGCGAGTCATTCTGAGCGAAACGCAGGGAGCTTGGCGACCGAAGTGGAGTCGAAGAATCCCGTCGAATATCAGCGGTCATCGCTCATGAAAGCGCCGGGATCCTTCGACTGCGTTCCGTCCCGACTGCGCCCGCGACGGAACTCCGCTCAGGATGACACTCGTAGCTTGGGGGTCTCCGCCACGCCCGCCTGACCGCCTCCGCTCTGCTCAGGATGACACGGCGTTAGCACGGCACATTGCCGCCGCCAGCAAAACACCGTTTTGTGAATGCCTCAGAATGAGGATTCACTGGAGTTTTCAAACGCTTCTTAATGGCTCAGTTCGTCGGGTAAGCACGTCGCTTGCTTGGGAACTACCGCGGGGTCTCGTTGAAATAGACCTTCACGTTTTTCGTCGCTCGACCGCTGGCGACGATGTCGAGTTTGCCGTCGCCGTCGAGGTCGGCGAGCAGCAGATCCTCGCAAGCCATGCCGTCAGGATCGATGATCGTCTCACGCCACTTCTCGCCCGTGGCATCGAGCGAGGTCCACACCGCCACGCCAGTGGTGCTGCCGGTCGCACCGACTTTCCCGCGCCAACCGACAACGATCTGGTCGCTGTTCCCGCCGAGCAGATCGCCGCAAGCAAGGGCGTGTCCTTCGGTAAGATGGTCGGTCAGGAGGTAGCGCAGGATTTTCGTGGGACCGTCTGCGGATTTTTGCGAGACGTAGGCCACGAGTTGTGAGCCGTGCATGGGTTCGACGGTCGTGATGAATTGCGCGTTGGCACCGAGTGAACCGAGCCTCACCTCGCCGACCCCGGCGCTCTCGCCGGACGGGACCGGTGGCGCGAGCCGCGTCCATTTCCCGTCGTTGTGCCGGAGGATGGCCAGACCTTCTTTGCCACCAAGAAGGAGGGAGTCGGCTTTGGCCACGTCGCCGGGCGGGGAAAGGCGGGTGAAGTTGTGCGTCATGTGCATCGTGCCGTCGATCAGTTCCGACTTCCATTCGCCCTTCGGATCGTTGAGTTGAGCGGGCGGGTGATAGAGCAGGACTTTCACGGGCGCACCTTCTCCGTTCTTGTTCCCGCGCCCATGAAGCGGCACCACGACCAGACCCCACGTCCCGTCTTCAAGTCTCATCCACTTCATGCGATGCGTGGTGGGTTCGACGCTCGGGAATTTCACCGGTTCCCAGCGTTGCGTGCGATCGGCGGGCGGGATCAGATAAAAGACGGCACCGCTTTTTTCGGTGTCGCCGGGATTCCACTCGGCACCAACTGCGAGCTCGCATTTGCCGTCACCGTCGATGTCCTGCGCAGCGATGCAGACGTTGTCCTGCAGGGTTAGATTCTCGGCGATGACGTGCTTCGGCCACGTCGCGGGCGCGGACTGCGGCGTGCCGGGATTTTCATACCAGACGATCTGGCGCTTGTCCGCGAGCAGGATGTCGGGTTTGCCATCGCCATTCACATCCGCGACGGCGAGACCGTAGCCGATTTGGATCTGATCGTCGATCGTCACGGCGCGGAACTTGGGAACGGGCGGCTCGGCGGCACAGGCGACGGCGGCAGTGAACAACGGGAGGAGGAGGTGACGTTTCATGGCGGGGATAACATCCACGAAAGACACGAGCGGAGACGAAAACAAGCCGCTTTAACTTCGATCATGGCGGATTCAGGAAAGGGACGAAGCCGCGGAATTGGAAGCCCGGAACGGCGTTGCGCTCGCGGAAAGCGGGCGATAGCTTCGCCCTCTTTTCCACGCTTCATGAAACAGGAGATTCGTCACGTTCACTTCATCGGGATTTGTGGGACCGCCATGGGCGCGGTCGCCGCCGCCATGCGCGCTCAAGGCTTTAAGGTCACTGGTTCCGATGCGGCCGTGTATCCGCCGATGTCCACCTTTCTCGAGAGCAAAGGGATCAAGCTCAGCGAAGGCTATCGGCCGGAGAATATTCCGGCGGATGCGGACCTGATCGTCGTGGGCAACGCCATCTCGCGCGGCAATCCCGAGATCGAAGCGGTGCTCAACCTCATGTTCTACTACCTGTCTTTACCCGAGACGCTGATGCAGTTTTTCCTCCGCGGTAAGCACAACCTCGTCGTCACCGGCACCCATGGAAAAACGACCACGACTTCGCTGCTTACGTGGATTCTGCAATGCGCGGAGTTGAACCCCGCTTACATGATCGGCGGGATCGCGAAGAACCTCGGACAAGGCGCGAGCCTTCACGATGCGAAGCATGTCGTGATCGAGGGCGATGAATACGACACCGCCTTTTTAGACAAGCGCTCGAAGTTCATTCACTACCTCCCTGAGTTGGTCGTCGTGAACAACATCGAGTTCGATCACGCGGATATTTTTGACGATCTCGACGCGATCAAATTGAGCTTCCGCCGGCTGCTGAATATCGTCCCGGAGAACGGCATGGTGTTGATCAATGGCGACGACGCCAACTGCATCGATGTCGCCGAGAACTGCCGCGCGCAGCTCGTCGAAGTCGGGTTTTCGCCGAACGCTGCGCGGCACATTCGCGACGTCGTTTACGACCCGCACGGTTCGCAATTCACGCTCCTCGAAACGCGTTTCACGCTGCAAGCCGTGGGCGAATACAATGTGCGCAACGCCGCGATGGCGATCAGCGCGGCGCATTTTTACGGCGTGCCGCTCGACGTGATCGCCAAGGCGGTCGCTTCATTCGAGGGCGTGAAGCGACGGCAGGAAGTCCGCGGCGAAGTGCGCGGGATCACGATCATCGACGACTTCGGTCATCATCCCACGGCCATCCGCGAAACCCTGCGCGGGCTGCGCCACCAATATCCCGGCCGTCGGCTGTGGGCGATCTTTGAACCCCGCTCGAACACGACCCGCCGCGCGATTTTTCAGCAAGAACTTCCCGCCGCACTTGCCGAAGCCGACGGCGCGATCCTCGCGCAAGTTGCGCGCATCGACCAACTAGCCGCCGACAACCGTCTCGATCCCGCGAAGGTTGTCATCGATATCGCTGCCACGGGCCGCCCCGCTTTTTATGAACCCGACGTGACCGCCATCATCGCCCGGCTCAAACCGCTGGTTCAGGAACGCGATGTCATCGTCATTCTCAGCAATGGCGGCTTTGGCGGCATTCACGAGCGATTGCTCAAGGAACTCTAGCGCGGCGTGTTGCATCGCTGTCACGATTACCGCTTCCTGATCGAGCGCTGGCGCGGCGTGGCCCGCAAGGCGGGCGTGGCGATGCGACGATTGGTGCGCGCAGATGGTTTCGACCATTACTACCTGCGGACGAAAGCGCTCGGAGCCACAGGCGGCATCTACATTTCCGCCGGCATTCATGGTGATGAACCCGCGAGCACGGAAGCGCTGATCGCCTGGGCGGAAAAAAATGCGCGCCTGTTAAACGAGCTGCCGCTGCTTTTGTTCCCATGCCTGAATCCGTGGGGATTGGTAAATAACGCGCGAGCCAACATTGCGGGCGTCGATCTCAACCGCGCTTTTCATCGGACGGATCAACCCGTCGTCACGGCGGTCCGTCAGGCGGTCGCGTCACTCCAGTTCGCCGCCGCGCTCATGTTGCACGAGGACTACGACGGGCAGGGTGTTTATCTGTACGAAATTCAGCGAGTGCAGCCGAAATGGGGCGAGGCGCTGCTCACAGCGGCGCGCCCGCATGTGCCGACTGATCCGCGCGCGCTGATCGATGGGCGCAAAGTCGTGCGGGGAATTCATCGCCGGCGCCTCGACCGGAAAGTGTTCGCACGCATCGGCTACCCGGAGGCGATCTGGCTCCATCTCGAACACTCGGCGCGCACCTTTACGATCGAAACGCCGTCGGAGTTTGCGCTCGAACGGCGGGTCGCCGCACATGTCGCGGTGATCGAGGAATGCGTGCGGCGCGCCGCCGCCGCCTGACTACAGCAACTCAGGATAGTGCGCGCGCGCGACTGCCTCGCACTTTTCCAGAATCTCCGTCGCGCTATCGAGAGACTCGATGTCTTCGATGAGCTGGCGGCAGGCGGCCATGTCGAGTGCCTGCACGGCGCGCTTGACGCGCGGGACGAGCGCCGCGCCGGTGCTGAGTTCATCGACACCGAGCCCGATGAGCAGCGGCGTGAGGGTGATGTCGCCGCCCATTTCTCCGCACACCCCGACCCAGAGATTGTTGGTGTGCGCGGCATCGACGGTCATGCGAATCAGCCGGATGATCGCGGGGTGCGTGGGCTCGTAGAGATGGGAGATGTGCTCATTGATGCGATCGACGGCGATCGAATACATGATGAGGTCATTGGTCCCGATGCTGAAGAAATCGACTTCCTTGGCGAGGATGTCCGCAGCGATGGCGGCGCTGGGAATCTCGATCATCGCTCCGACTTCCATCTCCTCGTTGAAGGCCTGGCCTTCGGCGCGCAGCTCAGCGCGGCACTCGTCGAGAATCACGCGCGCTTTGCGGAGCTCATCGACGCCAGAGATCATCGGATACATCATCTTCACGTTGCCGGCAGCGCTGGCGCGAAGAATGGCGCGAATCTGCGTCTTGAAAATATCCACGCGCTCGAGACAGAACCGAATGGCGCGCCAGCCGAGAAAGGGATTGAGTTCCTCCGGCATGTGGAGCGCGCTCATGAATTTGTCGCCGCCGAGATCGAGCGTGCGGATGATGACACTATGCGGGAGGGCGGCTTCGGCGACCTGCCGGTAAGCAGCGTATTGCTCGTCTTCGGTGGGAAGTTCCGTCTTGTTGAGGTAGAAGAATTCCGTGCGATAAAGCCCGACTCCTTCGGCGCCATTTTGCCGCACCTGCTCCATGTCGTCGGGCAGTTCGATATTCGCGGAGAGGATTACGTGGCGTCCATCGAGTGTGGTGGAAGCGGTCTCGCGGAGTTTCGTGAGCTTTTCCTCGACCTCCGTCTTTTTGATTTCGAGTTCGCCGTATTCCCACAGCGTTTGATCGCTGGGGTTGACGATGATGAGGCCGTTGTATCCATCGAGCAGGACGTGATCGCCCGTGGCGAGTTGCGTGCTGGCATCGTGCAGACCGACCACCGCCGGGATATTCAGCGACCGCGCCATGATCGCGGTGTGCGAGGTCTTGCTCCCGACGTCGGTGCCGAAAGCGAGAACGAGCGTGCGATTGAGTTGCGCGGTATCGGATGGCGCGAGGTTGTGCGCGATGAGGACGTGCGGCGTGGTGATGCTCGAGAGAGCCCGCCCGTCCTTGCCCATGAGGTTGTGGATGACGCGGCGGGTGACATCGTGGATATCGAGCGCCCGCTCGCGGAGATACGGGTCGTCGATTTCGCTGAGCGTCTTCGCGTAACGGCCGGCGACGGTCTGGAAGACGTGTTCGACGTTCATCTTGTCGCGCGAGAGCATGCGCAGAACTTCGTCGATCAGCGTGCGATCTTCGACGACGAGCAGGTGGGCATCGAAGATGCCCGCGTCCTTGGCGCCGATGGACTCGGCAATCCGCTGCTGCATCTCGAGAATCTGCCCGCGGGTGGCGATGAGCGCGGTCTCGAAGCGCGCGATTTCCGCGGGGATTTCGCTCTCCTCGATGCGCCGCATCGGGGGCGCTTCGTCATCGGGGCGATAGACAAAGATCGTGCCGCGGGCGATGCCCGGCGAGACACCGACTCCGTGATAACGCCGTTCTTCGCCGGAGGGCGCGTCGTCGTTGCTCATGGAGTCGGGATGAGCGAAAAGGGCGCGCGCAGGTCAATCCTCATCGAATTTTCGGCGGATGACTTCTTCGATTTCGGCCACCGCCCTGTCGGCGTCCGAGCCTTCGCAAGTAATAACTAGTTTGGAGCCGTGACCGGCAGCGAGCATCATCAATCCCATGATGCTTTTCCCGTTCACGCGTTCGCCGTCCTTCTCGACCCAAATCTCGCTTTTAAAACGGCTGCACACTTTGACGAACATCGCCGAAGGACGGGCGTGAAGACCGAGCCGATTCAAGATCGTAAATTCCCTGGCGACTTTGGACGCAGGCGCGGGTTCGGTTTTGCGGCTCAGGAAGCCCATTACTGGTCTTTCTTCTTCTGCAGGAGATTGAGCAAACGTTGATTAAATTCCACTGCGCTATTCTGGCCCATGCGCTTGAGCTTCTGGTCCATCGCAGCGACTTCCACAAGGCGGGCCAAATCACGACCGGTCCGCACGGGGATGGTGATATGGGGGATCAGGATGTCCACGATCTCGTAGTATTCCTGATCCAATCCAATCCTATCGACCTCCTCCATCTCCTGCCAATCCTTTAGTGTCACAATGAGATCGAGATGCTTTTCGAGCCGGACGGACCCGATACCGAAGATCGACATGACATTGATGACTCCGATGCCGCGGACTTCCATGTGGTGCCGGGTGAGGTCGGGCGACGTGCCGACGAGTTCGCGCCCCTCGAGAGCGCGGAAGCGAGTCATATCGTCACTGACCAGACTGTGCCCACGCTCGATCAAGCCGAGGACGCACTCGCTTTTACCGATGCCGCTCGATCCGCGGATGAGTGTGCCGACTCCCATGATGTCCATCATACTGCCGTATTCGCTTTTCGTCGGCGCAAAGTCGAATTCAAGCGCCAGGGTCGCCGCGTTGATGAACTTCATCGTCACCATCGGCGTCCGAAAGATCGCGACGCCAGCGGCTTCCGCTTCTTCGAGCAGAGGCGCGGGCGGTTTCGCACTCCGCGAAACGATCAGGCAGGGAATGGGACGCTCGCAGATGCTACGGCAACGGGCGCGGGCTTCGTCGTCCGCGAGGCTTTTCAGATACGAAAGCTCCGCGCTGCCAAGGACTTGAATGCGCTTTTCAGCGAAATAACTGAAGAAGCCGGACAGCGCGAGACCGGGGCGATTGATCGTGGGTTCGCGGATTCTCCGCTCAAAACCGACACTTGGCCCGAGCAGCTTCATCTGCAGCAGCTCCGAGTGGCGGGTGTAAAACTCGCCAATCGTCAAAGTCGGATGCTTGGCGTCGGATGAATCCATCTGGTGGCTGGCACTTTAGCCACCGTGCGAAACGCGTCAAAAGCGCAAAATCCAAATTTTGCGAAAAATACGCCTAAAATTCTTGTGGGAATGTCTGAAAACTTAAAAAACGTGTCATCCTGAGCGAAGCGGAGGCGGTCACGCGGGCGATGTCGCACGGAAGCGCCGGGATCCTTCGACTGCGTTCCGTCCCACCTTCGCCCCCGACAAAACTCCGCTCAGGATGACTCGCGTTTTTAGGCGGTTCCATTCCTGGCGCCAGCAAAACCCCGTCTTGTGAGAGCCTCAGAATGACTCGCAAAGAGAGTCTTCAAACGTTCCTACGCAAACGTCGGTTCGATCAATCCGAAGCCTTTGTCTTTGCGGCGATAAAGGATGTTCACCTTCTCCGTCTTGGCGTTTTGGAAGACGACGAACTGCCGGTTCGACATCTCGATCTGGAGCACCGCCTCGTCCACAAACATCGGCTTCACTGGATAGCGCTCAGTCTTGATCACCGCCGGTTCGGAGTTCTCGACTTCGTGGAATGTTTCCTCGATGTGCAGAACCTGTTCATCGAGGTGCCGGATGGACTGGCCACGCGGGCGGTGACTCCGGAGGATTTTCGTTTTGTACTTGCGCATCTGTTGCGCGATTTTCGCCGCCACGCCGTCGATCGAAGCGTACATATCGTCCGTCTCGTGGCTCGCCTCGATGGTGATGTGATTCGTGCAGTGCAGGATGATTTCAGCAAAATGCCGGTGCTTCTCCACGTCGAGAATGACGTGGGCCTCGATGATCCGCGGGTAGTCGAGGTGGAGGTGTTCGACCTTCGAAGTAGCGTAGTCCGTAATCGCTTTGGTCACGCTGACATGGCGGCCGGTGACTTTGATGGGAACATTGACGTTGGCAGTTTGCATGGTGCTCCTTCTGTTTTTTCGGGGTTACATTTGAAAGCTTTCGCCGAGGTACACGCGGCGCGCGACGGGGTCGTTGAGGAGAAAATCCTTGTCGCCCTCGGTCACAACCTTGCCCTCGGAGATCAGATACGCGCGATCCACGATGTTGAGCGTTTCGCGGACGTTGTGGTCGGTGATGAGAATGGCGAGACCTGAGTCGCCGAGATTTTTGATGATCTGCTGAACGTCATAGACCGCGATCGGATCGACGCCGCTGAACGGCTCGTCGAGCATGAGCAGACTGGGCTTGGTCACGAGCGAGCGAGCGATGGTCAGGCGGCGCTTTTCACCACCTGAAAGCGTGAGGGCAAGTTGCTTGGACACATGCTCGATGCCGAACTGCGTGAGCAGTTCGTCGCAGCGATGCCGGCGCTCTTTTTTGTTGAGCGGCTGCATTTCGAGGATGGCCATGATGTTTTGCTCGACGGTCATCTTACGAAAGATCGATTCCTCTTGCGGCAGGTAGCCCATGCCCATTCGGGCGCGCTTGTACATCGGGTGATCGGTCACTTCCTTGTCGTCGAAAAAGACCCGACCGCTGTTCGGTCGGACGAGTCCGACGACCATATAAAAGCTCGTCGTCTTCCCCGCGCCGTTGGGGCCAAGAAGGCCGACGATTTCGCCGCTGTGGCAGTTGATATCCACGCCGTTGACGACCGCCCGGCCCCCATAGATTTTGACGAGTTTATCGGTGCGAAGAACCTGCCTCCCCACCGCGGCCGGCTTGGTGTCAGACGTCATCACTTGGAGTCACCGGCGTCGCCCTTATCGACGATGATCGTCTTGTGTGGACCGTCCGCACGCATGTGGCCGTCGCGGTTGAGCGTCATGATCGTGCGGGGGTCGGTGGCGATGCAGCGGTTGATCCCTTGCGTCACGTCCGGCATGCCGGTCAGCACGATATCGCCGGTCACCGCGTCGTAGCTCGCCTTGTCGGAGATGCCGATAGAATGGGTGATGGCCCCGTCGGCTTCCGCCTTGTCCTGGGTGATGACGACACGTTTGTCAGTCGTCGATTCCGCGAGCGCTTTTTCCAGACCGCCACTTTTCTTCGGCGGAGTTCCCGCATCGGACGGCTTGGGTGTCGCCGGCTTTGGTGTCGTCCTGCCGGGTGTGCCAGCAGGCGAAGCCGCCGCCTTGTCATCACTTTTCAAATGGGCGGTCAGCTTGTCGCACGCCACGTTGAACTCCGGATCTTTTACGATCACGGAACCGATAAAGATGGCAAGGTGCGCCTTCTGATCGAACACCGCTTCCAGCGCGGTGATTTCCGTGGGTCCCTTGGCTTTCTTCTCACCCGCTTTTTCTTTTTTTTCCCCCGCAGTTTTTTTCTCAGAGGTCGGCGCGTTTGTCTCGGAATGCGATTTTGGCGCGGGGCTTGGAGCGGCTACCGGCGCGGAATCTGGTCTTGCGCCGGAGGGCGTCAGCGCTTCGATCTGCTTAAGGAGATCGGTTTCCGTGAGCGGTTTATCGCCGGTTTTCTGAGCCAGAGCCGGCTGACAAAGAAGTGCGGCGGCAAGGAAGAAGGAGAAAGGCTTTGGGATCACTTGGCTTTAGGTTGAGGGGTAGCGGAAGACGCCGCGGTTTCGTCGTCCAAGTTATAGATCAACATCCTGACGCTGCCTCCGAGACCGCCCTGTTTCGTCTTGGTATTGAACTCCATGGTTTCTCCGGTGAGTTCGAAGTCGGCACGCCGAATGGTGACGTGCTTTTTGGTGGAAATAACGCTCGTCGTTAAGTCGAGGACGGAGGTTGGCAAGTCGATCGCCATCTCGTGTTCGCCCTCCTCATTGAAAGTCTCGATCTGCAAGTCCGCCATCCGAATGTGACTGTCGTCAATCCGCGAGGCGACGCCGATGTTGAAGCTCATTTGCAGTTTTCCGTCGGTGCTGAAATACGGAATCTTCAGTCCCTTGGAATCGTGGCCCATCGGCACCGGCACGTCGATGGCCTTCGCCGGTGTATCCGGATCGGCGGATTTCGATGCCTTCTTGTCCTTCTTCTTCTTTTTCGTCCCGGACTGCTCCTTCGCTGCGTCGCCTTTGGATTTTTCGTCCGCGTTCTTATCCGCGAAAGCAATGGACGTGACGAAACCGACCGTGATGACCGCGATGAGTTTAGCAAACGAGCGCATGAATCTGTTGCAATTGTCTCAACAACGCGGGCAGTTGCGCGAGCGGAATTTGGTTCGGTCCGTCAGAAAAAGCCTGGGACGGATCTTCGTGGGTTTCGATAAAGAGTCCATCGCAACCGGCCGCCGCCGCCGCCCGCGCGAGCACCGGCGCGAGCACGCCGTCGCCCGACGTTTTGTCCCCTCCTCCACCCGGCCGCTGGACGGAGTGCGTGGCGTCAAAGACCACCGGGTAACCCGCCTCGCGAATCCAATAAAGAGACCGCATGTCGGCGACGAGATTGTTGTAGCCGAAGGTCGTGCCGCGCTCGGTGAAAAAGAACTGGTCGTTGCCAAAGGCGAGCAACTTGGCGGCAATATTCTTCACATCCCACGGCGCGAGAAACTGGCCTTTCTTCACGTTGACCACGCGCTTCGTTTCCGCCGCCGCCTGGATGAGATCGGTCTGGCGGCAGAGAAACGCCGGGATTTGCAGGAGGTCGATGAACTCCGCCGCGATCGCACATTCCGCGGGAGAATGCACATCGGTCGTCACTGGCACGCCGAGTTCCCGCCCGATGTCGGCGAGGATTTTGCAGCCGCTCCGCGCATCCAGCCCGCGGAACGATTTTACCGAGGTCCGATTTGCCTTGTCGTACGAGGCTTTGAAAACGAACTGCGCTCCCACTTCGGCACACATCGCTTTGAGCTGACGCGCCATGCGCCAGACAAACTCCTCCGATTCGATCACACACGGACCGAGGATGAAGAGGGGTTGCGGGCCGCCGAGACGGCAGTTCCCGATCGCGATGAGCGGACGGGCCACGCGGCTCAGGCTCCGTAGCTTTTCGTAAAACGTTTACGGTTTTCTTCCGGCGGAGGCGTCGCCGCGGGCTCGGCCGCCGGTTTTGCTGGCGCCGGTTCCGAGGTCGGAGCAGCGGGCTCCGGGGTGCTCGCGACCGGAGGGACCGGTTCATCGTAGGCGAGCGATTCGCCGGGATGAAAACCTTCCGTCCGCGCCGCCACATAATGAAAAGCCTGGTCCATCTCTTCCACCGCGCTGTCGATGATCTTCTTTTCCTCGTCCGATAAATTTCCCGCCGTTTTCGCGCGGATCATCATGAGCTGATCGATGAGCAGCCGGGCCATCGGGATATTCACATAGGCCTGTCCCGTGCGCGGGTCGGGCATCTGGCCGAGACAGTGTGCCGTGTTCTGCGTTTGCATCATGACGAACTCGACGAACAGTTTCGTCATCTCGCCCGCTTCAGTGGTGGTTTGGACTTCGGCCATAGGAAGACACTATGCGTGGGCCAGGGGGCGGGGTGAAATGAAATTTCCGCAATCTCGGCTCCGATACTTCGCGCAGTTCATCGCACGCCGTGTTTGTAAACTCCCCTCGCGTGCCATTCTGAGTGGAGTGTCGTCGCGGGCGAAGGCGAAGAATCTCACCGCATCGGCAGGAGGGTCCACACAGCATTCCACGGGATTCTTCGACTTCGTTCCGACCCGCCTTCGCCCGCTCGAAACTCCGCTCAGAATGACCGCATGTGACTGCGTGGAGTTTACAAACACAGCCCAGGCTAAGGCCGCACGATCGCGGTGATGGCCGGCTGGAGGAAATACTTTTGCGCCACGGCGCGGACCGCATCGACAGTCAGCGCTTCGATCTCGCGACGTTGCACGAGGTGGTAACTGTGGCCGAGACCGTAAAGCTCATTGAGCGCGGCTTGAAAGGCGAACGCGTGGTTGCTTTGGTTGCGAATCTCTTGTTGGCCGATGCTCTTCTCTTTGGCCCGCGCGAGTTCCTCCGGAGTGAGACCGTCGCGAGCCAGCTTCGAGATTTCTTCGAGCAGCGCGGCTTTGACATCGGCGAGTTTGTCCGGAGCCGTCCCGAGATAAAACACGAAGGTCCCGCGGGCCAGGCCAGCCATGTGGCTGCTGCCGACGAAATACGCGAGGCCCATTTCCTCGCGAATGCGCAGGAAGAGACGCGAGCCCAAATCGCTGCACGCTTCGTCAATAATTTCGAGCGCGGCGCAGTCCGGGCTGAACAGATCCACTCCGGGAAAACCGACCATGAGCACCGCCTGCTCCTTGTCCTTAATCGCCTCGACCTCGTGCGCGGCGGTCAGCACGGGCGGCTCGGGCACGCTGGTCAGCACGGGCTCGCCGCGCGGCAAGCCGCCGAGCATTTCCTCGGCGAGCGCTCGGACCTCTTCCGCGCGCACATCACCGAAGACGGCGAGCACGCCATTCTGTGCGACGAGATGCCGGTCGCGAAACGCGAGCAAATCGGCCGGGCTGATCCGGGCGACCGACTCGGGCGAACCCGCGTGGCGCAGGCCGTACGGATGGCTGCCAAAAAGTTTCGCGCGGAGAAGATTGCGCGCGACGACGGTCATCTCCTCCTCATCCGCCTTGATCGCCGCAAGCTGCGCCTCTTTCTCCCGCGCCACTGCTTTTTCGGGCACCGTGGCATTGAGCAGCACATCGGCGAGGATGTTGAACCCGCTGCGCAAATCCGGCTGCATGATATGCGCGGAAACGCACAGGCTGTTGTTCCCGGCGTCGGTGCCGATGCTCCCGCCGAGTTCCTCGATCTCGTCAGCGAGCTGGCCGGCGGTCCTCGTCGTGGTGCCTTTCAGCAGCACTTTGGAGAGGAGGCGATTGATGCCGTTGTTGGCCGCCGACTCCGCGAGCAGTCCGGACTTGAACGTAGCGTTGAAGGAAACCAGCGGGAGCCGGTGGTCTTCGCGCACGATGAGGCGCAGCCCGTTGGAGAGCTCGAATTTTTGAATCTCGCCCGCCGTGACTGCAACTGCCGACACCTGCGACTTGGCCAGCGAGCCCTCGGGATTGAGCGAGACCACGCTCAGATTCCGATCGGCCAGATAAGTCGCGAGCACCCGCTGGATGTCGGGCGCGCTGACCCGCTGGATTGCTTCGAGATAGTCGCGGGAAAAATCGAGATTGCGCGTCAGCAGCCAGTTCGAGCCGAGGTCCGATGCTCTGCCGCGCATCGTCGTTACGGAATGCAATTGGTGGCTGAGCGATGCCTTTTTCGCCTTGGACAATTCCCGCTCGGTTACGCCCTCGTCGCGCAACTGCGCCACGAGCCGCAGCACTTCGCTCTCGACTTGGACGCGCTTGCCCGGATCGAGGATGGCATCGACGCCGAACAGGCCGCCGTGTCCCGGCGCATAGCACCACGCGTCCACAGAATGCACGAGCGCCAGATCTTCGCGCAGCGCCTTGTAGAGACGCGAACTGCGCCCGCTCCCGAGCACCATCGCCGCGACATCGAGCGCCGGCGTGTCCGGATGCGACGCCGCAGGCACGTGCCACACGATGTGGAGGCGCGTCAGTTCCGTCGGGAATTCCGTGTGCGAATCGCGGCGTCCGAGCTGCGGCGGTTCCTCGGGGATGAAGACCGGCGGCAGGCTTTGCCGCGGATGCGGGGCGAAGAGTTCGGAGAGTTGTCCGTGAACGTCACTCGCATCGACATCGCCGACCACGACGAAGAACATATTGTTCGGGATATAGCGTGCCTTGTAATAGGCCATCACGTCGTCGCGCTGCAGGCCGTTGAAGACATCGAGATGGCCGATCACAGGATGCTGATAGGGGTGCTCGCGGTAGGCCGTCGCGAAAAGTTGGTATCCGCTCACTCGATCCGGATCGTCATTGCCCATCGCAAACTCGCGCCGGATGACCTCCTGCTCCTTGACGTATTCTTCCGGCGGCAGCGTGGAATTCATCACCGCATCCGCGAGCAGTTCGAGCGCGACCGGCACACCCTTGGCCGGGATGTCGATCCAATAGACGGTGCGGTCGAAAGACGTGTAGGCATTGATGTAGCCGCCGTTGTCCTGGATGCGCTGGGCAAAAGCGCTCGCGCCGCGCGTCGCCGTGCCTTTGAAAAGCATGTGCTCCAGCATGTGCGAGACCCCTGCCCCGAGATGCTTCTCCTCGTGAATGCTTCCCGTTTCCACCCAGACCTGCACGCTGGCCACGGGAGCGCTGCGATCCTCCTGCACGATGATGCCCAAGCCGTTTGGGAGCGTCCACGTGCGGGCCGTCACGGCGGGAAAGGTGATCCCGTCAGACGGCTGGTGACTGGTGGCGGAATGAAGATTCGTCATCGGAAAAGAAGATGGCGCAGCAATGAGCGGGAACAAACCGGAAAAGCACCGCTTTTCCCCCATCGCCTCGCGCCGCGGCTAATGGAGTTCCTCCGCCGGATGATCGGCGGAAACGCGTAGGTGAAGTGGGGACTTCACCGGCAGGAACGGCACGACGAATGCCTCGTGAAAAGTGTACGCGCCTATGAAATGGTCGATCGTGTCCGTCTCCGTCTTTCCAAAAATGCCCTCGCGGATGAAACTGAAAACCATCTCGCCAAAATCTTCGCACCGTTGCACGCCCCAGTAGCCAAGGACCGTGGGCGCCATCGGTCCGAACTGCTTCAGCGCGTATTGCCGAATGCCTTCGAGCAGTTGCTGCCCCGAGACATGATCGGCGCCTTCCTTGGCCTTCTTCCGCAGCTTGATCGTGAAATCGAGCGCTTCGCGAAGGAAGAGATAAGCCTCGCGGTCGTATCGGGGATCCTGCTGCACGATGTGGTCAAGCTTTTCACCGAAGTCGAGTTTCTGCATAGATGGATGCGTCTGAAGCGGTCGCCAAAACGCGAGTTGGCGCGGACACTCGCCGCACGTAAACTGGCGCTCAGACGACGTGAAAATGATGCACGCTCCAAGACTGCGCCGCGAAACTATGCACGATGGGCAGCACCGTCAACTGCTCGCACTCTCAGCGGCGATGCTGCTCGGTGCGTGCCTCTTGCGAGTCTTCGGCCAGACGCCGGCCACACCTCCCGCGCAGGACGAAGTGCGGGCCGCGAAGCTCCTCGAAACGGCGCTCTTCGCGCGCCAGGCGGGAGCCGACGACTGGCAAAAACTCGACCGCATCTACGCAGATCTCGACGCAAAATATCCGCGCGACGCCAACGTCCGAAACGCCCACGCGGAATTTCTGTGGAGCATCGGCGAGCGCGCGCGAGCGGCGGAAGTGTGGCTGGCGGCAGAGAAGATCGACCCGCGAAATGCCGTCGTCCTCGAGCATCTTGGTGGAAGTTTTCTCGCCGCAGGTGAGACGAAAAAAGCGGCCGCCTTCTATGGCCGCGCCGTGGCGAGTGCGCCGACCGATGCCGCCTGCCACTATAACTACGCCAACGTCTCTTTTCTGTTTCGCCACGAACTGCGCGATGGCGTGCGGCCAACTGACGACGCGGTGATCCTCGATGCGCTCGCCCATTTCGCCGAAGCCGCCCGACTCCAACCGCTCGATCCCGACTATGCCCGCGCCTTTGCCGAAACTTTTTACAGCGTCCCTGTCCCGGACTGGCGCGCCGCACTCCGAGCCTGGCAGAATTTCTACGACATCTCGCCGCAGAAGGATTTCGCGCTGCTCAATCTGGCGCGCGTCCACATGAAACTCGGGAATAAGCCGGAAGCCCGGGCGAGTTTATCCCGCATTCAAAGCCCGGAATTTGACCGGCTGAAGACCCGGCTCGGAGAACGAATCGATAGCGAATAGCCGGCGAAACCGTCCCACTCCGCCAAGCCGATTTCCAGAGTAAAACGCCCGATTTTTGAACGATTGGCCGACTCCTTTACCCTGACCTCAAAAATTCCAAAAAACCGATCATTGACGGCTCAGCAATCCCCCCCTAACCTCTCATCCCGCTATCCAAATTTTCACGCCTTAACCACCTAAAGGACACTAAATGCCAGAAGTCATCGTTCGCAAAGGAGAGCCAATCGACCGCGCTCTCAAACGCCTTAAGAGCAAGCTCGAAGCCGAAGGAATCATGGACGAGGTGCGCCGGCTTCGCGCTTTTGAAACGCCGACGCAAAAATCAAAACGCAAGGCCAAGTCCAACGCCAAGCGCGCGAAAGCAAAATTCCGGTTCAGCCCCGCTTAGTTTTTTTACCGACCTTGGTCGGATTAAATAGTTTAGGTAACAGCCAGTCCGCAAGGACTGGCTGTTTTGTTTTGCGAACTACTCACGGTCGCACTCGCAGACGATGCGGAAGCCGACGTCATTTGAACAGTATTCGGGCTGATTGAAATTCCGCGCCGTCGTTCGGAGACTTGCGGCCCGCGATTTCCAGCTCCCTCCGCGATACACTCGCTTCTGTCCCGCATTGGGACCGCGCGGATTCAACCGATCCTTGCCTTTGTACATCTCAAAAAAATCCAGGCACCACTCGAAAACATTGCCCGCCATATCCTCAATCCCGAAGGGGCTCACGCCCCTTGGATAGCTGCCTACCGGCGAACTCTCCGCAAAGCCGTCATCGATCGACGGATCGCGCCAGGCGAAACTCGTCCGCGCGTCGGCAAAATTAGCGAGATTTCCCGCGTCGAGAAACTCACCCCAGGGAAACGTTCTTCCATCCATTCCGCGCGCTGCGTATTCCCACTCGGCCTCGGACGGAAGCCGATATTTTTTCCGTTCCTCAGCGTTGAGCCACTGGCAAAATTTTTCCGCCTCCCGGCTGGTGACATAGACCACGGGATGATTGTCCCCGCTGCCGTTCGCGCGCTTGCCTCGATGCGCAGGATCGAACTGTTCGAATTGCGCATTGGTCACGGGAAAACGCGAAAGGTAGAAACAACTCAGCGAGGTTTGCGTGATCGGCTGCTCCTGCGAGGAAGCCTCTTTGGCATTGCTCCCCATCTGAAACACACCCGAGGGAATGAGCAGCATCTCGATCCCAGTCGAGCTTGCGAAGTTCGGATACTTTTGCCGCTCTTGCAGCCGGGCGAGCGGAGAAATATTGATCGTCTCCTGGACGACAGTCGCCGTCTTTTTTGCGGGACTGGAAGGCGCGGGCTTGGCCGCGGCGGGTGCCGAACGGGAAGACGCAGGTCGCGCAGCCGGCACGGGTACCGGAGGCATACCGCTCACTTCATCCAGATACTCGTCGATCAAATCTTCCGCCTGGCCACCGGTCAGGCCGAGGCTTTCGCCCATGTTGCACAAAGCGTCGCGCTGATCGTCGGTCATGTCGTCGCCCTCGAGACAGAGCTTTGAGAGTCGAACCATGCGCCGGAACTCTCCGAAAGGATCCTGCGACACGGCCCCCGGGGCAACGACTGCCGCCGCGCCAACCGGACCGACCGGAGCGGGCGCAAACGGTGCGGGTTGTGGCGCGATTGGAGCGGCGATCGACGCTGCGACGCGCTCGGAGCCAGTGCGGGCGAGCTCCTCCTCGATCGCCTTCTCCATCCCGTCGCGCGTCAGCCCGAGACCCCGGCCCCGCTCGTAAAGCCTTTGCTCATCCTCTTCGCGGAGTTTGTTCGCGCCGAGCGAGAAAACGAGCAGCTTCCTAAATTCCCGAAGCGCCTCCTCGACGATCTGCCCATGGAGGATTTGGTCGAACTGCGCGCGCGCCTCGGGATCCAGCAGTTTGGTTCTCGCTTCGGCGAGATAGACCGGCGCTTCGTCCAGACCTGCCCGCAGCATTTGCGAGAGCGGATTGCTCGGCTGATTCTTGAGCGGCAGTTTTTTCTGCCACCAGACGAGCAACTGACGGCAGTTCTCCTCGATTTGGTCTGGGCTCGGATTCGATTCGTAGGAGAGGCAAAGCCGGGCGTAGAAGTCGGTGGAGTTGTAATTTCTCCAGTCCCCCCACCGTGTCGGATTATCGGGAATCGGGTTCGGTAAGGCCACGCCCGGAAAAATGGTGAGGAGCTGCCGGTCAGACAACTCTGATCAGTGACAAATCCGCGGTCGCCGTCTCGATCTCGCTGTCGGAGAGGCCGGTGGTGCGCGCGATTTGCACCCGGTTCTGCCGGCCGTAGGCATCCACGACGACTTCGAGCACCTGATTCTCGTTATAGGTATAGGTCAATTCGACCGGGGAACCCTTCGGCAGAAAAGGCGGCAGCTCGATATCGCAAATCCCGAGCGGCGTGCATTCCGACGGCACCGTGCTCTCGCCTTCGACGACCCGCACGACGGCATTTTTCATGTTCGCTTTCGCCGTTCCGAATGAATTCTTCGTCTCCACCGGCATGGGCGACATTTTGCGGATCATCGGGAAGACGTATTCCTCCACCTTGCCATCGTCCCACAAGACTACTCCCATCGTGTGGGTGGTGATGTTGGTAACTTTGATCAGCGATCCGTCGTCGCTCGAGAATTGATCGCGGACTTCCTGCGACACTACCCGTTCGCCGCCCTTGTCCTCTTCACCGAGAAGCGCGAGAACCCCCTGCACCGCCGCCCCAACCGCCACCGCTTCGTCCGGACTAACGTCATCCGCCACGGGCACATTTGAGATTTCCCGAATCATCTCGCGAACTGAGGGCATGCGCGTCATGCCGCCCGTGAGGAGAATGCGGTCGATATTGCTCCACTCCAGGCCCGACTCTTGCATGACGATCTCGCAGATCGTCTTGCACTTTTCGAGTAGATGCCGGCTGCGCTGCTCAAACTCGTCCAACTTTAGATCGAGCTTCACACTCTTGCCGCTGTAGCTATGCACGATGGTCGTGCGCGTGCGGCTCGAAAGCTGAATCTTGGCCGTCAATGCGCGGTTATAAAGGTCCTGGTAACTCTGCAGATCGAGGAGCGGATTCTCGCCATGCAAGTTCTCGAATTCATCGGCCACCCAGTTGACGATGATGTCATCCCAATCCTTGCCACCGAGTCGATGATCGCCGTTGCTGGCGAGCATGCGGATGTGGTGGTTCTCGATCTTCATGATCGTCACGTCGAAAGTTCCGCCGCCGAGGTCGAAGACGAAGACCGTTTGGTCGGAATCGAGCTTGTCCAATCCGTAGGCGAGCGCCGCGGAAGTCGGCTCATTGATGACGCGGAGGACGTTCAAGCCGGCAAGCTGCCCGGCGTGAAGTGTGGCCGTGCGTTCGGCGTCGTTGAAATATGCCGGCACCGTGATCACAGCGTCCGTTACGGACTCGCCGAGATATTTCTCCGCGTCGTTTTTCAGTTTCTTGATGATCAGCGCGGAAAGCTCCTCGGCGGAATACTGCTTCCCGTTGAACTCCCGGTTAAACTGCGCCTTGCTCTTGCCCATTTCGCGTTTCACGAAATCGACAATCTTTTCCGGCTCGGCGACGGCGTTTTGCTTGGCGAGGGTGCCGACGATCGCATTCGTTCCGTCGAAAAGAATCACCGACGGCGTGATTCTCTCACTCTCAGCATTGGGAATAATCTGCGGCTTGCCGTATGCATCGATATGGGCGACGGCACAGTACGTAGTCCCAAGGTCGATCCCCACTGCTTTTCTGGCGGATTTGGCGGTCTCAGGATTACTCATGGAAGTGGGGTAAAAATCTCAAACCTAAGAGTTTGCAACATACGTACCTCGGCGCAAGAAACATTCATTTTTGAGAATCAATTCCGGCCATCACAACCAAAAGGCCGTCCTTCCACTTCTTAATCACCACTTCCTCGGGCCGGACAACCCGACCCTTCCAAGAAAAGCCGCGTTTAACGCTCCGCACAATGTCGCCATCGGCCTCCGGGTTTTCCGCCGACTCCACAGCCACGGCGCGTTGCGTGTGTTTGTCCAATTTGCCGATGCCGAGAGTTAGCGGCGTGACCTCCAGGCGGGCGAGCACCTCGATGATGAACTCGCAGTTGTGCATGATATTCATGTCCATCATTTTGAGATGCTCGAACAAATTGGCCGCCGAATCCGCCAAAGCCTTCGCAGCATACTCGACCGCCCCCTGCACTTGACGGTGAATGGCTTCCAAATCGTCGTAGAGCGAAATCAAATCGCGAATAATTGGCTTGTGGACCGACTCGAGCAGGAAGGCGTCTTTGTAACCCTTCAGCTCCTCGTGCATCGCATCGAACATCCGCTGGTTGAGTCCGTTTTTTTGATCCAACAGATTTTCCAAATCGCCGATCAACCCGGGCAAATTCTGCATCGCGACGGCCGAATTCTCGTTGCTCTTATCGAGCTGTTTGAGAAGCGCCGTATTCTCGCCGGTCGCACGCGTGACAGCCTCAAGGCCCAGCACCATCGGACGGAGCATTTGCGGGACGCTCACGTAGGCCCTCGCCGCGCGTTCCAACGTCAGCCGCGCGGCCTCCTTCTCTTTCTCCTCTTCCATTCGCGTTGCCGCTTCGCGTCCTTCGAGATGCTGTTCCGCCTCGTGAAACAGCCCTCGCAGTTGCGAGTCGAAATCGGTCTCAAGATTCTCGTCTTGTTGGGGCATATTCTACGAGGGTCTAGCGAAATCCGCGCCACGCCGGGGCATTTCGCGAATTTTAGATCGCCCCTGGCGCGCGCCTTACGCTCCGTAAAACTCCCGAATCGCCTCCGTCAGGCCGGGAATGTCGTACTTCCGAGCTTCCAAATCGACCTTCAGACCATGCTCGCGCATGGTCTTCGAGGTCACCGGACCGATCGACGCGGTCCTCAGTCCGGGGGGGAGCGGCAACTTCAATGCGAGGAAATTTTCCACCGTCGAAGAACTCGTGAAGGTGATCATATCTGCGCCTTCCGCCCGGAATCGAGCGAGCCCGCCACTCGCGTCCTCCGTCTCCGGAACCGTGCGATAGGCGACGGCTTCATCCACGATCGCGCCCAACTTCGCCAATTCCTTGGGCAGAACGTCTCGCGCCTGCTCGGCCCTGGCCAAAAGGATCCGCAAGTGCTCGATCGAGCCATCTTTTTGAAACGCCTTGACCACCGCTTCCGCGACATACTCTTCCGGCTGAAGATCGACGCTGAGATGAAACTCGCGGACCCGCGCGGCGGTCGCCGGCCCGATCGCCGCAATCCGCACACCGCCGATTTCCCGGGCGTCCTTGAAGATTTTGTAGAACTTCTCGAAGAACGCGTTCACCCCATTCGGGCTCGTGAAGACCAGCCAGTCGTATTGGTGCGCGTCCTGCACGAGTTGCCCAAACTCCAGCAAATCTTTCGGCGGTTCGATGCGAATCGTGGGCAACTCGAAGACATCCGCACCGAGACACCGCAGCCCGCCACTCAAGGCTCCTGCTTGCTTCCGCGTCCGCGTGACGACGATGCGCCTGCCAAAAAGCGGCCGCGTCTCAAACCAATTCAGCGAATCCCGCAACGTCACCACATCGCCAAACACCGCGACCGCCGGCGCTTTGAAGCCCGTCGCCTCGACGCGCTCCGCGATGTCCGCCAACGTGCCGCGCAAGGTCTGCTGCCGGCCGGTCGTGCCCCAGCGAACGAGCGCCACCGGCATTTCCGGCGCCGCGCCGTGCTCGATCAATCGCGCCGTGATCACACTCATCCGCTCCACGCCCATGAGCATCACTTTCGTTCCCGGCGTCGCCGCGAGTTGCCGAAAATCCAGCGAACTTTCGGTCTTCGTCGGATCTTCGTGCCCGGTGAAAATCGTCAGTTGCGCCGTGTGATCGCGATGCGTCACCGGGATGCCCGCGTAGGCCGGCGCCGCGAGCGCCGATGTGACCCCGGGAATGATCTCAAACCGCAACCCCGCCGCCGCGAGTGCCTGCGCCTCCTCACCGCCGCGTCCAAACAAAAACGGATCGCCACCCTTCAGCCGCACGACCTGCTTTCCAGCACGCGTTTTTTCGACCAGCAACGCGTCGATCTCCTCCTGCTTGAGCGTATGCCGCCCGGCCTTTTTCCCGGCGTAAATAATCTCCGCGCCAACCGGCGCCCAGGTGAGAATTTCGGGGTTGCAAAGATAGTCGTAAACGATGACCTCCGCGCTCTCGACCACCTCCTTCACCTTGAGCGTCACCAACCCGAGATCACCCGGACCGGCACCGGCAAGATAGCAGATTCCTTTGGCTCGGGCGGCAGCGGTTTTCATAAAAGGGCGAGCACCCTAAAGCCGCTTCATGCACCCGCCAAGCGGGCTTTTCACGCCGCTCCCATCAAGGCCGCGGGGGCGCGGCAGGCGGCGGGAACCGAAGAAGTATCGATCTCACCGCTTTCTCGGCCGTCGTCCCGCTTTGCGCTCCCGGGCCAAACACTGACGTGGCCACCCCGCGCCAGACGAGTTGCTCCCGGCGGACCTCCACGATGTCGAGAATCAGCGCGCCGATCTTGTGCTGATCGAGCACCACGTATGTCACCGGATGGCCCGGCCAGCCTGTGTAGAAGCCACTTCCCGGTCGATAGGCCGTGCCGAATCCCCAATCGGTGTAATAGCGCGCACTCTCTCCCTGCCCCGTCGTGATGTGGTAGATCACGTAAACATCGGGCTTCTTTCCCTCGACTTTCGCGAGGCCATCGGCCGAGAGATTTTGTTCGACCGCGTCGCGAATCGCTCGGTCGACCGCCGGCTCGATGGCCGCCTCGCTTTTCGAGACCGGCGCCCACGCATAGGTCTTGTAGGATCTGAAATCCGCGTTGCGATCGGAATCGCGTTTGATCGTTACGCTGGAACAAGCGCCACAAAGGAAGAGCGGCGCGATCACGAGGAAACGTCCGAGGGTATTCATGACGGCTTTTGTAACAGGGCCGTCCGAGATGTTGTAGATTTTTTTAGTCGGGAGGCTACAAACGCAGTCTGGAGCGAGACTGCGAGCGTTCCTGCGATTTGGAAATTCCGCCATGGCTGTGCCCACACCCCACCATAAAACCACCCATCAACTCCGGCGTCTCGTCCGCGAAATTCCTCAGCCTCCGAGCCTTTTTTCCGGCCTCACGATTCAGCAATCGCTGGCCCCGGATAACGTAATTTTTTTCTCCCGCAGAGACACCGCGCTGCTCAAGCCGGCGGGCGTGAGCGTGAACTTTCACCACCGTTTTGAGCTGGTGACGGTGCTCGAAACCGCGGTGCCCGCGCGGATCGACCGCACCACCTACGCCCTGCATCCCGGTGAGTGCGCGCTCATTTTCCCAAACCAGTTTCACCACTTCATGGACGTGCTCCAGGGTCCGCTCGAATGGCTTTTCATCACCTTTGAACTGCGCAACTCCGACGACATCCGCGCTCTGCAAAACAGCCCGCGCATCCTCGACCACACAGCCTCCGAGTACTTGCTTCGACTGGTCAGCGAATTCCGCCGACTCCACGGAATGCCCGACACGCTGGAGATTTCCTACGCGCTCTCACGGCTGCTCCGCCATTTGCTGACCTGTCCGGCGCTGCCTTCGGACCGGCGGGACATTCACTCCAGCGACGACGTGCGGGACGTCATTCTCGAGAGCATCAACCGCTACGTCCGCGCGCATCTCAGCAAGGCCGTGACCATCGCCGACATCGCCGAGGAACTCGGCTACAGCGTGAGCCATCTGCGCGCCGTCTTCCGCGATCGGCTCGGCGTCAGCCTCGGCCGATACATGCGCGAGTCGCGCCTCTCGGAAGCCGCGCAATTGCTCCAATCCTCGACCCACAACGTCTCGGAAATCGGTGAGCGCTGCGGCTTCGAATCGCTCTACGCCTTCTCACGCGCTTTTCGCAAAGCCTACGGCATCCCACCGCGCACCTATCGCCAGCTCGTGCAGGAAGGCGGACCGCTGCCAGTTTCCGGCAAGAATTCCTGACTCCCGTCCGCAGAACGTGGTGGATGCCTTCGACGCGGGGAGCGCGCCACCTCACCCACTTGCGGTTCATCACATCTGCAGATGTCACCCAAAGAGTTTGTCGAAATCGTTGTGCGAACCGATCCAAACCCGCACCACGGTATCTCCATTCCGCTCACCGACGGCCCGGAATTGCTCGTTGATGCGAACAGACTAGACATGCTCATAATCGCCGAGCTTTTTGAAACGGAGCGAAGGATGATCGGGATTTTCTTCAAACAGGCGGTATGCCCGGCGCGCGGCTTCCTGCACTCGCGGATCGAGCGGTGCATACGCCCGCCAGAAACTGGGCCGCGTGCGCGAAATCACAAGCGCTGCGGATCGAGCGGTTCATCGGTTTCCGAGGCGGACTCGCGCAGAAACGCATCGAGCCGAGGGCGAGGTTGAGGCTCGGACAGGAGCCGTTACCAGCGCTCATCGTCCTGGCGGGCGAGCAGGAATCTGGCGAAGTCGATTACCTCGGATTGCTTTTCCGGCGGCAACGCCTCGCAGACCTGGATGATCTCCTCGGTGGCAGTGCTCATGAGTGACTTTTAATGGCGGGACCGATGCGCCTCAAGCAGGTTTGCCACGCCTGCGCCCGCCATTCCGCTCCGGTCTGCCTGGCCAGGAAGAGTACGATACAGCAACCGGGTTCGTGCGTCATAAGGCGCGGGCGGGGTTGCTCTTCCCTGCCCGACTCGCTACGACATCCCACACTTTTCATGAAAGCCCTCGTCAAAACGAAATCCGAACCCGGCCTCTGGCTGCAAGACGTGCCCGAACCCACCTGCGGGATCAACGACGTGCTCATCCGCGTGGACCGCACCGGCATCTGCGGCACCGACCTGCACATTTACAAGTGGGACGCGTGGGCACAGAAGACCATCCCGGTGCCGATGGTCGTCGGCCATGAATTTGTCGGCGAAGTCGTGCAGGTCGGCTCAAATGTGAACGACTTCTTTCCCGGCGAAATCGTCAGCGGTGAAGGCCACGTCGTCTGCGGGCGGTGTCGCAACTGCCTCGCCGGACGCCGGCACCTGTGCGCTTACACGAGCGGCATCGGTGTGAATCGCCCCGGTGCTTTCGCCGAGTACCTCGCGCTGCCGATGACGAATGTCTGGCATCACCGCCCCGGCATCGATCTCGATGTCGCGAGCATCTTCGATCCGCTCGGCAATGCGGTGCATACCGCGCTCAGTTTTCCCGTGCTCGGCGAAGACGTGCTCATCACCGGAGCTGGGCCGATTGGGATCATGGCCGCGGCGGTCGTCCGCCACGCCGGAGCGCGCTTTGTCGTCATCACCGACGTGAACGAATACCGGCTCGAGCTCGCAAAAAAAATGGGCGTGGATGTCGCGCTCAACGTCGCCAAAAGCTCGCTCGCCGATGTGCAAAAGCAGCTCGACATGCAGGAAGGCTTCGATGTCGGACTCGAAATGTCCGGCAACCCCGCGGCCTTCCGCTCGATGATCGACCACATGGCGCACGGCGGAAAAATCGCGATGCTCGGCATCCCGAGCGAGGACATCGCGATCGACTGGAACAAAGTCGTCTTCAACATGCTCACGATCAAAGGAATCTACGGCCGCGAGATGTATGAGACGTGGTACAAGATGAGCGTGATGCTCCAGAGCGGGCTCGATATTTCGCCGGTCATCACGCACCGCTTCGGCGCGGATGAATTCGAGCGCGGGTTCGCCGCCATGAAGTCGGGCGACAGCGGCAAGGCGATTCTCGATTGGAAAGTCTTCCGGTGATGTAATCATCCTCGCTGCCGCCGCGTCCGGGGCAGCACTTCGAGGACGATCAAGACCGCGCGTCCACTCTGCATCCTGGCCAGCACAACCAGCATCCCCATGACCGTCCCCGCCACGCATGACGTCGCCCCGTCATTCCGCGATGAGATCGATCACATTCGCGCGCTTTTCTTCTCACGCGATCCCGCCTGCTGGCCGGTCTTTGCCGATCCGGTATTCTCGGAGGTCGTCGAGTTTCGGAAAAAGAAGATGCCACCGCGCGAGCGCGCCCGGCAATTTCCGAACGGCGAGACCCTGCTGAAGCAGTTGCGCGAGCAGGAGCGCCTGCCCGCCGGCGGCCGGGATCCCCGCAGTGGTGTCGATCCGTTGCTCGTCTTCGCGGCGGCGCTTTCCAAAAACTGGGAGGATCCCGCGAGTGTGGAAAACGTGATCACTTCGCCTTCCGATCCCGCGCTCTTTGGCAGCATGGCGGGCATCCTTGCGAATGCGAATCTCGTCCATCCCGAATACTCCGAGATGGCCGGCGAACTGGAGTCGATGGTCATCCGGCAGATGGCCTCGCTCGCGGGCTACGACCCCGCGCAGGCGACCGGAATTTTCACGGGCGGCGGCACCTTCTGCAATCTCTACGGCTACCTGCTCGGCATCCGCAAATCGCTCCCGCAGTCGCGTGAATACGGCCTCGAAACCGGCCACGACTACCGCATCGTCAACTCGGGCGTCGGTCATTATTCCAACATGACCAACCTCTCACTGCTCGGCGTGAACATCCGGCGCAAGACCATCCGCATCCGCGCCACCGACAACAACGACATGGACCTCGCGGAGCTGGAACAGCAGCTCACCGCCTGCTTCCAGCTCGGCTGCGTGGTGCCGACGATCATGCTCACGATGGGCACGACGGACACGTTCGGCGTGGATCGCGTGAAGCCGGTCGTCGAAATCCGCGACCGGCTCTGCACCCAGTTCGACGTCGCGGTGAAGCCGCACATCCACGTCGATTCCGCGATCGGCTGGCCGCTGCTCTTCTTCCTCGATTACGACTTTCAAAAAAACCCGCTGCGCATCAACGCGGCGACGCTGCCCGGTCTGCGGCGCAACGTGGAGCGCTTTCGCGAACTGCGCCTCGCCGACTCCTTCACCATCGACTTTCAGAAATGGGGCTACGTGCCCTACACCTCGAGCCTCGTGATGATCAAAAATCGCGACGACCTGAAGGCGCTCGAACACGACCCGGAATACTTTTCGTATTTCGAAAAGAACGTCGAAGGGCAGACGCACCTCCACGCGACGATCGAATGCTCGCGCAGCGCCGCCGGACTCTTCGGCGCTTACACCGCGCTCCAATATCTCGGCATCGATGGCTTCCAGCGGCTCGTCGCGAACACGCTGCAAAACGCGAACTACTTCCGCCACTGCCTGCGCGGCATCCCCGGCGTGAAGCTCATGGCCGAGCAGAATCAGGGACCGAGCGTCGGCTTCCGCATGTATGACCCGGAACTCGTCAGCGATCCGGAAGAGGAGTTCGACGCCGAGTGCGCCGTGCAGGACAGCGCGGAATATCGCGCGCGCGTCGAATGCAACAGCCGCTATCACCGCGAGATCTTTCTGCGCCGCGGCAAGGTCGGCCTTTACACGAACTGGGTCGAGTTCATCGCGCACACCGACTACGACGCGCGCGGCAGGTGCGGCGCGATTCCCGGTGAGAAGGCGGTCTTCATGAACCCGCGCACGCGCTACGAAGACATCGACCAATTCATCGCCGCGGTGCGCGGCTGATGCAATGCTTCCGGGCGTTTCAATCTAGCACCTGAGTCCGTCGTCTCAGGGCCTGCCCGGAAATGTTGTAATCGAGAGACCGCACGGGACATTTGCCGGACTCCAACCATTACATGAAGATCCTCCGCGCAGCCGTGCTGGCTATGGTCGAAGTTGGAGGGTGTCGTGCTCATGGATGGAGGAGGTGGTGCGCCCGCACGATTCTTGAATCGCCGCCCGGCGGAAAATGGGACCAAGGTCCTATGGGAAACGAGACGCCTGTCTGCGAGGAGCATCAAGCGGACGGCAGGCGAAGATCGGACTTTGGTTCTACTGTTGTGAGCCAAGTTTTATTCCTTTTGCGCTGGCACCTCGCGCTTCTGCCAGACGCGCACCCAGTCCACTTCCATCTTCGTCTTGCTCTCCTCGCGGCTGCCGAAGCCGCCTTCCGGCACGGCGCCGGCCCAGCCTTTGTCCTCCACTTCGCAGGTGAGCAGGAGGAACTCCGGGCGCTGTGAGACGGCGATATCGGTGGTCCACTGCTCCTTGCCATCAAGGTAAAACGTGTAGTGTTCCGGCGTCCACCGCACAGCGTAGGTGTGCCAGTTGTCCTGGAGCGAAGGTGCGCCGGGCGCGGGGTGGCCGGGGTGGCCCTTCGCTTGGTGGTGCTCGCCGTAGCCGTCCCAGTGCAGGGCCATCCCTTGCAGGTTGCTCGCGTCGTTGCTCTTTCCCGTGCCGACGCCATACACCGCGCGGTGCTCGACGACATCAATCTCCACGCCGGCCTTCGCCACATCGCCGAGCGGCTTGCCGAGCGTGGGCGACGTGAGCCAGAACGCACCCCATTGTCCCGGCGTGGTGTGGAAGCGGATGCGTGCCTCGAAGTGGCCGTAGGTCGTCTCGAATTTCCCAACCGTGCGCAGGAAGCCGGTGAAATGCTGGCCGTTCTCGGTCCACGTCGTGATCGTCATCACGCCATCGCGCACGGTCGCGGCGTCCGGCGTGTTCTGCGCGCCTTTGCGCGGCGCGGCCTGCCCGGTCCATTTCGTCTGGTCGAGCTGCGTGCCGTCGAACTCATCGTGCCAGACGAGCTTCCAGCGCTCGGTGTCGATGGCGCTCTGCGGCGTGTCCGATGTCGCCGCAGGGGGATTCTGCGGCGCTGCGACCGCGACCGCCCTGGCCTGGCTGCCGGGACCCCACAGCGGCTGGACCGTTTGCGCCTGCCATTTTTCCAGCAGGGCGGTGAGGCGGGCGACTTCCTCCGGGCGCTGCGCGGCGAGGTCGATTTTCTCGCCGAGGTCGGCGGCGAGGTCGAAGAGTTGCGGCCCGCCTTGCTTCGGGACGACCAGCTTCAGGTTGCCAGCCGCGACGGACGCGCCGAAGCCCGGGAAATGCCAGAAGAGCGCGTCGTGCGTGGGCTGCTTCCACTCGCCTGCGAGCACCGGCAGCATGTTCACGCTGTCGAGCGGATGGGCGGTTTCGGGCTTCGTGTCGGCGAGCACGCAGGCGGTGGCGAAGACATCGAGCGCGGTGACGGGCAGGTCGCACACACTGCCAGCGGGAATGCGCCCGGGATAGACGGCGAGGAATGGCACGCGGACGCCACCCTCGTAGAGCGAGCCTTTGGAGTCGCGCAGCGGGGTGTTGTCGTAATATTCGTGCTTCGCGCCGCCGTTGTCGGAGAAGAACAAGATGAAGGTGTCCTTTTCCATGCCGGTCTCTTTGAGCGCGACGCGCACCTGGCCGATGGCCGTGTCCATCGCGACGATCTGCGCGGCGTACGTGCGGCGGTCCTTGCCTCGCAAGGTTTCCGGCATCGCCTCGGTCAGGGACTCGGGTGCCTGGGTTGGCGTGTGCGGTG
Organism: Chthoniobacterales bacterium; assembly: GCA_038240495.1. GTDB lineage: Bacteria > Verrucomicrobiota > Verrucomicrobiia > Chthoniobacterales > Chthoniobacteraceae > Chthoniobacter. The sequence goes on along the minus strand of JBBSDS010000005.1, from coordinate 3,240 downwards.
CGTTAAAGGCAAGGTAGAGGAACAGCGGCTGGTCAGGCCGTGTAGTGTGGCTTTCACGGATGACGCGGGCGGCGTCGGCCCCGAACGCGTCGGTCAGGTAGCCGGGCACCTTCTCGCCAGTCGGGCCGTTGCGCTCGATGCGCGCCTTGTAGTCGCTGTCCTTGATCGCCCGCTGGTCGGGATTGTTCATGAAGTAATCGTGACCGCCGGTGACGATGCCGAAGAATTCCTGGAAGCCGCGCTCGTACGGGCGGCAGCCGTCTTGCTGGCCGAGGTGCCACTTGCCCACCATCGCCGTATGATAGCCGGCCTTGGCGAGCACCTGCGGCAGGAGTGTCTCATCGGAAGGCAGGTGCGCGTGCGGGAGTTCGGACTCCAGCACGATGTTGTTGTGATGGCCGAACTTCTCCTGGTAACGCCCGGTCATCAGCCCGGCGCGCGAAGGGCTGCACACCGGCGCGGTGACGTAGCCGCGCGTGCAGCGCACGCCGTCCTTCGCCAGCGCGTCGAGGTTCGGCGTGGCGATGTCCCTGGACCCCTGGAAGCCAGCGTCGGCGTAACCCTGATCATCGGAGACGATGATGATGATGTGAGGTTTCTTCGCGGGTGCGGCGGAGGCGTGGGCCGCGGTGGTGGCATAGGAAACGAGAAGTAAAAACGGGAGGTGGAGTCTCATGGATTAATTCGCGGGTTCGGGTGGGATGGATTTGTTTTGGGGAACAGAAGCTTGGGCTGGCGGCGTCCATGCAGCAGGTTTTGGATTGGCGACGGTGAGCGGTGCTTTGTCGCCAGCAAGGCTTTGCGCCTGTTGCAGCCGCGCCGTCAACTCGGCGACTTTGCCGGCATGTTGCGGCAGGTCAGCAAGGTTGGTGGCTTCTTGTGGATCATTTTCGAGGTCGAACAACTGCGTCTTGTCCACCTGCGGATAACGAATCAGCTTCCACCGCTCGTCACGATCAATGCGGCGCAGCAAAAAGGCACCCGGTAAGGGGCGCTTCAGGTTGATGATTCTCTGCCAAAAGCGGCGGGACTTCGGACCTGGATCGGCACCTATTTCTGTACCGGTCGAAGCTCCATATTGCGGTAGTCGATCGTGGTGTGATCGCCTTGCAGCATGAGCGGGCCGGGCTGCGTTTCGTCGCTGGTCAGCGCTCCGCCGGTGCAGCCGAGGACAGGCTGGTTGTCGATGATGCGGGTGCCATTGAGAATGACGGTGACGTGACGGTCCACGAGCGTGATCTCGATCGTCTGCCATTCGCCCACGGGTTTTTCCGCAGCGACGCTTGGCGTGATGCGGCTGTAGAGCGCGCCCATGTTGTGCGGGTCCACCGGTTTGCCGTAGCTGTCCGCGATTTGAATCTCATAGATGCCGCGCAGGTAGATGCCGCTGTTGCTGCCGGTCTGCGTGCGCACTTCGGTCGTGAGTCGGAAGTCTTCGAAGGCCGCTTTCGTCCGCAGATTGCCGAGGCGCGGGTGCGGACCTTCGGGCAGACGATTCATCAACACGCCGTCTTTCAAGCTCCACCCGTTGAGGTCTTTTTCGTTCACGAGTTGCCACGTCGCGTCGAGTTCGCCGGCGAGCAATTTGATCGGCGCGCCAAAGACGACCTTCGAGAGGTCCGGCGCCGGTGGTAGGTTCGCGATACGGTGGCCGCTGAAGGATTCCGATGCGGCTTTGTTTCCATCAGCTTTGACGTTTGTCGCGGTGAGTTTCAGCTCATCGTCAGCGCGGGTCGCGACGATTTCGCGCGTCGTCTTTCCGCTGGCGATGTGAACCGTGAGCGTGTCGCCGGCCACGGTCGCATCGTTCGCCGGCAGGACACTGCCGCCGCCCCAGAGCAAGCTCGCGGCAAGGCCATCGCCTTTCGTTTCCACGGCGAGCCAGCCCGCGCCACCATTAGGCAAAGTCAGCGCCCAGCGGCCGATGAACGGGTTGTCCGCTGCGGAAAGGACCAGCGGGACGATGGAAAAAAGGAGGACAGTGAGTTTGCGATAGTGCGGGAGGTTCATGGTTTTGCGGGTGGAGTTTCGGAGGGTTTGCGAGCGGCATCGCCCGCTGCGGCGGCATTTGGAATCGATCATGGTGCGACGGCGCGCCCTACTTCAACCCCGGCGGCATCCACGACGGCAGCTTGTCGATTTCCGCCTTGGCCGAAGAGCTGACCGGGATACCCCACGCATCGAAAAACGGCCCGAGGTTTTTCCCGACAACCTTCGAGTAGCGCACCATGAACTGGTCGTGCTTTTCGTCGTCGGTCTTCGGCTTCGGCCCGTTGGCGCTGTCCTGATACGAGCGGAAGTATTTCTTCATCGAGTCCCAGCCGAAGCCATCGACGAGCTGGATGTAAGTGCCCAGGGCGAGGAACGGATCTTTTTTCCACTCGGCGAAAGGCTTGCCCATCGCGGCATAGCGAGCCCATTTCTTCGCCTGGCTATCCGGCGAGATCGCGCCGTGTTGCTGGTTGCGCTTGAGGCCGTTGAGCTCTTGCGTGAGGTAGATCGAAAAGACGTTGTTCGTGACTTCGCCCGTGCCATCAAAAGTCCACTCGCCCTTTTGATGGTTGTGCCCGATTTCGTGGTGGAATCCCCAGCCCGGCTTCTTCTCTTTCGAGACGGTGACCATGCCGCGCGACTCGGGGATGTGCAGCATGATCGGGTAGCCGGAGTGCAGAAACCCGATGGAGATTTCGACATCCGCGACCATGCGTTCCGGGCGCTTGCGCTCGCTGGCGACGTTCGAGAGGTCGTCGTGCATCGCCATCGCCTTTTGCCAGTATTGCATCAACTCGGTCGGGTTCTTCACCTCGCGCGCCACGTCACTCGGCACGCTGAGGATCATGTCGCGGCAGGCGAATTCCGCCCATGGTGCGGGACGTTTTTTGATTTCGGCCCACTGCGCGTCGGTCGTTTCATCGAGGACGAAATATGGTGCCTCGACCGCACCCGAGATGGTCGCGGCGAATGGCTTATCTTCTTTGCCGGGCGCGACGATATAGACGAGGCCGCCGAACGGGCTGCAGGCCAGCGTCTCCGCGGTGCTGATTGCCGTCGTGGTCGTGACCTCCGGTAAGCGCGGCCACTTTTCGTGATCGTAAATGCCGTCGGTGTGGCAGCCGATGCGAACCTGATAACCTTTCCCCGCCTCGTCGGCGGGAATCTTCACGGTGATCTTCGCGCCGGCATCGGCGAAGAGCCCGGTGCTGTGCCAGCCGGGAATCTTTGGATCGATGTTCACGCTCT
>JBBSDS010000004.1:0-38785 GCA_038240495.1 Chthoniobacterales bacterium | reverse complement strand
GCGATGATCACCTTTCTCGAAGGCACGCTCGTCGAGGCGCTGCCCACGCACGTCGTCGTCAGCGTTCATGGAGTCGGGTATCATGTGGGCATTCCGCTTTCGAGTTACGACAAGCTCCCCGCCGTCGGCGCGCCGATCAAGATATTAACGCATCTCCAGGTCCGCGAAGATGCGCATGTGCTCTTTGGATTTATGAGTCTCGCCGAGCGCGACCTTTTCCGCCTGCTCGTCACCCACGTCTCCGGCATCGGACCGAAGACTGCGCTGGACGTGCTCAGCGGCATCACCGTCACAAATTTCAAAGCAGCAGTCGTGAACGGCGACGCCGGCTTGCTCGCCAAGACGAAGGGCATCGGCAAAAAAACCGCCGAGCGGATCATCGTCGAGCTGAAGGATAAAGTCGGCATCGCCGCCGCATGGGAAGCGGCGAGCGCGGCCCACAGCCCGACGCCGGAAGAAGCCAAAGTGACCGACGCCGTGCTCGGACTCATCGCCCTCGGCTACAAGCAAGTCGATGCGCACAAAGCCGTGAAGCAGGCGCAAGACAAAGGTGGCGCGACGCAGACGACTGAAGATCTCGTGCGCGGCGCGTTGAAGATTTTGATCAAGTGAATATCGAACATCGAACGCCGAACATCGAACGCCGATCGGTCCTCGCGCGCGGCTGGCGCGCAGCCTTCGATGTTCGATGTTCGATGTTCGGAGTTCGATGTTAAGCGCCGCAGGCACTCCCCGAATGCTCGACGCCAACGCCCGCATCACCACGATCCGCGCCGCTTTTCCGCCGGAAGGATTGTTCGCCGACAAGGACTGGCTGCTCTCGCCCGAGCCGTTCGTCATCGACGGCAAACTCGCCGAGCAACTCGAAAAACTCAGCCATCGGTTGAACCTCTTCAACCGCGCCTGCAACGAACTCTACCAGCGCAGCGTCTCCGGCAAACAGCCCGCGTGGATCGCTGACTATCTCGATCGCGGCAAGCCGCCAGAACTCGTCGAGTTCTCACGCCGCAAGCAATTCCGCAACGACCTGCCACTCGTCATTCGTCCCGACCTCGTGCTCACGGACGAAGGCTTCACGATCGCCGAACTCGACACCATCCCCGGCGGCATCGGCCTGACCGCGTGGCTGAACCAGACCTACGCGCAATTCGGCACGCACGACATCCTCGGCGGCACGACCGGGATGATCGACGGCTTCCGCGAGATTCTTGGCGAAAAGGGCGACGTCCTCATTTCCAAAGAAGCCGCGACCTACAAGCCGGAGATGCAGTATCTGAGCCGGCAGACGGGCGGTGCCGTGCGCGTTCACGATGCGGAAAGCTTCACCCTGAACTCCGATCTTACATCTCCGATCTCGCTCTACCGCTTCTTCGAGCACTTCGATCTGCCCAATATCCCGACCATCCCGGCCATCATGGAAGCGGTCGCCAGCGAAGCCGCGCGGATCACTCCGCCCTTCAAACCGTATCTCGAAGAAAAGCTGTGGTTCGCACTTTTTTGGATGCGGCCCCTGCGCGAATTCTGGCGACGCGAACTCAGCGAGCGGCACTTCCTCGAACTGCAAAAAGTCATTCCCTACACATGGATTCTCGACCCCACGCCGCTTCCGCAGCACGCGGTCATCCCCGGACTGGAAATCCAGGCATTCGAGGAGCTGATTCATTTCTCTCAAAAGCAGCGCGAATTGATTTTGAAAATCAGCGGCTTTCACGAAACGGCATGGGGCAGTCGCAGCGTGGTCCTCGGCTCCGATTCGTCGCAGACCGAATGGCAGACCGCGATCACCGACGCGCTCGCCGAGTTCCCTAGCCACCCGCACATCCTCCAGCGCTTTCACAAAGGCCGGCTCGTCGATCAGCGCTTCCTCGATCCCGCGACCGGCCAAATCGAAACGCTCCACGGCCGCGTGCGCCTGTGCCCGTACTACTTCGTGCTCAATGGCCAGGCCGAACTCCGCGGCGCGCTCGCCACCGTCTGCCCCGCGGACAAAAAACTCCTCCACGGCATGAAGGACGCGATTATGGTGCCGACTGCGATTGCTCCCACTACCACGTTATGAAAATTCTCAATCACTTCCTCGTTCTCACCGCTGCGCTTTTCAGCGCGACCTGCCAGTCAAAAGCTGCGTCGCTCGATGTGCTCACGATTCCCGGTGTCACCCTCCTCGATAATCCCTTGCACGATCCAGCAGAGCGCCGAGTGGCCGTGTTTTCGCCGGATGACTCGACACCCGACCAGCGGATACCGATGGTCATTTATCTGCCGGGCTGGGGCGGCTCGTCGGAAGAAGGCATCGCGAGTGGAAAGGACTATTGGATTGGGGGCGTGGTCGGGGAATTGACGAGGCATGGAGCGCCGCTCCGCATCGCGGTGGTCGATGGCCGCTCGCGCTACGGCGGCAGCCAGTTTCTCAACTCCACCGCCACGGGTCGCTACGCCGACTACATCTCCGAAGAAATCCTGCCAGCGCTCACGGCTCGTTATGCCACGATCAGGGAGCGCCAGTATCTCGCCGGGCACTCCAGCGGAGCGTATGGGGCTCTGCTTCTCACCATGCGCCAGCAAGACAAATTCTCCGCCGTCGTCGCGCTCTCACCCGATAGTGATTTCGACGAAACGCACAAACCGCTCGTGCAAGACCCCGCCGTTCGCGCTGTCACGCGCGTCCAGCTCGAGGCGGCGATGACGCCCCTGAGCAGCGTCCAGCCACTCACCGACGGACTGCCTTTGATCGTCATGGGCTTGTGCGCGAATTACGCCCCGACCGTCGGCCAACCGGGTCGTTTCGAATGGCTTTACGACGATCGCGGCGCGTGGCGTCCCGAAGCGTGGCAGCGCTGGCTCGATCTCGATCCGCTCGTTCTTGTCCGCAATAATCCGCAGTCCTTCCTCGCTTCGCAGCGCATCTACCTCGATGGCGCAGACCACGACGCCTACGGCGCCAATATCGGCGCGCGCAAGATCCAGGAAGTCCTGCGCAAGCGGAATTTGCGCTCGACCTTCTACGAATTTCCCGGCCAGCACAGCGACCTCCTGCCGGAGCGTCTCGTGCGCGGGCTGACGTGGATCACCAGCAACTAATAGCTCGCGCGGAAACCCGCGGCTGACAAATCGCGTGACCCGGCTTCGCCCCGCGATAGATTCGCCACCCCCATGGCTCTCATCACGAAAGACCAGATTGCCGACACTCTCGAAAGCATCGCCCAGATGCTCGAGCTGAAAGGCGAGAACGTGTTCAAGGTTCGCGCCTATCTCAACGCCGCGCGAGCATTGGAGACCTTCTCCGGCGATCTCACCGCGATGGCGGGAGAGAATCGGCTCGGGGAAATTCCGGGCGTCGGAAAAGCGATTGCGGACAAGGTTTCGGAACTCGTCGTGACCGGTGAGTTGGCGTATTTCAATACTTTGAAGGCGGAATTTCCGCCGGGGGTTTTCGCGATGTTCGAGCTGCAAGGGCTTGGTCCGAAGAAGATCAAGGCGCTGTGGGAAAAACTGAACGTCACGACCGTCGCGGAGTTGGAGACCGCTTGCAAAGACGGACGCATCGGCGGGCTGGCGGGCTTCGGAAAAAAGACCGCGGACAACATTCTCGCGGCGATCCAATCGCGCGCGAAACATGCCGGGCGCTTCCGGCTCGGAGAGATTGCGAAAGACGCCGAGCAAATACTGGAGGAGTTGCGCGGATTGCCGGACGTCTTGCAGGCGACCATCGCCGGCAGCTATCGGCGCCGCAAGGAAATCGTCGGCGACCTCGACTTCATCGTGGCGACCAATTCACCCGCGGAGGTCTCGGCCTTTTTTGTGCAACACGAGATGGTCGAAAGCGTGATGGCGCACGGTGCGACGAAATCGAGCGTCCGCTTGAAATCAGGCATCCAGGCTGATCTGCGGGTGATCAAGAATCCCGAGTATCCCTTTGCGCTGAACTACTTCACCGGCTCGAAAGAGCACAACATCATCATGCGTCAGCGCGCGCTCGCTCGCGGCTGGACGCTCAACGAATACCGGCTCGCGCCGCTGGAAAACGCGAAGTCAAATCCGCCTGCCATTCATGAAGAGAGCGACCTTTATCGCGCGCTGGATCTCGATTACGTGGAGCCGGAGTTGCGGGAAGATCGCGGCGAATTTGTCGCGGCGGAAAAGCATGAAATGCCCGACCTCATCGAGGTCGAAAACCTGCGCGGCACATTTCACAATCACACCGTGGCCAGTGATGGCCGCAGCACCCTCGCTGAAATGGCCGAAGCCGCGCAGGAACTTGGCCTGCAATATCTCGGCATCGCGGACCACTCGAAGGCGTCCTTTCAAGCGCACGGGCTCGATGCCGATCGCCTGCTCGCGCAAGTCGCGGAGATTCGCGAACTGAACAAGACGTTCGGCGGCAAATTTAAAATCTTCGCCGGCAGCGAAGTGGACGTGCTCAAAGACGGCACGCTCGATTTTCCCGACGACGTCCTCGCGCAGCTCGATTACTGCGTGGCCAGCGTCCACAACGTCTTCAATCTTCCTGAAGCCGAGATGACGAAACGGATCATCCGCGCGATGGAAAATCCGCACGTCACGATGTTCGGCCACCTCACCGGACGGCTGCTGCTCTCACGCGACTCCTACGCCGTCGATCACGCCGCGATCATCGAAGCCGCGGCGCGCACCGGCACGATCATCGAACTCAACGCCAATCCGCGCCGGCTCGATATGGACTGGCGCTGGTGGCCGGCGGCCAAAGCGAAAGGCGTGAAGTGCGCGATCAATCCCGACGCGCACCACACGTCGCAATTGCAATACTTGTGGTTCGGCGTCGGCACTGCGCGCAAAGGCTGGCTCACGCGCGGCGACGTGGTGAACTGCCTCTCGCTGGACAAGATCGAAGCGACGCTCGCCGCGAAACGCGCCCGGAGAAATTGATGGGTTGGCGTGATGGCAAAAAAGACGTGTGATCCCGAGCGGAGTGTAATGGAGTCTAGGGATCGGGAAGCCGCCCCCTTCGCCCCGATCCCTCGGCTTCGCTCGGGATGACATCGTCCTCGTCCTAGTCCTTCGTCCTTGGTCCTCGTCCTCGAATGGCGGAAAACGAGGATGAATCTTCCCCCATTCCCTGACGGCGCTTGACGGAAGACGCTCGCGCAGACTCGATTGGCGGCGTGATCGTTCTGCCCATCGCGCTCATTGTCATCATCTGCTATTTGCTCGGCTCCATCCCGAGCGGACTGCTCATTTCCAAATCGCAGGGCATCGACATCCGCGAGCATGGCAGCAAGAACATCGGTGCCACGAATGTGTGGCGGACGATGGGAAAAAAATGGGGGCTGCTCGCGTTTTTCTGCGACGCGTTCAAAGGCTGGCTCGCAGTCATGATCGGATTCGCGATCGCAGCTCGTTTCGGCGTGACTCAGCACCTGCCGCACGACCAGACCGCGGTGAAATATCTGCCGCGCGATTACGCCGGAATCACCGCCGCACTCGGCTGCATCTTCGGACATAATTTCCCCATCTGGCTTCGCTTCAAGGGTGGCAAAGGCGTCGCGACTTCTCTCGGCGTCATCATTGGCATGATGCCGCTCGTCAGCCTCATCATCTTCGCGGCGTGGGCGTTGGTTTTGAAACTCTCGCGCTATGTATCGCTGGCGTCGCTCGTCGCGGCATTGATGCTGCCGGTCACGGTCATCGCGCTCATTTTCGTCGGGCCCGCACAGGGCTGGGCGGCAGTGCGCGGCTGGGGCAATTTTTACTTTGCGTGCGCGGCGGGACTGATGGTTTTGAAGCGACACACGGCAAATATCAAACGCCTGCTCGACGGCACTGAACTGCGCTTCGGCGAACTGAAACCAGATCCAGCCGCGACTCCGGAATGCACTGATCAACAGCCTCCGCAGGCATGAGCCGATTCTTTTTTAACCGGAGAGGCGAAGAGGTTTGGAGGAGCCGGAAAGATGTTGATACTCCCTTCCTCCCTCTGCGTCTCTGCGCCTTTGCGGTTTCTTCCTTCGCCCCATGAACTTCGAGCACATCGGCATCGTCGGAGCCGGAAGTTGGGGGACCGCGCTCGCTTTGCTCCTCCACGAAAATCGCTTCCCGATCACGCTCTGGGGTCATGACGCCGCGCACATCGCCGACCTCGCCGCCGCGCGGGAAAACGTTGCGTATCTGCCCGGCTTTCCATTGCCGGAAACTTTTCGTTTCACCGCGGAACTCGACGACCTCGCCGGCTGCGATCTTGTGTTGCTCGTCACGCCGTCGAAAGCGATGCGGGAAGTCGCTTCGCGGCTCTCGACGACTGCTCTCAGATCAAGCGCCGTGCTGCTTTCCTGCACGAAAGGAGTCGAGCGCGGCAGCGGACTGCGCATGAGCGAGATTATCAACGAGTGCCTGCCGAATCATTCCGTCGCCGTCCTTTCCGGTCCGAGCCACGCCGAAGAAGTCGTCCGCAAAATGCCAACAGCGGTCGTCCTCGGCTGCGGCAAAACCGACATCCTCGCAAAACTCCAGCAGGCTTTTACCACGCCGTTTTTCCGCTCGTACACCAATGAAGACGTGGCTGGCATCGAACTCGGCGGCGCGCTGAAAAACATCTTCGCGCTGGCTGCCGGTGTGAGCGACGGCCTCGGGCTCGGCGACAATTCCAAGGCCGCGCTCATCACGCGCGCCCTCGCCGAACTCATCCGCCTCGGCGTCGCACTTGGCGGCAGGCGCGAGACGTTTCAAGGACTGAGCGGCATCGGCGACCTGATGGTTACTTGCTTTTCGCGCCACAGCCGCAACCGCGCCGTCGGCGAACGCCTCGGTCGCGGCGAAAAGCTCAGCGCGATCATCGCCTCGATGTCCATGGTCGCGGAGGGCGTCCCCACGACGTACAGCGCCCACGAGTGCGCCCGCAGGCTCGGCATCGAGACACCGATCATCGACCAGATGCGCGCCCTGCTCGACGGCGCGCTCTCCGCGCGCGAAGTCGCCGCCAATCTCCTCACGCGCGATCCCAAAGCGGAGTAGCGAAACCAGCGGCGGCGCGGACCCTGCTGCTTCACCGTTCCATGAAGCTTTGTATTTTCGTTGGGGTGAACGTCGGCGGCTACATCGGCTGGGTGCTCGGCGAGCACATCGGCATGATGACGGCTTTCCTCGTCAGCGGCCTCGGCTCGGTTCTGGGCGTCTATGCCGGCTGGAAAGTGGCGCGCGAATATCTCGGCTGAAAGCGCGGCACGTTACCCGCGTTCAGGATCATAGCCGAACTTGCGGAGATTCTCCATCGGCGAGCCGGCGAGGATGCTCTCGCTTTTCGGCTCCTCGGCCCATGTGAAGTCATCGGGCATTTCGTGCGCCATGACCGACAGTTCCCGCTCAAGTTCCGGCCCTTTGCTGAACAGCCCGATCCACTGATCATTCACCGCAGCGCGCACAATCATGAATCTCTTCGCCGGCCACGGCATTTCCTCGTCTGCTGGGAAATAATCGCCGCCGCGCAGATAGAGCGTGTTCCCATCGTCGAGGGCGAAGAGCCACGCCGAACCTTCATCTTCCTCCTCCGTGATTTCGATGACGCTCCTCGCCTCGATGCTGACAACCGAGGCGCGGCCAGCAGCCAGCGCGGTGTGCAGACGCGGTACGATCGACTCGGCGAAACGACGCCCTGCGGCACTTGTTTCGCGCCACGCGCGGAAGCACGAATAAGCGGCGTAAAAAGTGAAGATCGAACCGATGAAACAGAATGCGATCAAGTTGGACATCCACTCCGGCTGACCATGGTCGGCCTGGGCGAGCAGCGAGAAGAAACCCCCCGATGCCGCCGATCGTGAGGCCGCTCCACAACGCACTCCACAGCAGCAAGCGCCCCGAAGCGGCGCCTCGAAAAACGGCAGCCGCTTTCAGCCGCGCGATTTCCTCAGTGCGCAAGGGCCGCTCGACGCGCGTTGCCGGACCCAGCACTTCCACCCGCGTGCGCCCTCGCGGCTGCGGTCGAAGCGCGTCCGCCGGCTCAGTCCGCCGCGTCCCTCGGCCGAGGAGCGTGAACCATAGGCAGGGGCCGCCAATGACAATTAGCCCGAGCAGCGCATTGCGGGGTGACGATGCGCCGCTGCTCTCTTTCCAGCGCCACGCGTGATCGGTGAAAAACCATTCGTCGATCGCGTAGGCGAGATAGGCGGCGAAGATCGCGCCAGTCACGACGCGGCGCGCCCACGAAAAGTGCGCCGGATTGAATAGCATGAGGATTGCGCAAAGCAGCGCAAACGCGGCGCCCGCACTCAGAGTGCCCGCCAGCAACCGGCCCTCGCGCACCATCGCCCAAGCGGCGAGGCCAGACCCCACCGCACACACCAGAAACACCGGCGCGAGGGTCCAGAACAGGAACCGGCTGCCGGAGAATTCGATCTTACCAAAGAGCGACATGGCGTAGTGGACGGCTTACTTTTAGAGACGGTGTAAAACCGCGAAACACGCGAAAACAAATACCTCGGTCCATCTTTTATTGCGTCTTTGCGCGTGTTTCGCGGGCCTGATTTCAGCCGTTGCGGAGTCTTTGCACAGTACCTTAGTGGGCCGCGTGTTCGATAACGGATCGGACTAAACCCGGTTCAGCGCATCGGCTCGAAACGAAGCAGAATCGCGAACTCGCAAACTCTTACTTGCGCGCCGTCTTGGCGGCGAACTTGCAACTGCCCATCGCGAGGATTTTGCGTTCCGCGCGAGTCAGACTGCTCATGCCTTCACGAACGATTTTTTCGAGAATCGGATCGACCTCGACGACCATGAACTGGTCGGGACTCATGCGTTCGAGCCGGGTCGCGCGCTGCCGTTTTTCAAAGAGATAGCGCTGGATGGCGAGAGGATTGCCGAAGCCAAGCTGGCGCGCGTAGGCCCAGCCAAAAAGACTCGCCGCGACCATGCCGGCGGGCCCAATCACCGTCGCGCTCAAGGTCGCCCAGCAAACCGCGCTGAGGGCGAGGAGCGCGAGCGCGAGATATTTGGCCCGCAAGCGCAGAGGCATGACGAAGAAGACATTCATCGTGACATCGAGCTCGGGCAGGATGGTCGTGAAGGCGACAACCACCGCAGCGACGCCCGCCGAAACGCCCACGACCGGTTCCCACGGCATCGCCAGCCAATGCGCGACGCCGCCGAGGACGTTGCCCAGGCCATAGATCGCGAGGAAGTGGCGCGGACCGACGATGGGCTCGACCTCGCGTCCGGCGAAGTAGAGCAGCAGCATATTTCCGAGAAGATGAAACACATCGGCATGCAGAAATCCGAAGGTCAGGAATTTCCACCATTGCCCCGCCGCGACGCTCGCGCCATCGAGCGCCAGCCATTGCCAGAAGATGTGCCGCGATTCCTGCCCGGTGAGAAATACTTCGACGAGCGACTGGGCGACAAAAGCGCCGACGCTCAGCGCCAGGGCCAGCGCCGTCAGCGAGGGGCGCCCGACCGGCCACCGTCGCACGAACGGCTGCGTTTGGCGGCGGGAGGGGCGCATACAACTCCGAGATTAGGCCACGAAAATCGGGTTGTAAAATTGGAAAACTCGCCAGGAGGCGTTTGTAAACTCCACGCCCCCGCACGGGGTCATTCTGAGCGGAGTTTCGAGCGGGCGCAGGCGGGTCGGAACGCAGTCGAAGAATCGGGTGGGATGCGGTGTGGACGCTCCTGCCCAAGTAGCGGGATTCTTCGACTTCGTGTCGTTTCCACCTGCTCGCTCACGACGGCACTCCGCTCAAAATGACACGCGAGGATTTACTTAAACTGACTCGGGAAAATCTTTCGTTCCGCTCACCCCTCGCGCCCGATCGGCACGACGACGCGCAGCTTGCGCGATGAAACGCGGAACGTCACGGGCAGCGTGGCCACGACTTCGCCATCCACTTCCACCGGCACATCCTCGTCGCTCGTGACCACGGCTTTTTTCGTCTGAAAATACTCCACGTCGGGCAGTCGCGTGTGCTTGCCCATGAGGATCGTGCCGAGATAGCGCGCGATGTCGAGGTAGCCGAGGTTCTTGAAAATGAGCACGTCGAGCTTGCCGTCGTCGATCAGCGCGTCTTTGAAAAAGGCGAGCGGGCCGCCGTAGTAGCGGCCATTGCCGATGAGGACGAATGAGCCCTCGCGCGTCACGCCGTCCGCTTCGACAATCAGCCTTGGCGGCTTTTTCGCGGCGATCTGCGCGGCGGAAATAACGTAGCTGAGCGGGCCGAAATTCTTTTTGAAATTCCAGCTCGTCGCCTGGACGACCTGCGCATCGAGGCCCACCCCGGCGAGCTGGACGAAATACTGTTGATTGGCGCGCAGCAGATCGATGCGGCGGGTGCGACCGGCGCGGACGATGGCCCACGCCTCCTCGAGGTCGCGCGGCAGGCCGAGTTCGGCGGCGAAGACATTCATCGTGCCGACGGGCAAAATGCCCAGCGCGACATCGGAGCCCGCGAGGCCGTTTGCGACTTCATTGACCGTCCCGTCGCCGCCAGCGGCGACGACCGTGCGGAAGCCCTCCTCGACCGCCGCCGCCGCAGCCACGCGCGCATCGCCGGGCCCGGAGGTCACGCGCATCGTGCAATTCGGCAGCCGCTCGATGCGACGCCACGCCGCCTTGGCTCGTTCACTGCGCGCCGCGGGGTTCAGGATGACGAGGATTTCCTGCATGGCGGGCGGGGCGATTCCGTCTTTTCTTTCAAAGCTTGGGGATTAGGTTGTGCGCCGTGAAAAAAGTTTCCAAGGCTATTCTCATCGGGTTCGGCCTCCTGCTGATCTTGGGAACCGTGCTGCTTGTCAGTCTGAATCTCTACGTCCAGTCACCGGGCGCGCAGGCCCGGATTCAGGAAGAGCTGAGCAAGGCCCTCCGCCTGCCGCTCAAGCTCACCAACACCAGCGTGACGCCGTGGAGCGACTTGCGGATCACCGGGATCAGCATCCCCAATGGCGGTGCAAATTTTCTGGAAGCCGCATCGTTCACCGCGCGCTATCGCCTGCTGCCCCTGCTGGAGGGAAAGCTGATCATTACCGAGATGATCGTCGAGAATCCCAAGATCGTCTGGGTCCAAAACGCGGAGGGAAAATGGAAGATGCCGGAGCCGGAGGAGGCGGCTGAAGTCGCCAAGGAGGAAAAGCTGGGTAAGCCGGAAACGCCAATCGTGCCCGGCCTTCCCGATGCAAATCCCGCGCAATCCGTCCCTGGGGAAAACCCCTCGACGGCGAAGCCCAGGAAACCGAAAAAAGTTCCGAAAACCGACGCGGAGAAGATCGCCAAAACTCAACCCAAACCAGCGAAAGAAAGTAACTTCAAAGTCGTCGTCAGTCGCTTCGACGTTAAAAACGGCGACGTTGAACTGCTCGACACGAGCAACAAGCGCGTCGCGACTTTCAGCGACGTGAACATGATCTACACGACGCTCAGCGAGGAGCGCGTGGAAGGCACGGTCACGATCGGCAAAGCCGTGTGGGAAAACGTGCTGACGGTGGAAAATTTGCGCACTCCTTTCAAATATGCGGATCACGAATTCACGCTCCCGGAGATCACCGCGACGCTCGCCGGCGGTTCGTTGCGCGGGCGGGTCGATCAGCGCGACGGCGAGACGGATTCGCCGTTCAAGGCCGCATTCGATCTCGATCAGGTCGATCTCAATCGCGTCATGACCGACGCCGGCGCGCAGCCCGGACAAGCTGCCGGCAAGCTCAGCGGCCAGTTTGAGATGCACGGAGACGCGCGCCGCACGGAAAAGACCGAAGGCACGGGGCGCCTCGACGTGCGCAACGGACAGTTTCGCGAGCTCGAATTTTTTCAAAGCATCGGCCAGGCGCTGGGCATCCGGGAGTTGTCCGATTTCCGCTTGAAAGAAGGGCATGCCGACGTGCGCCTCGCCGGCGAGAAACTCTACGTGGAAAATTTGCTCCTCACGACACCCGACCTATTCCTCGGCGCCAAAGGCACGGTGCGCGTCGGCAAGGACGACAAGAAGGTCTCTCTCGATGCGCAACTTTCCGTGCAGGAGAGCCTCGTCCGACAGCTTCCCGGCATGGTTCGCGACAGTTTCGCCGTCGCGGACGACAACCGGCGGACCATTGATTTCAAAGTCACGGGCACGACGGATAAATTGAAAACCGATCTCCTCGACAGGCTCATCGGCCAAAAGATCAACGCGCAGTTTGGCGACCTGATTTCGAGTCTCTTCGGCGGTGGGAAAAAGGCCGACGACGAGAAAAAGAAAACCGAAGAAGAGGAGCGCAAGAAAGCCGAGAAGAAGGCGGACAAGGAGCGGAAGAAGGCCGAGAAAAAGGCGGAAAAGGAAAAGGCGGCCGGGGCAGCCCAGAGCCAGTGAGGGTCATCGCGGGCAGTGCAGGCGGCATTCCGCTGCGTCTTCCAAAAACCGATCTCCGTCCGACGATGGATGTCGTCAAAGGCGCGATTTTTTCCAGCCTCGGCGAACTCATCGTCGGCGCCCGCGTGCTCGATCTTTTCGCCGGCAGCGGCGCGCTCGGCCTCGAGGCGCTGAGTCGCGGCGCGGCATCCGTGACGTTTGTCGAAAACGACCGCCGTGCCGTCGCCGCCATCGAGCGGAATTTTGTCCAAACCAAACTCGCCGGCACCGTTCAACCGATCGATGTTTTCCGCTTCCTCGACCGCTACGCGACGCCCGCCATCTTCGATCTGATCATCGCCGACCCGCCCTACGCCAAGGTCGAAGGCGACCGCGATTTTACGCCCGAACTGCTCGGCTCGGAGTCGCTCCGCCAGTCGCTCGCGCCCGGCGGCGTCTTTGTGCTCGAACATCTCCCGGGCGCAAAACTCGGGTTGCGCAACGTCTGGGAATGCTTCCGACAAAAGCGCTACGGCGCGACGGAAGTGGCGTTTCTGCGCGCGTTGCCTTCCGTTCAGAATGGCCCGTGAAGGGAACACTTCAAACAGACCCAGCCACCGCCTTCCCGCATGCCCGCCGACCCCCTCCCTGCCGACGCACGCCGCTCGCTTTTCATCTACAATTTCGCCTTTGCCTTCGTCTTCCTCCTGCTCGTTCCCGGCTATCTTCTGCGCATGCTTCGACGCGGCGGCTATCGGAAAAAATTCGGCCAGCGGTTCGGACGTTACGCCGCGCGTGACCGCGAACGATTCGCCGCTGGCACTTGGCTCTGGCTGCACTCGATCAGCGTCGGCGAAACCTTCATCGCGCTCAAACTCGCCCGCGAAATCCGCGCGTTCGAGCCGGGCCTCAACATCGCGCTTTCCGTCACCACCTCGACGGGGTTCGCCGTCGCGCAAGAAGCGGCGTGCGACTGGTTGGAGGTCATCTACAATCCACTCGATACGCGCTCCATCGTCCGGCGTGCGCTGGATGCGGTGCGTCCGCAGCGGCTGATTTTCATCGAGGCCATCTGGCCAAATCTTCTCGCCGAGGCGAAGCGGCGCGGTCTGCCAGTCGGGTTCGTGCCGCGCCTCTCGCCGCGCTCCGAGGGACGCTTCCGGCGCTTCCGCAATTTCACGGGGCCGATCTTCCGGCTGATCGACATTCTCGCCGTGCAGGAGCCCGAGGACGTGGCGCGCTGGTGCTCGCTGAGTGTGAGTGCGGAACGCATTCGAGTGACGGGCAACTCGAAGTTCGATTACGCGCCCGGCGGCGGAGCGCGCGTTGCCGAATTCCGCGAACTGCTCCGCCAACTTGGAGTCAAAGATGGCGCTCCGATCCTGCTCGGCGGCAGCACCTTTCCCGGCGAAGAGCGCATCCTCGCCGAAATGCTGCACGCTCTCCGCCCGCGCTTTCCCGATCTCTTTCTGATCCTCGTCCCGCGTCACGTCGAACGAGCCGAATCGATCCTCGCCGAGTTGCAACCGCTCGGTCTGCGGCTCGCACTGCGCAGCGAGGCGCCAGACCCGCCCGCCGATGTGCTCCTCGTGAATACGACCGGCGAATTGCGCGACTGGTATCATCTCGCCTCGGTCGTTTTTGTCGGCAAGAGCCTCACCGCCGTTGGCGGGCAGAATCCCGTCGAGCCCGTGCTCGCGGGCAA
Organism: Chthoniobacterales bacterium; assembly: GCA_038240495.1. Lineage (GTDB taxonomy): Bacteria > Verrucomicrobiota > Verrucomicrobiia > Chthoniobacterales > Chthoniobacteraceae > Chthoniobacter. Next base: position 24,802 of record JBBSDS010000004.1, on the reverse strand, counting down.
GCCGGTCGTGTTCGGCCCACACATGGAAAACTTCGCCGCCGTGGTCGCCCGCTGGCAGGAGGTCGAAGCCGCAGTGCAAGTCGCGGACGCTGGCGAACTGCAGACGCAATTGGCGCAACTGCTCGCCGATCCAGACCGGCGCGACGCACTCGCGCAGCGGGCTCAGGAAAGCGTGGCGGCGCACAAGGGCGCAACGGTCCGCACCGTCACCACACTCCTCGCCCGCAACCCTTGATCATCAGAGGCGCCATTTCCAGATTCTGAATGCCAGAAACTCGGACGCGGGAAGAACGCCGGCGGCGTGGTGGGCGCATTCAGGCAATTCAACCAGACAAGTCGTATAGAGATCCCGCGAACTGGAAGATTGCGGATGAGAGCGTGGGCGCGAGCCCGGCTCAAGCGTGGTATTCCTGCAGCGACTTCACGTGCAGTCCGTGTTCGTGCAGGGCGCGGATGCCTTCGAGGCTGGCCGTGGCGGCGCGCACGGTGGTGATGATCGGGATGCGATTCGCCGTGGCGGTGCTGCGGATTTTTACTTCATCCTCGCGCGCGATTTTGCCGGCGGGCGTGTTGATGATCAGCGCGAGCTCGCCGTTTTTGATCATATCGAGCGCGTTGGGACGGCCTTCGTTGAGCTTGAAAAGTTTCTTCACAGGAATCTTCGCGAGCTTGAGCGCCGCGGCGGTTCCGCTGGTGGCGTAAACGGTGAAGCCGAGATCGACGAAGCCGCGCGCGAGTTCGGCGATCTTTGGTTTCTGCCGGTCGGCGACGCTGATGAAAACGTTGCCTTTCGTTGGCAGCGCGGGCTGCGCGGCCATCTGCGATTTGGCGAAAGCGAGACCGAGATTTGGGTCGATGCCCATGACTTCGCCGGTCGATTTCATTTCCGGCCCGAGCATGATGTCGATGCCGGGGAAGCGGATGAACGGGAAGACGGCTTCCTTCACGGAGTAGTGTTTGGGGATGATCTCTTCGGTGAAGCCGAGTTCCTTGAGTGTCATCCCGGCCATGATCTTGGCGGCGAGTTTGGGAAGTTGCACGCCGATCGCCTTGCTGACGAAAGGCGCGGTGCGGCTGGCGCGCGGGTTCACTTCGAGGACGTAAACGACGTCGTCCTTCACGGCGAATTGCACGTTCATCAGGCCGCGCACGTTCAGTTCTTTCGCCATCGCTTTGGTCGCTTTCGCGATCTCGGCTTTCACTTCGGGCTTGAGCGAAAATGAAGGGATGACGCACGAGCTGTCGCCGCTGTGGATGCCGGCTTCCTCGATGTGCTCCATGATCGCGCCAATGACCACGATCTCGCCGTCGGCGATGCAATCCACGTCCACCTCCACGGCGTCTTCGAGGAAGTGATCGACGAGGATGGGATGGGTGGCTTGTAGCACGGGCATCCTGCCTGTGGGCGGGTTCTGATTAGCTGGCGTTTTGCCGGCGACACTTTGCCCACCCACTGGCGGGACGCCTGTGCTACGGCCAACCTGATCGGGATTCTGCAACGGATGCTCGCCGCCGAGGGCAAATTCTCCCGTCCGCAAACTCGCTTTGACCGGATTCTGTTCGATGTAAGACCGCAACGCCTGGAGCGCCTCCCAATGGCGCACAATGTGGTCGTGGCTTTCTTCCATCCATACTTCCGCAACGCCAGTGAGTAGTTTGAGCTGCTTGCTCGTGAACGACTTCCACGAGTGCAGAATGTCGGAGAGTTCGTGATCGCCGAGCGGTTGCACCAAAGCGTGAACATGATTCGGCATCACCACGCAGGCATCGAGGATGTAGCGCTCACCCGCGAAATATTCGAGCGCCGTGGCGACGAGCGCGCCGGCTTTCGGTTCACGCAACAAGCAGCTCCCGTGGCCTTTGTTCAGCCACTCTTCCAGGCGGCCGGCAAAACGCTGTTCGTATTCGCGCTCGGCGGCTTCGTCCCACGGCTGCGGATGATGACGACTCCAGCTCTCCAGTTCCTCGCGCCATTGATCGAGCAGATTCTTCGGAACCGAATCGGCGAGGTGAAAGGTGACGAAATACGTGGCGCCGCGCTGGCGCCAATGCGGGAGATTGCGGCGTCGGATTTCGACCACGCCGTGCGGATCAAACGGCCGTAGCACAGGGATCCCGCCTGTGGGCAGGTGTGGCCTGGCAGACGCGACGGGTGGGGAATTCTGCCCGCCCACAGGCAGGATGCCTGTGCTACTGCTGCCACTCCCCTCGATTGCGTCGCGCACGTAGCGGCGCAGGTCGGTTTCATTGTGGACGAGCTGCATTCCGCGGCCGCCGAGGACGAAGCTGGGGCGCACGAGCACGGGGTAGCCGACACGCTCGGCGACGGCGACGGCTTCGTCTTCCGTCACCGCGGTGCCGCCGCTGGTCTGGCGGATGCCGAGTTTGTCGAGCATCGCGCCGAAGAGTTTGCGGTCCTCGGCGATCTCGATCGACTTGGGCGAGGTGCCGATGATCGGGACGCCCGCGGCTTGCAGGCCGGCGGCGAGGTTCAGCGGGGTCTGGCCGCCGAATTGCACGATGACGCCGAAGAGGTTTTCGCTCTCCTGCTCGCAGATGTTGAGCACGTCTTCGAGGGTCAGCGGCTCGAAGTAGAGTTTGTCGCTGGTGTCGTAGTCGGTGGAGACGGTCTCGGGGTTGGAGTTGACCATGATGGTCTCGAAGCCCAGCTCGCGCAGCGCGAAGGCGGCGTGCACGCAGCAGTAGTCGAACTCGATGCCCTGCCCGATGCGGTTCGGTCCGCCGCCGAGGATGATGACTTTCTTTTTCCCCGAGTCGCGCCGCTCGTTCTCGTCGCCGTAGGTGGAGTAGTAATACGGCGTGTAAGCCTCGAACTCGGCCGCGCAGGTGTCCACGAGGCGGTAGGTGGGTTGAATATCCCTATTCCTTTGAACTTCGCGCACCTTCGAAAAGGGGGCACCAGTGAGGTGCGCCAACTGTCGGTCGGAAAAGCCGAACTTCTTCGCTTTGAGAACGTCCATTTCATACAGCGCCATCCGTCCTTCTTCTTCGTCCAAATCGGGTCTGCCAATCGCTGCACGCTCTTCCAGCGCTTCCCTATTGAGTCCTGCCAGCCAATCAGCGGCCTCGACGATCTGCCGGATGTTCTCGAGGAACCACCGATCAATCTTCGTCATCTCGAAGATCTCCTCGACCGTCCACCCACGCTGGAACGCGAGCCCGAGGAAGAAGATCCGCTCGGCATTCGGCACCGTCAGCTTCGTGCGCAGCGTGTCGTCATCAACGACGACATCTTTGCCGTCGCCGATCAACTCGAAGCGCTTGATTTCAAGCGAGCGCAGCGCCTTTTGCAGCGCCTCCTTGAACGTCCGGCCAATGGCCATCGCCTCGCCCACGCTCTTCATCTGCGTGGTCAGCGTCGGGTCGGCTTGCGGGAATTTCTCGAAGGTGAAGCGCGGGCATTTCACCACCACGTAGTCGATCGTCGGCTCGAAGCTCGCGGGCGTCTCGCGGGTGATGTCGTTGCGCACCTCGTCGAGCGTGTAACCCACGGCCAGCTTCGCGGCGATCTTCGCGATGGGGAAGCCGGTCGCCTTGCTCGCCAGCGCCGAGCTGCGCGAGACGCGCGGGTTCATCTCGATGACGATCATCCGGCCCGTCTCCGGGTGGACGGCAAACTGGATATTGCTCCCGCCCGTCTCCACGCCGATCTCGCGGATGATCGCGAACGACGCATCGCGCATGACCTGGAACTCGCGATCGGTCAGCGTCTGGATCGGCGCCACGGTGATCGAATCGCCCGTGTGGACGCCCATCGGGTCCACGTTTTCGATCGAGCAAACGATCACGCAATTGTCCGCGCGGTCGCGCATGACCTCCATCTCGAACTCCTTCCAGCCGAGCAGCGATTCCTCGATCAGCACCTCGCTGACCGGCGAAAGATCGAGCCCGCGCGCCACGATCGTCTCGAACTCCTCCTTATTGTAAGCAATGCCGCCGCCCGAGCCGCCGAGCGTGAACGCGGGGCGAATGATCAGCGGCAGCGTGCCCATTTCCTGCGCAACGACCCGCCCTTCCTCCATCGTATGCGCCGTGCCCGAGCGCGGCATATCGAGCCCGATCTTGATCATCGCCTCCTTGAACGCCTGCCGATCCTCGCCCTTGTGAATCGCCGCCGCATTCGCTCCGATCATCTTCACCCCGTGCTTTTCCAGCACGCCGCTCTCGAAAAGCTTCATCGCGCAATTCAGCGCCGTCTGCCCGCCGAGCGTCGGCAGGAGCGCATCCGGCTTCTCGCGCTCGATGATCTTCTCCACCACCTCCGGCGTGATCGGCTCGATGTAAGTGCGATGCGCAAACTCCGGGTCGGTCATGATCGTCGCCGGATTGGAGTTCACGAGGATGACCGTGTAGCCCTCCTCCTTCAGCGCCTTGCACGCCTGCACGCCCGAGTAGTCAAACTCGCAGCCCTGCCCGATGACGATGGGGCCGGAGCCGATGAGCAGGATTTTTTGGAGAGAGGTGTCTTTGGGCATGTGCGAAAAGCTGGTTGTAGCGGCGGTCTATGATCGTCGCCCTTTTCCTTCGGCGGAGGCGGTTGGCCCCGCAGCCTTCGCGCCACAGATGCAACCGACGGTCATAGACCGCCGCTACAGGCGTGGAGCCGGGCGAAAAGTGCCGAGGTTCTAGCAGCGCTGCGGCGCGGGGGCAAATGAGGAATGGTGAGATTACGCGTGGCCGGATGATCCCCTCGCAGTCCGCGCAGTGCCAGCGATGAAGCGCACGGCTGTCATGGTGCGGCAGGTTTTTTCCTCCCCTTCCCGCCTTTGCGTTCCTGAAACGGCTGCGGGTTTGCCGGATCAAATTTTGGATTCGGAGTCGGCATCTGCGCGTTCATGGCGGTGAGGTATTCGGTGAGCCGCTGGTCGAGGGCGGCGGTTTCCTGGGCCATCGTCTTCGCGAGGTCGCGCGCTTCGCCCATGTCTTTGGTCAGATCGAAAAGGTGCAGTTCGCCCGTTTCATAAGGGCGGATGAGTTTGTAGTTGCCGAGCAGCAACACCGACGCCGGACCCTGCTCGTCTTTGTCATAGTGCGGGAAGTGGATCACGAACTCCTCGCGCGCCCGCTTCACTGTCGCGTTCGGCTTCCCGCCGAGCACGGCTGCGAGGCTTCCGCCTTCCAGGTTTTTCGGCAGCGGATCGGTCACGCGCGCGATTGCGGCGATGGTCGGGAAGAGATCGTCCGTGCTCGCACGGACGTGCGTGCAAGTGTCCGCCTTGATTCCCGGCCCGCGCACGATCAGCGGCACGCGGATGCCGCCCTCCCAGACGGTGCCCTTGCCATTGGAAAGCGGCTCGTTGGCGTTGCGCCCCTGCGCACCATGGTCGGCGGTGTAGATGACGCAGGTGCGGCTCGCGAGGCCGAGTTCATCGAGCTTCGCGAGCAGCATCCCGATTGTGGCGTCCATGTCTTCGCGCACCGCCGCTGCGCCGACGAGACGTTGATCGCGATCGCTCTTCACGCGCTGGCGAATCGCCGCATAAGTCTCCGGCCGCGCATCGGTGCCGCCGCGTCCGGCGTAGTGCGAGACCTGGAGATAGAACGGCTTCCCGGCCTTCGCCTGCCGCGCCATGAAATCCATCCCTCGCTCCGTGATCCCAAATGCCTGTTTCGGATTCGGATTCTCAACGTTCTCCGGACCGCCATTATTGTTCGGTCCATCATTCTCCTCGAAGCCGTGCCTCGCCGGACTCGTGCGTCCCACGTGCCATTTGCCAAAATGCGCCGTCGCATAGCCCGCGCGCTTCAGCACCTCCGCAATCGTCGTTTCCAACTCCGGCATTTCCTGAGTCGCCGCAGCCGGAATGAGCCTGCTGCCCGTTTCCGAAAAGCTGCTCTCGCCGCCGCCCTTTCCTTCGCCGACGAAAGTCATGTGCAAGGCGGTCGGACTGCGACCGGTGAAGAATGCCGCCCGCGTCGGCGTGCAGCGCGGTGAGGCCGCGTAGAAATTCGCGAAACGCATCCCGCCCGCGGCGAGCTTCTCGAGATTCGGCGTGCGCACGAAAGCGCTCTTCGATCCCGGCACCGCATCATCCATCTGCACCGATGACGAACTCCAGCCCTGCGCCTCGCCCATGATGACGAGGAAGTTTGGGCGATCCGGCGATTCGGTCGCAAAGCCGCGACTGATCGCGACGCAGGTGAGGAATAGAATGAGGGCCGTCTTCAAAGATCGGGGATGTTCAAGGCGGCGGCTGTCGGCCGACAGGTTGCGCACGCGAGGTGCCCGCGCCTTCGCGCGAATAGACTACATTCAGCGACGCGCTCGCGAGCACCTTGTCCTTCATCGCCTCCAGCAGCACATCGCGATTCACTTCGCGTGGCGGTTGCGTGATCTGCAATGGCGCGCTCAGCGCGTAAACCGTGATCACGTAAGTCTTCGCGCCCGGACCCTGCGAATGCGGAGGCTCGTAGCCGATTTGGCCTTTGAAACTCGTGCCGACTTTGCCTACGCCTTGCACGTTTTTTGGCAGGCTCGTCGTTGTCTCGGGAATGTCCCACATCGTCCAGTAATGTTTCATCACATCGCCAGGCGCGAGGTGATCCATGATCAGCGCAAAGCTCTTCGTCCCCGGCGGCGCGCCTTTCCATGAAAGAGGAAGCGTCGCGCCGCTGCCGTCGCCGGTAAACTCCGCCGGCAATGCGCCGCCGTTGGTCACTTCCGGGCTCGTGAGGACGAACGACGCGCTCGGTTTCTTCATCGCATCGGGTCCGAACTTTGAAGCGACTTCCTGCTCGCGGCCTCCGCGCGGCGGACTTCCGGCGCCGCCCGGACGTTTCATCTCGCCAGCACCATCGCGCGGCGGAGGACCGCTATCTCGCGGGCGCGGGCCGTCTTTTCCAGCAGCGCCACCACCGCGGCCTTCGCGCGCCTCGTAAACTTCCTCCTGCTTCGAACCATCGGTGGAGACGAACTGAAACTTCCAGCTTCCGCCGCCCATTTCCGCGAAGTTCACCGCAGCCGTTTTGTCGCCGACGGTATAGGTCAGGAAATGCGCCTTCCCATCCGCGGAAGTTTCGTAATCGGTGATCTTCGCGCCGCGCAAAGCCTGCCGCGCTTCGCGCACCGGCTGCGCACGCGGCTGCGGATCGACCTGCCCGTCCGCTTCCACCACTTCCCCGTGAAAGCCGCCGTTCACATACGGATACTTCGTCGAGGCGTGATAGTGATAACCCAGCGCCGCTGTCGTGTGACCGTTGAATTCATCGAGCTTCGTGGGTGCCGAGCCGTCCGGCTCCGTCAGCCCGTAAATGGAATAACCATCGAGCGCATACGCAATCGGCAGCGCCTTCCCGAGCACGCTCTGCAAGTGCAACGGCGCCGCGTGGTAGTGGTAATCATCTGCGCGCCCACAGTGCCCGCCCCACTGGTCGAGCTCGCCGATTTCCTGCGAGATTTCGCCGCGATTGTTCTGCGGGTTGAAAATCGGGATGCCATTCGCCGCCAGCGCAATCGCGCCGCGGAGAAAGCGATTTTTGATCGACGCCGGCTCCTTCGCCGGTACTGGCTCGAGCGGAATCTGCCACGCATTCGCGCCGGTGAAATTCTGCGGCAGGGGCACCTGCTGCTGCCACGCGGTGATGCCGACCATCATGTTGTGCGACGGCAGACCGTTGCTCTCCACGAAGAGAAACTTCTCATCCCAACGCAGGCTCACCTTGGGCGCAAATGCGTCGAAAGGCGCGGCTTGGGCCGGGCGGTTTGTCCGCACCATCCGGTCGCCAACCGGCACCCGATTCTGCGGCATATTTGCCTGAGCCAGGAAAAACTCCGGCGGCTTCGCCGACGAATCGTAATGGGGGTGTTCCTCACCGGTGGTGGAATCATGGCCGGGCAACGACGTGATCGCCCCGAAGGTGCAGATGGCGAAGAGGATGAGGCAATACTTCATGCCACCATCGTGCCGGAGCGCCTCGCACAAGTCGCGACGAACCTTCTCAGCAATGCAATCGACTACAACCACGATGGAGTAACCGGACCAAACCACCCTCGATTCGCTTCACACGAACAAAAAAATGAAGCCGATAATCCCAATAAGCGGACAACTTTTAAACGATCCAAAACCGTGCGAAACAGTGCCAAAGGAAATCGTGGCGGTTGAAATTTGTAGGCGTAACTATTGAAAATCCGGCACTTAACTGAGTAGTAAAGTGGTTGCGGGGGTGGGATTTGAACCCACGACCTTCAGGTTATGAGCCTGACGAGCTACCAGGCTGCTCCACCCCGCGATTTGAGGAGCGTAAACTAACCGCTCGCGCTTTGGCGGCAAGCGGAATCTTTCGGTCTGCCGGGTTTTCTTTAGCGTCGGGCAAGGCTTAACCGCGATCGACGCTGTATTTGCCTGGCCCGACGAACATCCATGCGAAGAAGACGAGGGCGAGTTCGATGGCGTGCGAGGCTTCGCTGAGGCCGTGGCTGCGGTATTCGGTGACGCCGGCCACGGCCATGGTGATGACGAGCAGCAGGCACGAGGGTCGGAAGAAAAGTCCGACCATGAGCAAGCCGACGCCGATGGTTTCGGAAAACGCGGCCATGAATCCCCAAAACGCCGGCCAAAAAGTAATGCCGACGTGTTTCATCGCGCCGCCGAGCGCTTTCCATTTGCCGAGGCCGCCGGCGAGTTTCTGCCAGCCGTGAACCCAAATGAAAAAGCTCCCGAGGCTGAGGCGCAGAAAGAGCAGGGCGACGTCGCTGAAGTTGGAAAGATTCTTCCACATGCGCGCGGACGCTAACGGGCGACGGCTCGCTTTCGCGAGTCTAAAACGCGCCGATCATTCGCAGGGAAGCGATGGCGGCGAAGAGCAGGAGCAGCGCTTCAAACAGGCTCTGCGGGACGACGCGCATGAGCTTGCGGCCCGCGAAGATGCCGATCGCGATGGCGGGGACGAGGAAGAGGTTGAAGAGCAGCGATGCTCCGTGGATGAGGCCGAGTTGGACGCTGAATGGGACCTTAAAAACGTTGACGATGAGGAAGAACCACGCGCTGGTTCCGACGAGCGCGTATTTGGGCATGTTGGTCGCCAGGAAATAGAGATTCATCACGGGGCCTGCGCCATTCGCCAGCATCGTGGCGAAGCCGCTTCCGAAGCCCATGCTCCACGCGAATCCGCGCGAATGCGGCACATGCTCGAAGGCGCCGGGACGCCAGCGCCGCACGGCTTGGAGCACGACCATGAGCAGGACGATCCCACCGATGATCGGACCGAAGACGCGGCTATCGGTGAGGCTCTGCATGAGCCACCAACCACCGATGACGCCGATAGCCGTGGGAGGCAGCATCCGCCAGACGACGGGCCACTGGGCGTGCTGGTGAAAGGCGAGGACGGAGAGGATGTCGCCGCAGATCAGCATGGGCAGGACGACGCCGGTCGATTCCCGCGCGCCGAAGAGTTGCGCCATGACGAGGACGTTGACGAGGCCGGCACCGGAGAATCCGCTCTTGGCGAAGCCGATGCAAAACGCGGAGAAGACCGCAAGGGTCCATTGGGCCGGAGTGAAGTGCGGGAGCATCGCGGGCGGAAAAGATTTCAGCCATCCGCCACGGTGGCAAGCCGGCTATTCCACCCGACCGAGAACGAGCACGGCGTTGATGCCGCCGAAGCCGAAGGCGTTGTTCATCACGGCGCGCAAAGGCCGAGTGCGGCCGACGTTGGGCACGATGTCGAGATCGCAGGCGGGATCGGGTGTGCGGTGGTGCAGCGTCGGCGGAATGAAACCGTCGCGCAGGGCGAGCGCGCAGATCGCGGTTTCCATGGCGCCGGTCGCGCCAAGTGGATGCGCGACGAAGGCTTTTGTCCCGCTCACCGCGAGGCGAGCTGCGTGTTCACCGAATACGGCCTTGATCGCCATGCACTCGTTCGAGTCGTTGAGTTGAGTGCCGCTGGCGTGGGCGTTGATGTAGTCGATCTGCTCAGGCTTGAGGCCGGCGTCGGCGAGTGCTTCGCGCATGCAGGCGATGACGGCTTCGCCGCTCGGAAGCGGCGTGGTCATGTGATAGGCCTCGTTGTTCAAGCTGTAGCCGAGCACCTCGGCGTAGATCGGCGCGCCGCGGCGGAGGGCGTGTTCGTATTCCTCGACGACGAGGGAGGCTGCGCCCTCGCCCATGACGAAGCCGTCGCGATCGAGGTCGAAGGGCTTGCAGGCAAAGGGCGGGTCGCCGGCCCAGCGACTCATTGTCTTGATGAAATCGAATGCGCCATAAGTCAGCGGGCTGAGCGGGGCTTCGGCGCCGCCGGCGATCATCACGTCGGCCATGGCGTCGCGGATGTAGCGGAGTGCTTCGCCGACCGCGATGACGCCGCTGGCGCAGGAGTTCGAGTTCGTCGTGCCGGGGCCGCGGAAGCCGCATTCGATGGCGATATTCGAGTGCGCGCTGCCTCCGAAAACTTGCAGCGCGAGCGTCGGATTCACGCCGCGCACACCCTTTTTCAAAAAGCGCTGATGCTCGCTTTCGGCATTGGCGATGCCTCCGAGCGCGGTGCCAAAGCACACGCCGACGCGCGACGTGGGCTGTTCGCGAGACCACGGGAACTGCGCGTCTTCGAGCGCGAGGAGCGCGCTGGCGACCGAAAATTGTGCGTAGCGGTCGAGGCGCTTGAGTCGGTGCGGTGGAAAAAATGCCGTCGGATCCCAGTCGCGAATTTCGCCACCGCAGTGCGCCTTGAGTTCGCTGGTGTCGAACGATGTGATGCGCGAGATGCCGCTGCGCCCAACACGGATGCTCTGCCAGAAAGCCTCGCGGCCCGTGCCGATGCAAGTGATCGGGCCGAGGCCGGTGATAACGACGCGGCGGCTCATGGGGAGAAGGGCGGGGAATTAAACGCAGAGACGCAGAGGCGCAGAGAATTGGGCTGCGTCTTTTCCCTCTGCGTCTCTGCGTCTCTGCGTTTCATCTTCATGCGCTTTCTTCCAGGTGCTGCTTGAAAACGGCGAGCGTCTGGTTGGCGACGTGGCTGATGAAAAATCCGCTGATGATTGGCTCCGCGAGCCACGCGAGGAAGGGGATGCGGAAGTGCAGGTCGTGGATGATCTCGACGCGTGTGCCGTCGCGCGTGGGCGTGAGTGTCCAGACGACTTTCATGCCCTTGGTCCATTTGCGCAGATGCAGAAAATGGAGTTCGAGCGCTTTCGGATCGGTCCAATATTCAGAGACCCAGGAGATGGGGATGCCGGAGCGAGTAGCAGCCATTTGCACGATGCTTCCTTTTTCGCCGGAACCGAGCGTTTGGATGTAGCGATAATGCGGAAGCCATTCCGGCCAGCGCGCCAGTTCACTGACGACCGCAAAGATTTTTTCGCGCGGCGCGCGAATGAGAATGGAGTTTCCGGTGTGCAATTCGGAGATCGGAGTTGGGAGATCGGAGATCGGTGCCTAAACCTAGCGGGCGATGCGGTAGCGGAGGAAGCATTCGCTCTCATCTACTTTCATCTCGCGCAATCTCAGTTCCACGGAACGAGGAAGAAATCCTCCGGCAATGCCCGTCAGGGTTGGCGCGCCGCTGCCGCCGAAGATGCGCGGGCAAAAGGTGAGATGAATTTCGTCGATCAGTCCGACGGTGAGGAGCGAGCGGAAGACTTGCGCGCCGCCCTCGCAGACGAGGCGTTTTACGCCGTAGTCCGCGCACAGCGTCGTCATCATTGCGGAAAGATTCACGGCTGGCGTTTCGTGCAGCCACAGGTCGGCGCGTCCGGCCAGCGCAGTGCGGGTTCGCGTCGGCATGTGCGTCGTGGAAAAGATCACGATGGGCGAAAAGTCTTTTTCAAAAATGCGCAGACCGGGATCAATGCGGCCGGAGTTTGTGAGCAGGACGCGGATGGGATACGCGCTTTTCCCGCGACGCATTCGCGCGTCACGAAGCGCCGCGTCGGGCAAGCCCATCGTCATGTTATCGGCGGTAACGGTTTTCACGCTGGCGAGCACGGCGTCGCAACCGGCGCGAATTTCCACGAGCCGGCGCTTATCCCGTTTCGAGGAGAAGTCCGACGGCGTGCCCCGTCGGGTGGAAATCCGCGCGTCCCAAGTCAGCGCGAAATTCGCCGTGACGAACGGACGCGGCGGCTTTCGCGAGGCCATCTAGCGTTTCTCCTCCTCGGCGATTTCCATCGCCACTTCCTCCTCCGCGACGGTGTGCTCGAGCGCGGCGACTTCGGTTTGGATGTCGCGGAAACGCGCGTGCTCGGACGGGCGGTAAAACCAATAAAGCACGCCGCCGATGAGTCCCCAGATGAGCGTCAGGAAATAGCCGGTCGAGGAAATGACGACGGCGACGGCTTTGGTCGAGACGGGCACGCCTTCGCTGCTGTGAAGATTGCTGAGGAAGATTTGAAACAACCCTTCGCGAACGCCGAGGCCGCCGACGCTCACGGGCATCGCAGCGATCGTGTTCACGATCGGCAAGATCGCGCAGAGTTCGCCGAGGGTGGGGATGCGGACGTTGTCGTGCTGGTACGCCCGAGCTGCGCAGTAGAAAACCGCGAAATAACCGAGGTGCGCGATGATCGAGAGCACGAGAGCAGCGAGTGACGGGCGCCACGCGCGCCCGTAGAGATTGTAGGCGAGCGCGAGTTCGGCGATTTTGTCGCGGCCCGGCATGCGCGCGGGAAGCTTGTGAACGAGCCCGAAGCCGGTGAGCACAAAGGTCGGCGCGATGGACACGACGCTGCCGCCGAGAATGGCGAGCGCCGTCCAAACCCATTTTTCCGTGAGGGGCGAACTCGTCAGCCACTGCCATCGCGCAGCGATGAGCAAGCCGGCGAGAAGGATCAGTCCGAACAGTCCGATGAGGCGGTCCACGAGGACGGAGAGCAGTGCGGCGGATCGCTTTCCGGGCGTTTCCTTGAGGAGGTAAAAAATTTTGACCACGTCGCCGCCGGTGCCGCCCGGGATGAAAAAATTAAAAAACAGACCGACCAAAAGGAGCATGAAGACACGCGTCCAACTGAGCACGATGCCCTGCACGCGAAGCAGCAATTGCCAGCGGATGCCGGCGACGATTTCGACGAATCCGTAAATCGCGAAACCCACGAAAAGCCAGAGTTGATCAGCATTCCCGAGCGCCCGAGCCATCTCGCCGCGTTTGTGAGGATCGCGAAAGACGAGAAAGAGAACCCCGATCGTGACGACGATCTGGAGAGTGGTGAGGACGGCCTTTTTCATCGGATGACTGGGGGAGCCGAATCGACACTTCCGCTTCCGACGCTAGAGCCTCCGCGCAGCCATCACACTCCGAACTTCGCGATCCACTTTTCCTTCGCTACGAGGATTTCCTCCCGCGTCCGGCGCGGGCTCATCTCGAAAACAAAGAGCGTGTCCTTGGGCAGCAGCGGGATGAGGCGATCGTATTCCACTTCGCCGTCAAAGGGCGCCATGTGATCGCGGCCCGGCCACTTCGTGTCGTGCAGGTGGCATCCGATGAGACGCGGCGCGACTTCCGAAAGCCACGCGTGGTGTTCGAGGAAGCCGAGGTTGTGTTTGACCTGCACATGGCCGAAGTCGTGCCAGTAACCGACTTCGGGGATGTTGAACTCATTGAGCACCTCGATCATTTCGTGCTCGTTCGGGATCTCTTCGAAACTGTGCCGGCTTTCGACTCCGAGTTGCACGCCTTTGCCCGTCGCATACTCGACGATTTGCGCGAGACACTGCTTCGATCGCTCGAAGAATGGATCCACTTTTTTTTCACGTTCCTGGATGCAGGCGAGCTTTTCGCGGACAAACGTGCGCGAGTGCAACATCCCGGTCTCGGCGAGGCGCACGAGCTTGTCGGTGTATTCGCCGATGGGCGCGCGACCGAGGTGCAGGACGACGAAGCCGGCGCCAAACCGCTCCGCGAAATCGATAGTCTGAAAAGTGTGTTTGATCGCGCGCTCCCGTTCGCGCGCGTTGGGCGAGGAAAACTGATAGCAGTCCGGCGCGGCGCGCGTGATCTCGATCGGCAGCGGGCAGAAATTGTGCAGGCTGCTGAACTTGAAGCGCCCTTTTTGAAAGGCACGCTGCACGCCTTCCATGAGCGAGAGGCGGATGCCGTGGCCGAGTTCGACCCGGTCGAAACCAAGTTCGCGAATCTCCTCCAACATCGCTTCGCCGTCCTGGTGACGGCTGGAATTCCAACAGGTCGAAAACGAAAGCATGCGGGGCAGAAGTGGAGCGGCGGATGGGAGTGACGGCAATTCCTAATCCATCGGACGCGCGATTTTTTCGGTTGCCTGCGGGCTGCTTAATCCGTCTCTGGCGGCGCTTGCAGCGGGCCGATGTGCCGCACTTGCGGCCATTTCCAGGCGGTGGCGAGAACGACGAGGATCGTCCCGATGCCGCCCCCGACGACGGAAAGCACCGGGCCGAAGATGGCCGCGGTGAGGCCGGATTCAAAGGCGCCGAGTTCGTTGGAGGAGCCGATGAAGATGTTGTTCACGGCCGAGACGCGGCCGCGCATGGGATCGGGGGTGAGCAATTGCACGAGGGTATGCCGGACGACGACGCTGATATTGTCGCACGCGCCGGTGACGGCGAGCGCGGCGAATGACAACCAATAGATGTGCGAGAGCCCGAAGACGATGGTTGCCGCGCCAAATCCAGCGACGGCGAGGAGCATGGCGCTGCCCGCCTGCCGCAACGGTGGACGGTGGGCGAGCACAAAGGCCATGAGCACGGCACCGAAGGACGGCGCCGCCCGCAGCCAGCCGAGACCGATGGCACCAACGTGGAGAATTTCCTCCGCAAATACCGGCAGCAGCGCGATGGCGCCACCGAGCAGCACGGCGAAAAGATCGAGCGTGATCGTGGCGAGGATGATCTTGTTGTCGCGGACAAATCGCATGCCGGTGAAAAGATCGCGGAGCGGATGAAGATGTGATTCGGCGATTTCCTGCGGCGCATCGATCGGTAGCACAAACGCGAGGCAAGCGAGCGCGCAGACGGCATCGAAGGCGTACACGACGGGGATGCCGAGCCACGCAATGACGAGCCCGCCGACCGCCGGACCCACGACACATGTGATCTCGAACGTGCTGCTATTCCACATGACCGCGTTGCTCAACGCGGAACGAGGCACGAGATTTGGAAATAACGCGCTGCGCGCAGCCCAGCCAAAGGCGCGGGAGACGCCATTCATAAAGAGCAGCACATACATCAGCGGCAGCGCCGGATCGAAAATCACGCCGCTTTTTTCTCCGAACCAACCGGCGATAGTGTGAAGCGCGCCGGTGCCGGCGGCGAGGACGCCCGTCGCTGGAATGAAGACGTGTTCGAGAGCGAGCAGCGTGAGTCCGATCGAGGTGAGCGCCGAGAGCAATTGCGTCGCGAGCACGATCACTTTTCGATTCATGCGGTCGGCCGCGATGCCCGCGGGGATCGACAGGAGGATGATCGGCAGCGCACCCATGAGCCCGATGAGCCCGAGCGCGGTTTTCGAGTGGGTGCGCTGGAAGACTTCGTAGCCGATGGCGACCCCGAGCATCTGCCGCCCGAGTGACGAGACGAAATTGCCGATCGCGTAGCCCCGATACGCCGGTGACCGAAAAGCAGCGTAAGCGTCGCGTCTGGGGAGCGAAGGATTCGGAGCGTCCTGCGGGGCTTCGGGCATGAGCGGCACACGGTGGCGCTAGACCTTGCGCCGGACAAGCGGTTTGCCGCACTTTCCACTTTCCACCCGGTCAGGCGCTCCGTTTAGTGGGGTTCTCCCAGATTTATGAAATACCGGACCTATCTCATCTTCGGCGCGCCGGGCAGCGGCAAGGGCACGCAGGGCAAAGTCCTCGGCGCCATCCCGCGGTTTTTTCACTGCGCTTGCGGCGACGTGTTTCGCCAGCTCGATACGCGCACGCCGGTCGGCCAGGCCTTTCTCGAATACTCCAGCCGCGGCGAACTCGTGCCCGACGAAATCACCGTGAAGCTCTGGATGGCGCGCATCGGCGACATGGTGGGCTCGCACATTTTCAAGCCGGATCTCGATGCGCTCGTCCTCGACGGCATCCCGCGCAGCGTGAATCAGGCGAAGATCATGCAGGATTTGATCGAGGTGAAAAAAGTCTTTCACCTGTCGTGCCCGGACCGCGACGCACTCATCGGCCGATTGAAAAAGCGGGCGCTCAAGGAGAATCGTTTCGACGACGCCAATGAGGAAACGATCCGGCGCCGGCTCGCCACTTACGATGAAGAATCCAAGCCGGTGCTGGAGTTTTACGGCCCGGAACTGGTGCGCGATATCGACGCGACGCAAGCGCCGGTGAAAGTTCTTTTGGATATCGTGCAATCGGTGACCGCGGAGTGAGAAAAATCCGAGTTCCGCATCTCGAAATCCTATCTCCTCCCTGATGCGGATTGTCTTCATGGGCACGGGCGAGATTGGCGTGCCGACGTTGCGCGCGCTCCTCACTTCGCCGGACTACACCGTGGTCGCGGTCGTGACGCAACCGGACAAGCCGGTCGGACGGCGACAGGAACTGCAAGCTTCGGCGATCAAGAAACTCGCGCTCGCGCACAGTGTGCCGGTGCTTCAGCCGATAAAGCTTCGCGCGCCGGAGTCGGTCGCGGAAATCGTAGCGCTGCATGCTGAAGTCATCGTCGTCATGGCCTACGGACAGATTTTGCCAAAGGCCGTGCTCGAAGCTGCGCGGCTCGCGTGCCTCAACCTTCACGCTTCGCTGCTGCCGCGGCACCGCGGAGCCGCGCCAATTCAGGCAGCGATCGAAGCCGGGGATCGCACGACAGGAGTGACCGTGATGTACATGGCCGAGGGGCTCGACACCGGTGACATCCTGCTGATGCGCGAGACGGCGATCCGACGGCGCGAGACCGGTGGTTCGCTGCACGATCGTCTTGGCTTGATCGCGGCAGAGGCGCTCGCTGAAGCCTTACCACTCCTTGCCGGCGGTCAGGCGCCGCGGACTCCCCAAGACAACACGCGGGCGACTTACGCCGCCAAGCTGTCGCGTGAGAATGGTGAGATCGCTTGGACCGCAACGCCCGGCGAGATCGACCGCCGAATCCGCGCGATGAACCCGTGGCCAGCCGCGCACACCTTCCTCCCGACCGCCGACGGTCCGCGGAAACTGAAAGTTTTTTCCTGCATCCAGCATCGCCGCGACTCCGGTCCGGCAGGCGAGGTGTTGCGATCCGATCGGCGCGGGATTCTTGTCGGCTCCAGTGGCGGGGCGGTCTTGCTGCGCGATATTCAACTCGAAGGGAAAAAGCGGATGAGCGCGCGGGACTTTCTGCTTGGGCATCCAGTCACCCCGGGAACCGTGTTCGGAGTAGTCTCTCCCCTTCCCTCTTCATCTCTTTCCCCGCAGCGAGATGAAAATTAAGAGGGCAAGGGAGACACCGTCGCGTCAAACGCAACTCGACGAACTCGTTGCCCGTCTGCGCGCCTGCACGCTTTGTCCGAAGATGCACCGTCCGGCGGTTTCCGGGAGCGCGGTTGTGAGCCGCGTCATTTCCGTCGGTCAAGCGCCGGGCACCAAGGAACCGGTGCTCGGGCGACCGTTCGCGTGGACCGCTGGCAAGACGCTTTTCGGCTGGTTCCACCGGGCGTGCGGGATGACCGAATCCGAATTCCGATCGGCGATTTATATGGCTGCGGTCTGCCGATGTTTTCCCGGCAAGAATAGCGCCGGCGGCGACCGCGTGCCGGATGCGCAGGAGATCGTCACATGCAACCGCTGGCTCGAGGCGGAACTCGCCATCCTCCGCCCGGCGCTCGTCCTCCCGATCGGCAAGCTCGCGATCCAGCAGTTCATCGCTTTCGAAAAACTGACCGATGTGATCGGCAAAAAATTTCCGGTGACCGCGAGCGGGCATGTCTTCGACATCGTACCGCTGCCGCACCCGTCGGGCGCTTCTCCCTGGCACCGCATGGAGCCGGGCCGAACGCTGCTCGACGAAGCGCTGCGCCTGATCGTGAACCATCCGGCTTGGCCGGGACGGATTTAACCGCAGAGGCGCAGAGGACGCAGAGAAAAAGCCGGTGAGAGCTATCACCATTTTGTCCAAAATCCTCTGCGCTCTCTGCGCCTCTGCGGTTAAAATTCCTCCGCTTACTTCAGCGCGCTTTTCCGCCAGCAATCGTCGAACAACCCGTCGAACTCGACCCGCTGCAACGCCACTAATTCCTCCAGTCCTTCCGTCTCTCCGAATCGCGCGCGCTCGCATTGACCGGTGAACAAATACGGATCCCAATTTGCCTGCCGCGCCATCACCGCGGAATGCGCGCTCGCCGCGCCATGGAGCACATCGAAGACCGGCAGCACACCCGCTCGGCGGAACCAGTAGCGGGCGTTGTCAAAATCGCCCTCGCGCCGGTGCATCACGCCGTGCCAGTAGGAGCCGAGGTCGCTCTTGGCCTCTTGAAAAATGACGTGCGCTTCGTCGATGGCGTCCGCGGCGTAAAGCAAGCCCCCGCGCACGAGGGCAAACATCGCCGGGTCGCCGATGGTTCCGACGCCACTCACGGTGGCGTCGTCAGCCGCGCGAATCCGCCGGACCAATTCACGGTCCAGCGGCTCGGTCGGGATCAGTTTCCGCAGCATGCCCTCTTCCCTGAATAGGCGATCGACGAAGTCCGAGTAAGTCTTCATGCGAAAAGCCTGTGCTGCCTTTCCCTGAGACCACAAGAGATTTCCGCGGGGCTGGCAAGGGTGATGCTCTCTAGGAAGCCAACATGCATACCAAAGCCCTCTGCGCACTGTTCGTTCCCGTCATCACAGCCGGGGGACTCGCCGCCTGGCCCAAGGCCGATGGTGTGGCGGGATCCTTGCCTTCGCCTTCCCTGCGTGAGGCAGCCGTCGTCGCCCTGACTGTAGCCGCTGCGAGCACGGCACCGGAAAAGACGAACAGCAATGTCGCAGCCGAAATCAAGGATGACAGCATCAACCTTCACACGGCCGTGGAACGCGGAGTTCTCGCCGCTGAATTCAAAGGCAATGGCCGGGAAAAAATGCGCGCCTTTTTAACCAACAAGACGAATGCACCGGTCATCGTTCGCGTGCCCGCGGGACAAATGTTTGAGGCGGATAGCAACAGCGTGATCGTCCTGCGCTCGGGCGAAGTGGAACTGCCGCCCGGCAAGCCCACGCAGGTCGCCATCCAGACAGCCGCGACGCGCTCCGCCAACAAAGTCGCCGAGTGCGCCTACCAGATTTCCTACGGCTCCCTGCCCCGGCTCAACGCTCTACTGGCCTATGCGCAGGACCGCTCGGACCTTTCCAACAGCGCGCTCCAGACAGCGGTGCTCGCGCTCACGGAAAATCTGCCGCTCAGCGCCGTCGCCAAATTTGCCGCCGCCGGGAGCGACCTTCCCAACCACTTCGACATGACGGCCTTCCGCGCTGAAACGTCGGACATTGTCCGTGCCCTGCTCGCCGTTCGGGAAGTCGGCTTGGGCGACAGCGACCTCGCCATGACGGTCGATCCGCAGCTCAAGATCGAGGCGATGGTCGATCCGCTGACTCGCGCTGCGGCGATGAAATATTACGGCATCAAGCCCGAGACCGAGTGGGAATATTGGAAGACCGAACTCCTTTCCGGCAACCCCACCACACGCCACTACGCACTCTACGGGATTGCACGATTCTATCCGGCGATCGCCCTTGAGATGCTTCCAAAATGGGCGCGGGAAACGAAGACCCAAAAGATCCTCCGGATGTCCGCCATTCAGGCTCTGGCCGATACCGAGCGGCCGGAAGCGCTTCCGATTTTACACCGACTGAGCGACGAGTTGGGCCGGCAGACGGAACTCGGCCGCACCGCGGCCAGCGCCGCCCAATTCCTCAGCGCGCATCTCTCCAAGCTCGCCGCCAATCGCACGGCGGTGATCCTCCGCGGTTCAGGGTCGGTGGCGCAGTTCTAAATCTCGCTCAGTCCGCAGGGGCCAGCGCAAAGGCGCGCAGGTCGTAGTCGTCCTCGTGAACCTCGCCGTGTCCGTCGATGATGCAGCGTTCGCGTTCGAGGATGTCGGTGCGTTTTTCCTCGTCGCCCTTGAACTCCGGCGATTTTTGCATCACCGCGAAGACTTGGTTCATGCGTTCGCGGTCGTCTTTCCAAGGAATCTTCGCGAGTGTGCGCCACGCTTTCTTACCCGGCCCATTGGTCAGCACCGTCATGTCGAAACAGAAGAGATCGGTCTGCAGCGAGCGGCTGCGCGGGGTTCCGAATATTTTCTCGCGATAGTCCGGCAATTCATCGTCCCAGCTCTTCTTCCGGGTCGCCGAGAGTTGAATCTCCCGGAATTGCCCGATCGTTTCAAACGCCGCAAACATCTTCGCGATCTCTGGTCGCGGCTGCTGTTTTTCGACCGATGCCTCCGGGTTGCGAATCGCGAACTGCACAAACTCTTCGTGATTCTTTTTCAAACCACCCGGCCGGTAAGTCGTGACCAACTTGATGAATTTCCCCGCGTCTTCCGCGGCCAGGCTTTCTCGCGCGAGCTTGAAGACCGCGCCCGCGGAAGCCGCATTCGCCTGCTGCAAAAACTCCTGTAAACTCCCGTCGTGCGAGGTAAAGCCGACAATGCCGAAGGTGACATTGGGAAAGTTGTCTTCGCTCTCCGCCGAGCCTTCGAGTTTGGCAAACGTCCCCTCCCAGCAATCAATGAGGTTTACGCAGCGGGTGAAGTCATCCGGCCACGCCAAACCCACGGCACCAAATTCCGGCGGGCCCGCCCGGCCAGGCGCTGAGGCATTGCGGCCAAGGCCAGCTTGGACTAGCCGGGTGTTTTCAATTGTCGCCTTGTCGAACTTGCTGAGATTCCGCGGCGTGCGCCCGCGGTCCTTCAAAGCCGCGAGCAGCCTCTCGTTGTAATCCCGGATGAGAAATCCAGATGCACCCTTCGCGAATGAATATTTGTCCTCGGCGCGGCTCAGCGTGGTGCCGAAAAGCAGCCAGAAAATGACTACGAAAAATGGTCCACTCTTCATTCGAACCGGCAATCAACGTCCCCCTCTTCGAAAAAGTGACCGGCGCGAAAGAAATAATTTGCTATAAGCACTGAATTTACCATACGAAGGTTAATGGAACGTTTGTCGGCCACATTTCCAACTCGCACAATCTTGTCTTTCCGGAAATTGAGGGACATGGGCGGTCCGAGGATTTACGATCTCAAGCGTTCCGAAAACCAAAAAATAAAAATGATGCAACGCACAATCGCTTCATGGCTCCGACTCCTCACGGTTTGTGGACTCATGTTCTTCGCTTTGACGGAAATCGTCTCAGCTCAAACGGTCCTCCAAAATGGTGTTTCTGTGAGCGGCCTTGCGGGAGCCAGACACTCCCACCAGTTTTTTAAGATCACCGTGCCAGTCGGAGAGAGTAAGTTGGAGATCAAGCTATCAGCTACGGTTACGACCGGGGATTGCGATCTTTATGTAAAGTTCGGGTCGCAACCGACGTTGCACGCGTGGGATTACAGACCATACACAAACACTTCCGATGAGACGGTCACGGTCGCTAATCCTGCGGCGGGCGATTGGTATGTCATGCTCGACGGCTATACTGCCTACGCTGGTCTCAGCCTGATTGCCACTTATCCCGCAACCCAAGGAACCGTGGCGACTCCGACCTTCAATGTCGCCAGCGGAACTTATACCGGCAACACCATCGTGAGCATGGCAACAGCCACATCAGGCGCAATGATTCGCTACACGACCGATGGCTCCGACCCGACCTCAAGTTCCACCGTCTATAGTGCTCCGGTGATCATTAGCAGTTCGCTTACTTTGAAGGCCCGAGGTTTTAGAAACGGTTTGACACAGAGCGGAGTCGCCAGCGCGAACTACACGATCGTCCAGAGTAATGTCGCCGTGTTGCAAAACGGCGTTGCCCGGACCAATCTCGCGGGAGCGCGGAACAGTCAGACCGCTTACAAGATTTTCGTCCCGGCTGGGCAGACGAGTCTGGTGATCAAGATTACCGGCATTTCAGGCAGCGGTGATTGTGATCTCTACGTGAAACACGGCGCTCAGCCGACACTTTCCACCTTTGATTATCGGCCCTATTTGGACGGTGCGAATGAGACGGTGTCAGTTGCGTCCCCGGCGGGCGGCGATTGGTATATCATGCTGCATGGCTATACGTCTTACAGCGGTGTGAGTTTGGTTGTGACCTACTCCGCTTCGGCGACAGCACTGCCCGATTTGGTGCCCGTGGTTACTAACCTCAATGCCTATACGACGACCGAGTCATTCACCGCCGGTGCGTGCGATGCCTTGGAGGGGCTCGTGGCCACCGGAACGCGGCGGCTGTTGCGCTTTACCACCGAGACGCGAAATATTGGAACTTCCGATTTGGTGCTCCGTAGTCCGGTGAACAATCCGCTCTTCGTTTACGCGCCATGCCACGGTCATTATCACTTCAATAACTTCGCTGAGTATCTACTCCTCAATGCGGCGGGACAAACCGTTGCGGCTGGTCAGAAGGTCGGCTTTTGTCTCGAAGATGTCAGCCGGTGGAATCCTGCGGCTAACTCCCGCCCACAGTATAACTGCGACTACCAGGGCATCCAGGCGGGATGGTCTGACCTCTACACGGGTAACCTGCCCGGTCAATGGATTGACATTACCGGCGTCGCGCCCGGCAACTACATCCTTCAGATCAAACTCGACAACGCGAATCGGATTCCGGAAGCGAACGAATCCAATAATACGGCCCGGGTGCAAGTGACGATTCAAGCGTCGAATGGTCGAGTCGTGTCGCAGCAGATTCCCTGATTTCCTCAGAAATTCATGAAACGCTCGAAAGCCACTCTGGCAGTTCTAATCGCCGGTGTCGGTGTTGTCGGATCGGGGATCGCGTTCCTCTGTTTTTCCCACAGCGCGCCGCTGCCGGTGGCGCGTCAACCCGAGCCGGCTCCCGTCCAGGCTGAGCCGCCTGTCCCAGTGGACCCGGCCTTCGAAAAATCTGCGGATCGCGTTACCATTGGAACGGGGCGGGTTGCGCCTCAAGCCAATGCGGCACTGGTCGAGTTCGATGGCATGCTCCGCCGGATGGCTGGGTTGCCTGAAGGGGAAGAGAAAGTCCAAATGGCGCATCACATTGAAGAACTCACGAACCGTGCGGCCGTGCCGGTGTTGTTGGATTGGGCGACAGCCACGACCGACCGGGCGGTCTTGCGGGCCTCGCTCACCGCGCTCGGGCACCTGGCAAATGCGGAGATGATTGAGGACATCGAGAAGCGATACTCACTCACGAGTCTTTACGACGACCGCTATCGCCTTGCCAGAATCATCAAGGACATAACTAACCCCGAGGCCGTCCCCGCCTTGATGGAACTGGCCCGCGCGACCGATGCTCCAGCCCAACTGGTGGCTGCCGCGACCGATGCTCTCGCCAGCATCGGGACGCCCCCGGCAGTGAGCCTGCTTTTGCAAAAGCTCGAGCAGGATCAAGGCGATGGCAGCGCGCGACTCGCGACCGCGATCGCCCGGATCGATCGGACGGAAGCGCTCTCGACACTGCAGTTCGCCGCCCTTGGCAATAAAGATGCGTCGTCCACCCGGACTCGGGTCGCAGCGATCCAAGCGCTGGCCAATTTCACCGACGACCAGACGCGGCAACTGCTCACACAACTACGCGCCGACACGACGGAAGAGGTGCGGACCGCCGCCGCCGCTGCGCTCAGCCAGGTGCGTTAAGGTCGCGGTTCAGTGGCACTTCGCCATTGCCTCCGCGGCATCGTGCGTGGTCGATTGCGAGCGATGAAACAAATCGCCGACGCGCTGCTCTACGGAATCCTCGACCTCGGTTACGTCGCCGCCGCGGACCTCGAACGCGTGGCTGGTGAAATGCTCGAAGGCGGCGTGGACCTGCTGCAACTTCGGGCGAAGAATGCGAGCGAGGTGGAAGTCGAGGCGCTGGCCGTGCGGATCGCTCCGCTGTGCGAGAGCGCTGGCGTGCCGCTGATCATCAATGATTTTCCGCAGCTCGTACCGTCGGTCGGCGCGCAGGGGTCGCATGTGGGTCAGGACGATTTCACGGTCGCGGACGCGCGCTGGCGCGCGGGCCGTTCGCTGGCCGGGGAAGTACCGCCGCCGATCATCGGCAAATCGACGCACAGCTTCGCGCAGGCAATCGCCGCCGAGGTTGAAGGTGCGGACTACATCGGCTTCGGTCCGCTTTTCGCGACACCGACCAAACCCGGCCGCCCCGCGATCGGCCTCGAAGAAATCCGCCGCGTTCATGCGGCCGTCGCATTGCCGATTTTTTGCATTGGCGGGATCAAATTAGAGAATCTCGAAACCGTCATCGCCGCCGGAGCGCGACGCGTCGTCATTGTTTCGGGCCTGCTGCGAGCGTCGAGTATCGCCGATTACGCGAGACGAGCGCGAGCGCTGTTGGCGTAAAATGGAGGGCGGCGCTTTGTCGCCTCCCTGATCTGGGACTGTCAAAAAACTCCAAAAGCGGGCATCCTGAGCGGAGTTCCGTCGGGGGCGAAGGCGGGACGAAACGGAGTCGAAGAGCCTGTCCTGAGCTTGCCGAAGGAATCCCGGCGCTTCCGTGCGATATCGCCCGTGAATGCGCGGGATCCTTCGACTGCGCTACGTCCGCTTGGCCGCCTCCGCTGCGCTCAGGATGACACGCTTTTGGAGTTTTTAGACACTCACTCAGGGCACTTAAAGAGCAGCGCCTTCCGGCGATTCTTTTGGAGGCACGACGCGGTAGAGCTTGATGCCGGGTTGCAGATAAGCAATCGGGCCTTTCTTCCATTCCTTGAGCAGTTCGCCTTCTGCGAAGACGCGCCCATAAAAGTCCCGGCGTTTGTCGTAACCCGTTTTCACTCCGGCCTGCGGCTT
>JBBSDS010000003.1:0-39772 GCA_038240495.1 Chthoniobacterales bacterium | reverse complement strand
TGAAGGAAACTGCATCGGACGCGGGTCGCGTCCGGATGGCTTAGTAGCGGCGGGAACCGCCGCTGCGCTCGCCACCGCCACCACCGCAGCCGCCGCCGAAGCTGCGCGGTCCACCGCCGGTGCGGTCTTCACGAGGACGCGCTTCGTTCACGGTGAGGGCGCGGCCTTGCACAGTCTTGCCGTGGAAGAGGCTGATCGCCTTCTGGCCTTCATCGGCCGAGGACATGGTCACGAAGGCGAAGCCGCGGGACTTGCCCGTGAACTTATCCTGCATGAGGGCGACTTCGGAGACCGTGCCGGCTTGGCCGAAGGTGTCTTGAAGGTCGATTTCGGTGGTGTCGAAGGAAAGATTCCCGACGTAGAGTTTGCTGGACATGATGTTGTTTTTCTAAACCAAGAGCGGATCTTTCGACGGCTGTTTCCGATTATCGGATTTCAAAACTGCCACTGAAGTCCGCAGGACGAATCCCGCGTCACGAAACAACTAGCAATCTACCAAACCCAGAGGGGTTCCAAACTTGTGTGCGGGGAGAGGACACGCGATTGGCGCGGAGTGCAAGCGTTATTCGAGAAAACTGTTTCGGTCATCGTGAGCTTGTCGAAGAATCTCTAGATCATTGGCCCAAATTCATTTCCAGAATCGCGTGTCATCCTGAGCGCAGCGGAGGCGGAAAGGCGGGCGTAGCGAGGTCGAAGGATCTGGTGGATTTCTCTGAACGTCGGCGGGATCATTCGACTCCGTTCGGTCCCTCCTTCGCCCTCGACGGAACTGCGCTCAGGATGACACCTGCTCTTATTCTGAAACTTCTTTTGTTAACTGCTCTAACTTCTAAGCGGGCAGCGGTGGTGCGGAGTTGATGGCCGTAGTCCGCGCTCCGCCCGCGAGTGCGAGAAATCCTTCGCCAAGCTGAGGATGACAGCCTTTCCGAAGCGGTGTTCGTCGCGAGAGAATGCTTGGTGATCGCGATGAGCGCTGGCAGCCTCCGCCCCGCCGTATGGAAACTTCTTCAAAGACCGGCGTCCTCGCGTGGTGGCATCGCACGCCACTTTATTTCCGCATCCTCGGCGCGATGGCTCTCGGGTTGGTCGCCGGGCTCGTGCTCGGACAATCCGCCGCGCCTCTGGCCGTCCCGAGCAAGCTCGTGCTCCGCCTGCTCGGCGCGCTCGCGCCGGCGCTGATTCTCTTCGCGATCATCCAGGCGCTGATGGCCGCGCACTTCGAGAAAGGCACGGCGGGACGGCTGATCCGGCTCCTGATCCTCAATACCGTCGTCGCAATTCTCATCGGGCTGCTCGTGGCGAACGTCGTCAAGCCCGGTCATTGGTCAAAGCTCGCGCCCACCACCGACTCGGCACAGGCGAGCACCCAGGGCGCGCCCGATCTGCTCGCGCAATTTTTGGAAAACGTCCCGGCGAGCCTGCTCGGTCCGCTCACCGACAATGGCAAAGTCATCGGCGTCATCTTCCTCGCCGTCGCCTTTGGCATCGCGCTGCGCCGCTCCGCCCAGCGTCCGCTCGCCACCGTCACTGATGTCATCGATCTCGCGTTGAAAACGATGGTCGTTATTCTGCACTGGATCATCGACGTCGTGCCGTTCGCAGTCTTCGGCCTCGTCGCGAGCATCATCGGCACGCAAGGCTTCGGTCCGTTTCACGCGCTCGCCGCATTCATCGTCGCCGTCCTCATCGCGCTGCTACTTCAGTCCGTCTATTACCTTGCGCGCATCCATTTCGGCTCGTGGGTGAATCCCTTCAACTTGCTCCGCGGGATGAGCGATGCGCTCTTCATGGCCTTCTCCACCGGCAGTTCCACGATCACCATGCCGGTGACTTTCGAGTGCCTGTGGAAGCGGGTCGGCTTGCGCGAAAAGTCCGCCAGCCTCGGCGCGCTCGTCGGCTCAAACTTCAACAACGACGGCACCGCGCTCTACGAAGCGATGTCCGCGCTCTTCGTCTCGCAGATGCTCGCCGTGCAAGGCCTTGGCGCCGAACTCACCCTCGCGCAACAACTCCTCGTCGTCGTCACCTCCGTCGTCGCCTCAGTTGGCGCTGCCGGCATTCCCGAGGCTGGCTTGGTCACCATGACTCTTGTCTTCCACGCCGTCGGACTCCCACCCGAATACATCGCGTTGCTCCTGCCTGTCGATTGGTTCCTCGACCGCTGCCGCACAGTGATCAATGTCCTCGGTGACGTGAACGTCAGTTGCCTCCTCGACGGCCAAACCCGCGCAACTGCGAGCACTCCCATTGCCAGCGCTGTCTGAAGTAATTGGCGCTCGGCGTCCGGGTTCTGGGGATGAGCGAGGGTGCGAACGACACCTTGTGCGGCGCAACGTCTGAGCGGTAGCGTTCCTTCGTCCACTGCTTCTGCACCGCATCGCGCTGAACGAGAAGCGCATCGGTCCGCCGGGGCAGGCGGCATCAGTGAAGAAATAGCGCGCCAGTCAAAGATTACGCGTCACGATCTCACTTCCCTAATTCCTCTTCTTCTGCGCCATCTCAAACCAACTCGGCCCGCTCGGGGTAGAGGAATGTCCATCACCACCGGCACCGGCGCCAAAGCGCTGCACGTCGCGTTTGTCGGCTTCTGCTTTGCGGTCGCTGCGCGGGCCGATCTCGACTTTCGTCTTGAGCGAAAGGGCGATGCGTTTGCGGGCCATGTCCACTTCCATGATCGTGGCCTGCACGCGCTGGCCGACCTTGAGCACGTCGGCGGGGTTCTTTACGAAATCGTCGCTCATCTGGCTGATGTGGACGAGGCCGTCCTGATGGACGCCGATGTCCACGAAGGCACCGAATGCGGTGACGTTCGTGACGATGCCGGGGAGCTTCTGGCCGGGTTGGAGGTCTTCCATTTTCTCGACGCCTTCGGCGAAAGAGAACGCTTCGAATTGTTGACGCGGGTCGCGGCCGGGTTTCGCGAGTTCTTTCAAAATGTCCTGCAAAGTCGGCAGCCCGACTTCTTCGCTCACGTATTTCTTGGCGTCGATTTTCGCCCGTTTCGCGGAATCGCGGAGCAAGTCGAGCACGGTGCAACTGAGGTCGGCGGCCATCTTATCGACGAGCTCGTAGCGCTCGGGATGCACGGCGCTGGCGTCGAGGGGATGCGCGCCGTCGTGGATGCGGAGGAAGCCGGCGGCTTGCTCGAAAGCTTTCGGGCCGAGACCGCTGACTTTCTGCAATTCTTTGCGCGAATTGAACGGGCCGTGTTCGTCGCGGTGCGCGACGATGTTTGCGGCGACGCGTGCGTTCAGCCCGGAGACGTAGGTGAGTAGATGCTTCGACGCGGTGTTGATTTCGACGCCGACGTTGTTCACGCAGCTCACGACCACGTCGTCGAGCGTGCGCTTGAGGGCGTTTTGATCGACGTCGTGTTGATACTGGCCAACGCCGATGGATTTCGGATCGAGCTTCACGAGTTCGGCGAGCGGGTCCATGAGCCGGCGGCCGATCGAGACCGCGCCGCGCACGGTCACGTCCTTGTCGGGGAATTCTTCACGCGCCACATCACTCGCGGAATAAATCGATGCGCCGCTTTCGCTGACCATGACGACCGGGATCGCTGCGGGCAGGCCAAGCTTGCGGATGAAGGTCTCGGTCTCGCGCGAAGCTGTGCCATTGCCGATGGCGATGGCTTCGACTTTGAATTTCGTGACGATGGCTTTGATCATCTCGGTCGCCTCCGCGAGATCGCGCGCGCCTTTCTCGGGATAGATCACATCGTTCGCGAGCAGCTTCCCCTGGCGGTCGAGGAGCACGACTTTGCAGCCCGTGCGAAAGCCGGGATCGATGCCGAGCGTGACCTTCTGCCCGAGCGGCGAGGCGAGGAGAAGTTCGCGGAGGTTGTCGGCGAAGACGCGGATCGCTTCCTCATCGGCGCGCTTTTTGAAAAAGGTGCGCGCCTCGCCTTCCATCGCGAAGCCAAGCAGGCGCTTGAAGCAATCCTGCACGGCGAGGCGCACTTGTTCCGCCGCGGGCGCTTTGCCTTTGACGAAGAGCCGATCGAGCGTGCCGACCGCTTCGATTTCATCCGGCACGAGACGCGAGAAAAGGAAGCCTTCCGACTCGCCGCGGCGAATCGCGAGGATGCGGTGCGAGGGCGCTTTTTCCGCTGGCTCGCTCCAGTCGAAGTAGTCCTTGAACTTCGCGCCTTCCTCTTCCTTGCCGGAGATGACCTTCGATTTGATCACGCCTTTCGTGAGGTAAAGATTCCGCAACTGCGCGCGGGCGGTGGCGTCGTCATTGATCCGCTCCGCGAGGATGTCGCGCGCTCCTGCTAATGCTGCGACGACATCGGGGACGCTGTATTTTTTCGCATCAATCTCGATCTCCGGCCCGACAAATGGCGCGGCCGCCGCCTGCGGATCGGTCGCGGCATCCTGCGCCCACAAAACGTCGGCAAGCGGCTCCAGTCCTAGATCCCGCGCCACCGTCGCCTTCGTTTTCTTCTTCGGCCGGAAAGGCAGATAGATGTCCTCCAGCGTCGTCATATTTTCCGCCGCGTCGATCTTCACGCGCAGGGTTTCCGTCATCAGTTTCCGTTCGATGAGTGAGGCGACCATCGACTCGCGCCGCTTGTCGAGTTCCTCGAGTTGCTCCAGCCGATCGCGGATCGTTGTGATCTGTACCTCGTCGAGTTCGCCGGTCTTTTCCTTCCGGTAGCGGGCGATGAATGGCACCGTCGCGCCTTCCTCCAGCAGCACGGCGGTGGCGGCGACCTGGCGCGGCTGGAGCTTCAGTTCGGTGACGAGTTTGACGAGGTGTTTTTCGATCATGGCGAAGAAAGGAGCGCAGATGATGTGCGGCGAAATTTGGGAGTCAATCGCGCGCTTGGAGGAGTTGGGTAGAGCACTCGGCCCGAGTGCCGCTTTCGGCGGCTCGCCGAAAGTATTGAAGGGGAATTGGCATCATGTCGGCACCGCTGAATCTCGATATTTTCCTGAGTGCGGGGTGTTTCGTGGAGTTTCCGGCGGGCCGCCGGAAACAGCACTCGGGCCGAGTGCTCCACCCGGAGAATATTCGACTGCGTCTCCAGCGTGTCCACATTACCGGAAATCGTGGGATGCGGGCGCGGCCAGCTCGCCGGCTTGGAGCGGCGCGATCGTCTGCGCTTTGACGTGAATGACATTTTCAATGTTTTGCAGGACGCCTTCGATGATCAGGAACGGCTCCTCGGAAATGAGCAACCGGCTTCGCTCGAAAATCTGTGGCGTGACGATGGCGTTGGCGACGCCGGTTTCATCTTCGAGGCTGACGAAGACAAAGCCTTTCGCGGTGCCGGGACGTTGCCGGCAGATGACCTGCCCGGCGATGCGCAGGACGGTGCCGGTGCGCGCGGTTGGCAGATCGCTGGCGCGCCAGATGTCGGGCAGGCGGGCGCGGAGGAGCGCCATCGGATGCGGGCCGATCGTGAAGCCGGTGCCGCTGTAGTCGGCTTGCGTGCGCTCGACGGCTTTCATCTGCGCAAGCGGCCGGGCGTCGTCGGAGGCAGCATGGGCAAAGAGATCATCCCCCTCGCGGACGACTTCGACCTGCCATTGAGCTTCGCGCCGATGCTCGGCGAGACCTTGCAAAGCGCCGATCCTGGCCAGCGTACGCAGCGCCGTTTTGGGCAAGCTCGTGCGGAGTTGAAAATCGGCGAGCGAAGCAAACGGTGCGCGCCTTCGCTCGAGGAGAAGATGGGCGCCATGGTCGTGCCTCAATCCATGCACCACGCACAGGCCGAGGCGGACGGTCGAGTCGTTTACGACGGTGCAGGGCCACTCGGACTCGCACACCGACACCGGCAAAAAGTGCAGTCGGCGGCGTTGCGCGTCCTTGATCAAGGACGCCGACGAATAGAAACCCATCGGCTGGTTATTGAGCAGCGCCGCGTAAAACTCCGCGGCGCGATGCACTTTGTACCAGGCCGAAGCGTAGGCCAGCAGAGCGAAGCTGATCGCGTGCGACTCGGGAAAGCCATAGACCGCGAACGATTGGACCGATTTCACCAATTGGTCGGTCACCTCGGGCGTAAGACCCTTCTCTCTCATCCGGTCGCGCAACTTGATGCAGACTTTGTCCATCCGCTCGTGCGAACGATGGAAGGAAAGTGCGCGCCGCAATTCTTCCGCCTCGGCGCCTGTAAATCCGGCGAGGTCCATCGACATCTTGAGCATCTGCTCCTGGAACAACGGCACGCCGAGCGTTCGCTCCAGCGTGGGTTTCAGCACCTTTTCCAAGCTCGGATGAAAGTAGGTCACGTCTTCCTGCCCGCAGCGCCGCTTGAGATACGGATGCATGAGCCCGCCTTGAATCGGACCCGGTCGGACGATGGCGACCTCGACGACGAGATCGTAAAAACATTTCGGTTTCAGTCGCGGCAACGTGGCCATCTGCGCACGGCTTTCGATTTGGAAAGTGCCCACCGTGTCCGCCGCGCGGATCATCTCATAAGTCGCCGGATCATCGGCCGGCACTTCATACAGCTCCATTTTGCGACCGCGTTGCGCACTGACCTCGATCGTTTCCTGCAAGACCGCCATCATGCCAAGCCCGAGGAGATCGACCTTGATGATGCCAAGGTCGTCGCAGTCGTCCTTGTCCCACTGCGCGACGACGCGGCCGGGCATCGACGCATTCTCCAATGGGATGAAAGAGCTGAGCTGATTCTGGCAAATGATCATGCCGCCGGAGTGCTGGCCGAGATGCCGCGGCAGGCCGTAGATGAGCTTGTAAAGCGACATCGCAGCCGCCGCCCGCGCATGATCCGCGGGGATGCCCGCCTGCCGGAGTTGCGCCGGCAAATCGAGCGTGTGCGGAAAATCGCCGTTTCCGTAAAGCGCAGAAAAACGTCCGATCACATCCTCGGAAAAATTGAGCGCTTTGCCGATTTCGCGCATCGCACTACGCCCACGAAAGGTGATCACGTTGGCCGTCATCGCCGCGCCGTGCTGGCCGTAGCGCCGATACACTTCCTGGATCACGCGTTCGCGCCGGTTGCCGCTCGGCAAATCGAGATCGATGTCGGGCCAGATATTTCTTCCCTCGGCGAGAAAACGCTCGAAGAGCAATTTGTAAGCGATCGGGTCGCAAGCGGTAATTCCGAGCGAATAACAGACCGCCGAATTCGCCGCGCTGCCACGGCCCTGGACCATGATGTTTTGCGCTTTGGCAAACTGCACAAGATCCCAGATGCAGAGGAAGTATCCGCAGAAGCCGAGCTTCTCGATCAAGGCCAGCTCTTTGTCGAGTTGGGCTCGCACCTCGGGTCGGAGTTCTTGGTAACGCTCGCGTGCGCCGCGAAAAACCTGCTGCCGCAAGAACGCGCTCTCACTTTCACCACTCGGCACAGCGAATGTCGGAAATTGATAACCAAGCTTTTCGAGGCTGAATTCCAGCCGCTCCGCGAGCGCGACGGTATTGTCGAGCGCCTCGGGCAGATCGCGAAAAAGTCGCGACATCTGCGCCGCAGATTTGAGGTGGCGTTCATCGTTCGCGTTGAGCAGGCGTCCGGCGACATCGAGATGCGTGTGCTGCCGCGCGCAGGTGAAGACGTCGAGCACTGCGCGTTGCTCGCGCAGCGCGTAAAGGACGCCGTTCGTCGCCAGCAACGGCAGCCGCTCGGCGCGCGCGAGATCGACGAGTTGTGCGATGCGCAAATCTTCGCCTCGTCGCAGATGACGCTGCACTTCCACAAAGACATTCTCCTCGCCAAAGGCCGCCCGCAGCCGTGCCACGCATTGGCGCGTGGATTCATGATCGTCGCGCTCGAGGCAGCGTAGGATGGGTCCTTCTTCGTCGCCGGTGAGCGCGACGAGACCCTCGGTAAATTCGCTGAGTTCGTCCCAGCGCACCGGCGCATCGGTCTTCGTGCCGCGCAGTTTTGCCCGCGTGATCAGGCGGCAAAGATTTTGGTATCCCGTGCGCGATTGCACTAGCACCGGCAGCACCGCGCCGTCTTCGAGCGTCAATTCCGCGCCGACAATCGACCGCACGCCAAACTCGCGGCCTTTCCCATAAAATCGCGGCGCGCCGTACAGACCATCTCGATCGCACACTGCCATCGCCGACAATTTCAGCTTCGCAGCTTGCTCGGCGAGATGCTCGGGCAAAGCCGCACCGCGCAAAAAACTGAACGCGCTGCGCGCGTGAAGCTCAACGTAGCTGCGCGTCATAGCAGCCCTCGATGAACCATTGCTCATTTTGCCGGCTGAGCCGGAAGAGTCCGTTGCCGGCGATTTCCACGTCCCATTCTTCGGTGCCCCAGCGTTCGCGATCCCACCAGCCGCCGGAGATGCGATACGGTCCGAGTGCGCCAGCGACGCGCCCGTGAGCCGTGTCGGACACGACGTAGGCCGGCTCATGGCGCTCCACTTGCACCTGCGCCGCGAGCGGTGGCCGGTAGCGCCGGAGCGGCAGACCGATCGCCAGATTTTCTTCCGCATCGGTGTGCGCCGCGGCGCGCAACTCATGAAATTTCGGCTCCGCCAGCCGCACGCGATCCGGCTGATGTGTGTCCGCGATTTCCGCGACGCCGACGTTTCCATGGCCGACCAAGGCGATGAGCCGGGCGAGCGTTTCGCCGAAGCGATTTGCGTCGCGCAGCGGGCTCTCGAAAAGGCGGAGTTGCTGATGATCCGGACGCGCGGGATCGACTTGCAGCCACACGCCCGTTGGCCGTTGCTTGAGCTGCAACCCATCGAGATGCGTGCGGAGAATGCGGAACAGCACCTCGGCATCGACCGTTGGGGCAGGGATGGTGAAGAGCCGCTCGTGGGTCGTGCGGTTTTCGAGGAGCAGGGTCAGCCGCATCGCCGCGGCGACGCGATGCACGCCGGTGAGCCGACGCGCGAGTTGATCGAGGAAGCGGCGGAGGATGAAAAATATCGGTTCGGTGGTTTCGATTTCTTGCTCAAACTCGAAAGTTTCCACGAACTCCTCGACCGGCCGCACGAGCCGCAGCAGCCGGTGCGTCCGGCCCATCGCCCGCTTCCACAAACGATCCGCATCGGGTCCGAGCCGGCTCGCGAGTTCGCCGCGCGGCAGGCTGGTGAGTTGTCCGAGCGTGTGCACGCCCCAGTCGCGGAGCAGCGCGAGGAGATGCGGCGGCGGGTCGATTTCCGTGACCGCGAGTTGCGAGAGAAAAACGGTCGGCGTCTGCACGACCAGCACTGGAGCGGCTCGGCGGGCGGCGAGAAAAGCGAGATCGGCATTGGAGCCGACGCCGATGCGGGCGCGGAGTTCCAGAGCCGCGAAACGCTCGACGACGGCGGCGCCCCATGCCGGCCAGTCGGAAATCTTCGCCATCCGCAGATCGATGGTGCAGCAGCCATCGGCGGTCGCTTCCACTTCCGGCGAGAGTGAACATGCGACTTCGAGCAGCGCCGCTTGCGCCACACGTTCTTGTCCGATGGCGCGTGGCAGCAGCGTCAGGTTTTCACAACGAGCGAGAGCTTGAGCGCTCGGCATGCCGGTCGTGACGCCACTCGACTCCGCGACTTCATTGCCTTCCAGGACGACGCCTTTATCGCTGCGCTCATCGACGATCGCGACTGGCTGCGCGCACAATTCCGCACGCAATCGCAACGCCGCTTGCAGACGAAATTGAGGCAGAAGAATGACGGCAAACATGACTGTCCAGGCACTCAGGCAAAACGACGTTCGAGGGTTTCCACCGCCGCAAAATTCCGGCGGCTGAAAACCTGCGCGCGGAGTCGATGCAACAAAGTGCGCCGCCGCTCGCACATCGCCGGCAGCGTCCAGACATTTTGGATGGCGATGCGGACTGCGGCGGCTTCGACCATCGGCCGCGGAGTGAGCACGATGAAAGCCGTGCTGCTTTCCTCGACGAGCCGCTGAAAGCGATGCCAGGTGCTCGCGGGAATGCGTTGTAGTTCGCGCGCCGGCAGGGGCTGAAGATCGACGACGATGAGCGGAAGATTGCCGTCGCGGAGGAGCAAGTCGGCGGCTTTCACAGCCAGATCGGCGGTGCCGCAGAGCACCCACAAAAGCCGGCGAAGAGCCTCGGGAGGGCCGCTCTCCGCATCGAAGGATCGACCGCCATCGACGAGGGCGGCGAAACACTTCTCGCGCGGCAACAGCGCCAGCAGCGCCTCGATGAAAAGTGCGCCAGCGCCCGGCGATCCGGCCAATTCCGTCAGCGCACCCCGTCGCAGCCCGCCTTCGGTTTGGTCGAAGGCGTCCAGTCCTGTTGGCAACGTTCCGCTGGAGAGGTGTTCGTGGAGGGGAAATTTTTGCGCCAGCAATTCCCGCAGGGCGATCATGCGGGCATTGCCGGGAGTCTCGACGGGAGTTGAAGATGAAATGGCGAAGGGCATAAATAGTGTTCTTATGAACACTATTTGTAACCAGCCTGCGACGCAAGCGCGGCGGTTATTTTTACCTTCAGGATTTTGTCCGAAAGCTTACGGCAGCGTGAGAGCCACGCGGTAAAAGCGCCGCGCGAGATTTGCCGCAGCGGGGTCGTCCGCAGCCATCAGGTTGCCGGTGCCGAGGATTCCGCCTTGCAGCGTTAGCCACTGGCCCACGAGCAAGTCATCGCGCATATCCACGCGATACGGCGCGGCGAGAACGCTCGTGAATGTGAGGTGCGCGCCCGCATCGTCTCTCATCACGGAGCGGATTTCCGACGGTGGCAGTTCATAGGCGCCGATGTCCCGCACGCCGTTGTCCGGCCGTGTTTCCGCGGCTTGATGCTTCACATATTGCAGCACCGGCGCATTTGTGGGGAGCACCGCGGCCGGGAGTGCCGCAGCCGCATTGACGCACGCCGATGTGCCCGCGAGGTGGTAGTCAGCGCCCGCTTCATCGACAAAGGCCGGGGATGTGCCAGTCACCGTTGTCCCGTCGTTGTTGATCGTTCCCGTCACCGTGCTGAAGCTGTTGCGCGCGCCCGGTTTCATCCAGTTGTGCGAAAGGTTCACCGTGCCGTCGGCGTTGGTGAAGGCGAGATGATTTCCAGCGGCAGCGGCGGTGTAGGCGATGTTGTTGCGGAAATCGCACGTCTCATCGTTCGTTGAGAGCCGGAAGAGCGTGGTATTGTCGGTGCGCTTGGAGATGATCGTGTTGTGGTAGAAATAGAGCGTGCCTTTGCGGTAGTTCTCGGTCGTCCCGCTGTCGCCGCCGTAATGCACGAGCTGGGAGTTGCCGTCGCCCGCCGGTTCGATGATCACGTTTCCATAGACGAACGTCTGTCGATAAGCCGGGTCGCTACGCAGCAGGATACTGTCTTCCGCATCCACGAGATCGAGTTCGCGACTGCCGCCCTCGATCCAGTTTGCCCGCACGACGAGCCCCGATGAGCGGTCCTTGAGATTGTTGCCGGATGCGCCGGCGAGCAGCGGCCCGAAGCGATTGAACTGGAAGACGATTCCCGCTGCCTCGGTGTAAACATTGTGCTCGTAGATGCTGCCGGTGTTTCCGTTCCCGTAAATGGAGCAGCCCTCGACGATGATCGTGCGCGAGGCGAGGTCGTCGCTCGAGCTGACGATCAAGCCGTTGCCGCAATCGTGCAGGATACAGTTGTGGACGGTGAGGTTCTCGCATTTCTCGACGTAGATCGCCGCGGCGTTGCTCGCGTAAGTTTGCGTGGTTCCGGCGGAGCCCGTGAAAGTGATCGGTGGTCGCGCATTGCGGATTTCGAGATTTTCGATGCGGATAAATTGCGGCGTCGTGTCGGCCGGGTTATTCGCGCCGCCGATCTTGATGACGCCGCGTTTTTCGTTCCAAAAATTGAGCGCCGACCGCGTTGTCGCGCCACTCCCGTCGATGATCGGCAATTCACCCGCGGGACCGGGCACGCCACGCACGATGATCGGCTGCGCCGCAGTGCCCTGGCGGCAGATCACCCACTTGTCCTGATACGCCGCCGCGCGCCAGTAGATCAGGACAACGTCGCCGGGTTGGAGCGATTCCCACGGCACCGCGGAAGGATTGGCGAGCGGCTTCCCGACGCCGACTTCATAAGTCGTGGCCCTTGCGCCATCGCTGGCTGTAAAGAAAGCGGCGACGAGCAGGAGCTGGAGCAGTGGGAAGCGTCCCATGGTTGAACGTAGCATGTGGGAGCCCGATGGCCACGCGGTGCCGGATCGTTTGCGTTTGCGGTTCGCAGTTGCGAGCTTGCCTCCCACGCCGGTCGTCCTTCTTTGTTTCCATTTGCACTTTGGCCTCAGTAATGTCCGCCGCCTTCGACGAGGAATTTCTCCAAGGTGTTCAGAGCCTGTAGCTCAACGGTTAGAGCAGGGGACTCATAACTAAAAATCGGAATATTCTCCGAAATTCGCCCGAGTCATCCGTAGTCATTCTGAGTCGATGGACGCATGTCTTCCGAGCGATGGCCACTCGTCCCGAGTCTTCCCGAAAACTCTGAGATTTAGCCGTCAGGTTACTTTTACGGGTTACGTTTCATGCGGCGGATTCTGATCCGGAGAACGCGACCGCCGATCTCAATTTAGTTTTTGGAAGTCCATCCTATACCGCTTCGACAAAGTCGACCGGACGCTAAGTTCGAGCGCCTCCAATGAATTTTCCTTCTGTTGCAGTGCGCTCCATCTCGACATTATCTTGTCACTCTTCGTTGAGAGCTCGGACCGTTGCGCTTTTTGGTCATGAAACGTTCCGAGTGGTTCGCCAAGAAGCCCGCGCAAAAATGCCTCAACGCGGTTCCAAACGAGTTGGCATCTTCACGAGCTTTGCTGCTCTCGGCGATCATTCTCCCCAAATCCGAAGCTGTGTCGGAGCTCTCATTCAAAAGGTAGACGAGTTGTGCTGAGTAATTGACCACCTCTGTATCGACGTTCTGCACAGATAGAGCACTGATCCGCCTTGATAGGCCGCGTAAATCAGTCGAAAGCTTTTGCATTGCCGCTACCACGGCTTCAGGCGTCTTTGCCTCGTTGGTAGCCTTGATCAGGTCGCCTTCGCGCTTGCATACCTCATTCAGTTGATGCCAATACTGCCAATTGGCCTTAGCGTGTTCCCGCTCCTCGCTACTGAACATTGGACCACCATAGTTTCGGATCAGCAGGAACACAGCGGCCACTGCGCAAATGCCAATGACACGCAAGGAAAATGCAACGACGCGCCGCCAGGCGCTTATTGCCGTTGACGACATTCCTAGCGGGACCGTTTTTGCGGAATCGTCTACTGGAGTGGTGGACGGCGGGGCTTTGAGAGCTGCGGGGGTCACAACTGACTTGCCACATGAGCGACAAGTCAAACTGCGAGTGCCCGGATCAGTCACGACAATTGGTTGTCCGCACTTACAGCAATCGGCTTGGTTCCAGCCGATCATAAATTCGGCGGCAAAACAACCCGGCGCTTTGCAGATCCAATCGACGATTGATTTTGAATCCATGCTTTAGAGCGTGCGAGCTACGCTGCTCAAAGGGAAACATTAAGAAACGAACTCAACAACATGCCCGTCCTGTGCCCTGTCGATTTCAACACGGTATCCGAAAAGACATTGTTCCTGGAAAGCAGTCGTGCCAGACTCAAACATTTCTGCCGAAAGGTGGCCTATTTCGTGGTGCCGGAGTTTCGATAGATCGGTAGCAAGCTCCCAACTCAGTTTCATCCCTGTAGGCGCTCCCCCTGTAGGCGTTCCACTT
Source organism: Chthoniobacterales bacterium (assembly GCA_038240495.1). Taxonomy (GTDB): domain Bacteria; phylum Verrucomicrobiota; class Verrucomicrobiia; order Chthoniobacterales; family Chthoniobacteraceae; genus Chthoniobacter. The sequence goes on along the minus strand of JBBSDS010000003.1, from coordinate 26,162 downwards.
CCTGCGTGTTCAGCAATTTGGTTTTTCACAAAATCACGTGCTTCAATGCCGGTCATGTTGTTCTTTCGCTAAGGTGGTTACGAATGGCGCTGTTACGCCTCACAACGAGGGTAATACTGAAGCGCGATGAGAGGAGAAAGCCAAAACATTCCCAACGGACTTCACAAAGTGCGTCCTTGAGAGTGTGCAGCCGTTCGGCTGCGACCGCATATTCCGAAAGGAGGGCTCCGCGCCTTCCTCAAACCTCTGCGTGTTTGGGGGGAACATGCTCCGCACTTCGCTTGGCCCTTCGGGTTTTCAAAAGGGCTGACGCATCAGCGGCACACTGAAATCGACGGGCGGGCAAGTGCCGGACTCCGCCCAATCCATCGCCCGCGCCCATTGCAAATGCTCCTGAGTGTAGAGCGTGACGCCGTTTTTCGATTTCCACCGCTTCCCATTACTCGCGAAGTTGCGACGGATGAGGCGACGAAATTCCGCGCCCCTCATCGGCCAAACCGCGTGCCTTGGTTCGCAATTCGTTGAGCCGTCGTCGGGCCAAGGCGGAGTCTTCTGTCTTGAGAGATTTCTTGATTTGCTTGCCGCGAACCTTCACGAGCGCGAAATAGGTGCCGTGATTGTTCCAGTAGAGACATTCAGGAACTTTGGTCAGTGTTGGAGCGCTTGCCATGCTCCAGAGTATGCCGGGTTACTTATTTGGGCCTGTAGCTCAACGGTTAGAGCAGGGGACTCATAATCCCTTGGTTGTGGGTTCGAATCCCACCGGGCCCATTTCCGCTGCGATGCGGACTTTGCACGCTGCGGTTTTCGCCGTTCACTGCGTTTGATGTCCACCGATCCTCGCACCCGCTTTCTCGAAAAACTCGAGGCGAGCTGGCGTGCGGAGACTTTCGTCAAGCTGACGCTGAGCCAATCCTGCGGGTCGGAGCCGGGGCTGCGCAATGTGTACGGTCGTGTGGTGGAATTGCGCGATGGTCGGCGGCTCTCGCTGCTCTGGCGGTATGCCACGCGCGACGTGACGAAGAATCTGCCATTCGCAGAAGCGGTATCGGCGTTGGGCGGGATGCTCGGCGTGGAGTTTGAGCGCGCGCATCTTTTTACGATGACGGGGGACTGGCAGGTCCGGTGCGATGCGCAGGGAAATGGAACATTGAAGGCGAGCCGACCGGCCTTTGCCGTGGCGCCGCCGCCGGAGCACGATCGCGAAAAACGGCAGCCACTGGCCGTGGAGCAAGCGGGCTGGCTGCGAGCTTTGGGAGTGACTTCCGCGACGGGCGAGCCACGATCGGGAATGGCGGGGAAGCTGCGGCAGATTCAGCGCTTTGTGGAAATCCTCGGGCATCTCGTGGACGACTCGCCGCTGCGCGAGCGGAAGGAGTTGCGGGTTGTCGATATGGGAGCAGGGAAGGGCTACCTCACCTTCGCGGCGGCGGAGTTTTTTCGACAGCGCGGAGTCGCGGCGGAAGTGACCGGGGTGGAGGCGCGGGCGGACCTCGTGGAGTTGACGAATCGGGTGGCGGGAGAGCAGGGATTTGAGCGGCTCGGTTTTGTGCGCGGGTCGATTGGGGAGTTTGCGCCATCGGGTTCGGTCGATCTGCTGATTGCGCTCCATGCGTGCGACACGGCGACGGACGATGCGCTCGCGCAGGCGGTGCGCAGCGATGCCGCGCTGGTCCTTGCGGCGCCTTGTTGTCATAAGGAAATCCGCCTCCAGCTTCAGCCGCCGCCGGTGCTTGGCGAAGTGTTGCGACATGGCATCCTTTGCGAGCGCGAGGCGGAAATTGTGACTGATGGCATCCGCGCGCTGGTGCTCGAAATCCACGGCTACAAGGCAAGCGTCTTCGAGTTCATCTCGCCGGAGCACACGGGCAAAAATCTGATGCTCGCGGCGCAGAAGCGGGCGCAAGCGCCAAACTCCGCGCCGTTGCGTGCGCGGCTGCGGGAGTTGCTGGAATTTTACGGGATTCGTGAGCAGCGCCTCGCGACTCTGCTCGGCGCATGATCAAGCACTGGACATCGCCTCAACTCGCGACGCTCCGAAAGCTTCGCGAGCGGTTTCTCACCGGGACCGCGGGCGCGGCGGACTATTGGCGTTCGCCCGCCGACCTCGCGCTCTATGACAGCACTTTTGCAGAACGGATCGGCTGGAAGTGGGATGCCGTGTTGCAGGAACTGCGGGCTCGCGGCTGGCAGCCGCGGAGCCGCGCGGTGCTGGACTGGGGCTGTGGGAGCGGAGTGGCGCATCGGCGGGTGCTGGAGTGCTGGCCGGAGTTCCGGTCGCTGGGGCTGCACGATCGGTCGTCGATGGCGATGCGGTTTGCGGCGGAAAATGCGCGCGCGATTTTTCCGGAAGTCGCGGTCTCGACTGGCTCGCCGACGGTTACCTCCGACACGCTGCTGCTCGTCAGTCACGTGATCAATGAACTTCCGGCTCCAGGCTTGGAACGATTGTTGGAACTGGCGCGGCAAGCGGGCGAGGTGATTTGGGTTGAGGCCGGAACGCATGCTGACAGCAGGCGGTTGATCGAAGTCCGCGAGCGGTTGTTGCATAAAGGTTTGGCCGCCGTTGCGCCATGCACGCATCAACAGCGTTGCGGTTTGCTGACGACGAAAAACGCGCCGCATTGGTGTCATCATTTTGCCCAGCCGCCATCGGCGATTTTTCAGGATGCCCGCTGGGCGGAGTTTGGCCGTGAAATGGGCATCGACCTGCGCAGCGTGCCTTACAGTTTTCTCGTGCTCGAACGGCGGAAGGTGGTGTTGCCGACGCCCAAAGGTTGTTCTCGGATCATCGGCGAAGCGCGCGAGGCGAGGGGATATTGCCGCGTGCTGAGTTGCCAGGCGGCGGACGTCGCGGAGTTCATGTTGCAGAAGCGTGATGCGCCGGAACTTTTTCGCGCGTTGCACAAAGGCTCAAACGCTCCGGCTTACCGCTGGAAAATAGAGGACGGAAAGATCATTGGTGGCGAGCCGTTTGGCCGCGAAGCCAGGTGATAGTTGCCGTCGGCGTGGCGATGCGTTAGCGTCCGCGCCTCATGAAACCCTCCATCCTCCGCAGCCTTTGCTGCACCGCGCGCGGCGCCGCGTTCACTCTCGCGCCTCTCTCCACCATGGCTGAAACTCCTCTCGAAAAAGGCGAAAAATTTCTCGCCTCAAACAAAAGCAAGGAAGGCGTGAAAACTACCGCCAGCGGGCTTCAGTACAAGGTCGTCAAGGAAGGCACCGGCAAGAGCCCGGCGGCGACCGACAATGTGCTCGTGCATTATGAGGGCAAGCTGCTCGATGGCACCGTTTTCGATAGCTCCATCAAGCGCGGCGAACCGATTTCGTTTCCGCTCAACCGCGTGATCCCCGGCTGGACCGAGGGGCTGCAATTGATGAAGGAAGGCGGAAAATCGACCCTCTACATTCCGTCGAAACTGGCCTACGGAGCGGGCGGTGCAGGTGGCTCGATTGGGCCAAATGAAACACTGATTTTCGAGGTCGAGTTGATCAAAATTAAGTAGCGTCCGCTACTTCAGCAGCAGCCACAACGTCTGCGCTGCGGATTCCGCGGGGATGTCGGGTAAAGCCGGCTCCGCGTGGAATTCTGCGGCGCGGCGCGTGGCTTTGAGGCAGAAGCGCGCGATCGATTCGAGCGCGCGACGGTTCAGGCGCGCGCAGTTGGTCGAGAGCAGAATTTTCGCGCGGGTCTCGGCGAGTTCAAGGGCGGTGAGGAGCAGCGACTCGAGATCGCGTTCAACTTGAAAGCGCCGCCCTTTGTTGCCACGGGAGAATGTCGGCGGATCGAGGATGATCGCGTCGAAGCGCTCACCCTTGCGGGCGAGTCGCGGCAGAACGTCGAGCACATCGTCGGCGTAGAAGTGGTGCGGCGCGGATTCGATTCCATTGAGAGCGAAGTTTTCGCGTCCGCGGTCGATCGATTTTTTGGACAGGTCGATGTTCGTCGTTTCCGCGCCGGCGAGTGCGGCCGCGACGGAAAAGGAACAGGTGTAGGCAAATGTATTGAGCAACCGGCGAACTCCGCCGTGGCGCACCAATGCGCGATTCGCCCGCTGATCAATGAACAGGCCGGCGGAATATCCCGCGCCGAAATCGAGGCCGAAGCGCATTCCGTTTTCCTCGACGGTCGCGATGAGCGGCAGGCTGGCGTTGCCAGCGAGGAGCACCGGCGCGGCGCGATCTTCATTCTGCCGGGGGAGAAGCTTTCCAAAAACTCTGTCCGCGGCAAAACCGTGTTGTCCGGACCAGGCGCGCAGACCCTCGAGAAAGAGTTCACGCGCCGCTTCATTTTTGTAGGAAAGGAGCACGTCGTTGCCGAAGCGCTCGACCCAGCCGCCGGGTGCCGTGCAGAGTCGATGGGCGTTCGTTTTCGCCGTGGCGAATGCCGCGAGCTGCTCTCCGGAGAGCCACTGCCCGTGCGGTTTGCGCGGCGACGAGGGCTCTGGAAATCGACTCACAAAGGGCGAGAGAATCCTTTGCATCGGAAAGGCAAATCAAGTAGTTTCGGCCACTTTTTCCCAAACATGCGTCATCTTGTCCTTTTTTTCCTGGCCTGCCTTGCTTTCACGGCATCGTCTGTCCACGCCCAATCAAGCACCGATCCCGGCGACTTGTTTGTGAATGCCTACATGGCCGTTCAACAGGGCGAAAAAGCGGAGCAAGCGGGCGATTTCAAGACAGCTTTGACGAAGCTTCGTTTTGCCGCCACGATCCTCGATTCGATCGCGACCAAGTTCCCGACGTGGCAGCCGCCGATTGTTGCTTACCGCAAGAGCCGCACTGGTGAAGCGATCACCCGGGTGCAGGAAAAAATCGCGCGTTTCGGCAACGGCAAGGGAACTCCGAGTGAAGGACCGCCGGGAGTCGATCAGACGCTGCCGCCAACTCCGCCGCCGCTGCCGCAGATGGGTGATGAAAAACCGCTGTTCTTTGAAGGAAGCGCGCCGCCCGTTGGAGGTTCCGGCAGACCACCCGCGAACACTTCTTCCGCGCCATCGACGGGTTCGCGCGGATCTTCCAAGACGAAGCCGCCCGAGCGCGGCACGGACGGTGATCTTTTCGAGGAAGCCGCCCAGCGCATGAAGAAGCTCCAGGTGGAACTCAAAACCGCGCGCGACGAAGCTGAGCGCCTGCAATCGGAAAAGGCCGACCTGGCGCGTAAACTCGAAGAAGCAGCCAAGGCGCGGGAAGCCTCTGAACAGAAGCAGCAGGTGCTGCAAAAGCGCGCTGACAATGCCGAGCAGGCGCTCCTGAAGGGAAGCTCGGAAGGCAGGCTCGATACCGAGAAATTGAAGGCGCTCCAGACCGAGTATTCGGAAGCGAAGCGGCAATTGCGCGACCTCAAAATCGAGACGGAAGCCGACATCGAATACCGCAAACAGCTCGATGACCGTTTCAAGGTCGCGCTCAACAAAATCGGCGCACTCACGCAGGAGCGGGATGCGGCGAACAAAGCGGGTGCGGAGGCTCCGGGAAAAATCCAGGCCATTCAAAAGCAACTCGACCTCACGAAAAAGGAGAAGGACGACCTCGCGACCAAGTTGCAAAAAACCGAGGTGCAACTGACCACCGTGACCCAACAGCGCGACGACGCGCTGACGCAGGTTGCGAAACTGAAGGACGCCCAGAAGCAAGTGGACAAGCTCGTGGCAGACAACGCGTCGCTCATGGCAAAGCTCTCGGAGGCGGAAAAGTCTGTCACGCAGTTCAAGACGGAAGGGGCGCAAAAGGACAAGGAGATTGCCGCTTTGAGGAACGAAGTCGGCACGGTGAAGGAGCAACTCGCCCAAGCCAAAAAGGAGAGCGCGGATTACCAGCGGCAGATGGCCGACCTTCAGTCGAAACTCGAAGAGTCCGGCAAGCAACTGGCCATGGCCAAGGCGGACAATGCGATCGGTGCGGCTGAACGGAAAAAGATCGTCGAGGAGAACAGTATTTTGCGTGGGGTCGTGCTTCGCCAAATGAAGGAGGAAGCGATACGCGGCAAGACCCGGAAGGTCGTCCTCGCCGAATTGGCAAATCTGGAAATCAATTCCAAGACCCTCCTCAAACAGATTGAATTTCTCAGCCAGCCGGTGGTGACGCTGAGCGAATCCGAGCGCGCGCTTTTCAAAAAGCCGGAACTGCAAATCAGCGATACGGAAATTTCGCTGGCGATGCCAAGGGCGGAAGACGTTCCACTCCCGCCTTCCACGGAGCCGGCACCTCCAGTCGCTTCCAAATCTCCGGAACCCGGGTCAACACTCGAGGCCAAGCCGGTCCCCGCCGCCACCCCCGCATCGGCTACCCAAGCCAAGGCATCGCCATCCGGTAAACGAACGGCCGAGGCGAAAGCGACGCCGCCTAAATCCACGCCGCCGAAAACGGAGATCGCGAAGACGACAGCGTCCAGGACGCCCGAGCCTTCCAAGCCAGTCGAGCAACCTGCATTGCCCCTTCCCGAACCGAAGCCGGCACTTTCGCTCGATCAGCCGCTCAAGCCGGCGTCCTCCATGGATCTTGCCCTCGCCAAGCCACCGGTTCCGGCGCTCCCGAATACGCCCTCACCCCAAATTCTCACCACGCCAACGACCCCGGCGCCCTCCAAGTCGGCGTCGGATTCGCCCGCCAGGCCGACAGACGAGAAGCCCGTGGATACCACCTCTGCGGGAATGGGCGCTGGAGAAATGATTGCGCCCTCCGGCCCCGGCGCACCCAACGTCCCGCCGGACATGATGCCGCTCGCCCGGGAAGGCAAGGAGCAGTTTGAACGCGGCAACAACCTCGAGGCCGAAAAGACCTATCGGAAAATTTTGGCGAAAGCGCCGAACAACCTCTACACGCTCTCGAATCTCGGCGTCGTCCTTTTCCGCAGCGGCAAATACAAGCCGGCTGAGGAGATTTTTAAGAAGGCCATCGCCGTTGCGCCCGAAGATGGCTTCTCGCACTGCACGCTGGGCATCGTCTATTACAGCCAAAACAAGTTTGACGAAGCGGTGAATGAACTGACGAAAGCGCTCGCGCTCAATTCCAAAAACGCGACGGCTCACAACTATCTGGGGATCACCGCGAGTCAGAAAGGATGGCAGGAAGCGGCGCAGAAAGAGCTCGAGACGGCGATCTCCATTGACCCCACCTATGCCGACGCGCACTTCAACCTTGCCGTGGTCTTCGCCACGCAGACCCCGCCGAACAAGGAGGAAGCTCGCAAGCATTACAAGAAGGCGACGGAACTCGGCGCGGAACCGGATACGGCGCTGGAGCAGTTGATCAAGTAGCGCCGGGTTTCAGCGGCGCCTGATGGCCGCTTGGAGACAGTCTGGGAATTCAGGAAGCGTGTCATCCTGAGCGGAGCGGAGGCGGACAGGCGGGCGCAGCGAAGTCGAAGAGCCTGTCCTGAGCCTGCCGAAGAAATCCCGTCAAATCCCCAACGATTATCAATCTTGAATGACACGGGATTCTTCGACCGCGTTCCGCGCCGCCTACGCCCGCGCGGAACTCCGCTCAGAATGACTCGCCACAGCCCCTTGGCGAGACAGGTAAAATCGCGCGGCATTCGCGCCGAAGATTTTTTCCTGCGCAGTGGACGAAAGTGGTGCGACATAGCTGCAAACCAATTCAATCGCCTGCGCGTAATTCGCGGCGAGCAGGCAGACCGGCCAGTCGGAGCCATACATCAGGCGGTCTTCACCGAAGGCTTCGAAGACAACGTCGAGGTAAGGTCGGAAGTCGTCCAGTTTCCAGAAATGGTGGTCCGCTTCCGTCACCATGCCGGAGACCTTGCAGAGCACGTTCGACGATTTGGCGAGCTCTCGGATTTGCTCCCGCCACGGTGAGAGCGTGCCGTCCTTGATCAGCGGCTTGGCGATGTGATCGAGGACAAAAGGTTGCTCGGGAAAGCGGCGGACCAACTCAATCGCGGCGGGGAGTTGTTTGGGAAAAATGAGGATGTCGTAGGTCAGGCCGAACTTTCGCAACTTGCCAATGCAGCGTAAGAAATTCGCCTCGAGCATGAAGTTCACATCCGGCTCGTCCTGCACCACATGCCGGACGCCGACAAATTTCGGATGCGCCGCCAAAGCCGCCAGGTCTTCCTCGACTTGTGCGTGGCGGAGGTCCACCCAGCCCACGACTCCTTTGATGATGTCGTGATGCTCGGCCAGCGCGAGCAGCCACCGCGACTCCTCCAGCGTCTGCCTGGCTTGCACCGCGATGCAGCCATCCAGCCCCGCGGCGGCGAGCAAGAGCGCAAGATCACCCGGCAGCCAGTCGCGATGCAGCGGTGAATCTTTGGGAATCCACGGATACTGCGTTTCGTCGTAGCTCCAAAAATGCTGATGTGCGTCGAGCTTCATGAATGGAACGACCGCGCTACTGACGTGGCTGAAGGAAAGGCAACGGCGAGGCGGGTGGGGAGCACATTACGACGTCGCGATAGTGATTTGTCCGACCCTTTTTGCAATTTGCATTTCCGAGCTACGGCACGCCCATGGTCCTCAATTCCGCGATCGGGAAGCCATACCCGGTAAAGAATTTCAGCTCTTTATCGATGCATTGGTGGAAGAGTTTCGCGGCTTCGATCGGGTGTCCGGTGGCAACCAGTTGGAGGCCGGCGAAATAGAGCGCCTCATAGTATTGCTCGCGCGCTACGGCGCTGGTTTCCGGATCACCGGCGGCGGCGAAGAGCTGTTCGTCGCTGACTTCGCCGAGGAGGTAGCCAGCGAGCTGGCCGAGCCATCCGGCCTTGGTGTCGAGGTGACTGCGGTCGCGCTGTTCACGCAATTCCCGGCGTCCGACATCGCCCTGCCCGAGTCGCACCCGGACGGCGCAGCCATAGATCCAGGCGTAGGGTTGCGGCTGTGGCGGCCGTCCCGCCGCCGCAAAATCCGCGTATGCTTCGGGGAAGTGCCTTTGGAGGTAATGGACGCTGCCTTTTCCGAAGTGGGCGTTGGCAAAATCCGGCCGCACGGCGAGGGCTCGGTCGTAATCGGCAAGTGCGGCGTCGAACTGGCCGAGGATGCGTTCGGAACGGGCGCGAGCGAGAAAAACATCTGCCGCTTGAGGGGCGAGGACGAGAGCATTGTTGTAGTCGGCAATGGCCTTCGCGAAATCCTCCTTCGTGCTCCAGGAGAGCCCGCGCTGAAACCACGCGTCGGCGTTTCGAGGGTCGGCGGTGACGGCGCGATTGAAGTCCGCGATGGCGCCGTCGAGGTCGCCGCTGGAGCGCTTGGCGAGGCCGCGATGGTAGTAGGCGCTGGTGGATTTGGGGTCGAGCGCGAGAAGCCGGTTGGCATCGGCAATCGCGGAATCGAGGTCGCCTTTCATCAACTCGGCCAGGCAGCGATGTTCGTAAGCCAGGGTGAGTTTCGGATCGAGCGTGAGCGCGTGCGTGGCGTCGGCGATGGCACCCTCGAGGTCGCCCTTTTCCCGTCGCAGCAGGCTGCGATTGCAATAGTGCGTGGTGTCTTTGGGTTGGAGTTCGATGAGATGGTCGAAGTCGGCGATGGCGCCGTCGAGGTCTTGAGTCTGCTGCCGGGCGACGGCGCGATTCGCGTAGGCTGCGACGTCCTTGGGATTCTTCGCCAGATGCGCGGTCCACGCCGCGATCGCACCGGCGCGGTCGCCGGCGTTGTAGCGCTCGATGCCGCGTTGGAAATCTGCGGACGGCGGGCTCAGGCCAAACGCCACCGCCGTCAAAGCGAGAGGAATGGCGACAGCGAGGATGATTTGGAGAAGCGGCCGTTTCATCGCCTGCGGAGCATTCTCCGGGATGCCTACGCCACCTCGACGACGGCCTTGATCACGCCCGTCTCGGGCTTCAACCACGAAGGAAAAACGTCGATCATTTCCTCGAAAGTTGCGTGATGGGTGATCCACGGGACGGTGTCGATTTTTCCTTCCTCGATGAGTTTGATGATGCGGATGAAATCCGCCGGCAGGGCGTTGCGTGAAGCCATGATGCTGATCTCGCGGCGGTGCATGATCGGCGCATGCAGAAAGCTGACCTCCTGCTGCGTGATGCCGACATAGACGAGCCGCCCGACGAAGGCGCAATAAGCAAGCGCGCCAGCCATCGACTTGTTACTGCCAGTGGCATCGACGACGACATCGGCAAACTGGCCATTGGTCAGCGCGCGGAGTTGCTCGATCGCGGCGTCTTCGCCACCAGGCGCGAGCAGAATGGTGTCGGGCACGCCCATCTTCTCGCGCACGAAGGCGAGTCGTCCGGCGTTCATGTCCATGACGATGGTGCGTGCGCCGCTGAGCTTGGCGAATTCGACGGCAGAAAGCCCGATCGGGCCGGCACCGATGACGAGCACATGCTCGCCGGGCTGTGGGTTGCCGCGATTCACGGCGTGGCATCCGATGGCCAAAGTTTCGACCAGCGCGAGTTGGTCGAAGGTGAGTTTGCGCGAGACGTGCAGTTTGCGCGCGGGAAGGAGATAGCGTTCGCAGAGACCACCGTCGCACATCACGCCGAGGGTTTGGTTGGACTCGCAGCAATTTGTATGACCGCGCCGGCAGGAGTAGCACTGCTGGCAATTCAAATATGGCTCAACCGAGCAACGGTCGCCGGGCGCGACATTGGTCACGCCTTCGCCCACAGCCAACACTTCGACGCCGAGTTCGTGGCCCGGAATGCGCGGGTAGCTGAAGAAAGGCATCTTGCCGAGATAGCCGCCCAAGTCCGTGCCGCAGATGCCCACGCGATGTATGCGGACGAGCGCTTCGCCGGGCGCGGGTGCGTTGGGTTCGGGGATGTCGAGCGGGCGGAACTTCTGCGGTGCGTCGAGGGAGATGGCTTTCATGACGGGGGTGAAGTCTGAATGGCGATCAGGGCGTAGGGACCGCGTCCGGCGCGGCTTTTCCCGTGATTGCCGAGAAAGCAGATTTGGCCATCACCGTCGCCCCCGCGGTATTGGGGTGGACTCGATCGGGCAGCAATTCCGGCGTGGCTTTCAAGGCAACGTTCATGTCGATCACGCCGAGTTTTTCCTCTGCGGCCAGCTTGTCGATAAGCGGAATCTCAAGCTGCACATTGGCCTCGTTAATCCCGAAGTTCCCGGCTCCCGGAACTGGGCAAGGCCGGCAAATATAAATGCGTGGCTTGCTTTCCAGCGCTGCGAAGGTTTTTACGAGGTCTTTGTAGTCGGCGAAAAACTCGTCCTTGTGTGCCCAATTCTGCGGCTTCGTGTCATTCGTCCCCAACATGATGACAACGACGTTCGGCTTGAAATTCTGCCCGTCCTGAAACGCCCGTTCTTTCCAGTACGGGTAGTCGCCATTACGCAACAGCGTTCGCCCGCTCACGCCGAAGTTTGCAACCTTCCATTTGTCGCCGAGGAGCGCCTGCAATTGACTCGGATACGACTTCCCTTTCTCCGCACCCACGCCTTGAGTGATGCTATCGCCAACGCACGCGACACGGATCGGTTCATTAAATTGCGCCGGATCGATCGGCTCCGCCAGCCCCGCGGCGAACGGCACGATGTTCGTCAGGACGAGGAGAAGGACGCGCGAAATCCATTTTGTTGTCGGGTTCATGTAGAGGTGTTTGTGCTTGTTGAAGAGAATTTCGAAATGCCCGACTCAAGGGGTGAGTCTGTCGGACACCACGGGGCATATTCGGGTTACTAGTTATTTTCCGGCAAGCCTTCGCGATGTCCGAGATTTCTGACCGGGGCGAAGATTGCGAGCACTTCGGCGAGCAAATGTTGGTCGAGCGGTTCGGCGGCCCACTTGGCCCAGTTGCGGATGTTGTTTGGATTCGCGCTGCCCGAGACGGTGGTGGTGATGTCCGTGTTCGCGATGCTGAATTGCAACGCGAGCTTCGCGATGTCCACGCCTTTGCTCTCGCAATGCGCCGCGGCTTTTCGCGCCGCCACTTTCACATCCTCGGGCTCTTTCAGCCAAGCAGGGAGCGGAGCGTTGGTGAGCAGTCGCGCGCTGAATGGGCCGGCATTCATCACGCCCACGCCTTTCGCTTTCAAGTACGGCACGGCCTCATCGGCGAAGCGCGTGTTTTGCAGCGTGTATTGGTTGTAGCTGAGCACGCAGTCCACATCGGTCTGGTCGAGGACGAAGCGGAAGACTTTCATCGGATAACCGGAGAAGCCGATGTAGCGGACTTTCCCGGCCTGCTGGATTTTGCGGAGCGCGGGAATCGTTTCATCGACGATCTGCTGCATCGGTACGAATTCGATGTCGTGGCAGAGGATGATGTCGAGATGATCGGTGCCGAGTCGGTGGAGCGACACGTCCACGCTTTCGGCCACGCGCTTCGCGGAGAAGTCGAAGTGCGTGAGGTCATAACGGCCGAGCTTCGTGCAAAGTGTGTAGCTTTCGCGCGGCACGCCTTTGAGTGCGATGCCGAGCAGCACTTCGCTCATCCCGCGGCCGTAAAAAGGCGAGGTGTCGATGAGGTTGAGCCCGCACTCCAGCGCGACGTGAACGCTTTGCAGGGCTTCATCGAGTTTCACGCTGCGAAACTCCGCACCGAGCGACGATGCGCCAAAGCTGAGGATGGGAAGTTGAAGATCGGTCGTTCCAAGTCGGCGCGTTTGCATGGGAAACGCGAATTATGTGACCGTGCCACGCACGATGAAAAGGGCGAACTGGAGACGCCGTGATGGCCATCGGCGATGCTGCGGTCGAAGCCTCGGACGGTATTTGAGGAAAGACAGAATGACGGAATTTTTCTAAATTACGGAATGAAATGGCGGGGTCTTGAATTCCGTCATTTGGTCAAATTCCGTAATTCCGTCCGCCTTTCGACAACGTCGGCTTAACTGCGAACGATGGAATTGGAGCAGTGTATCCTGTGGCCGCTGTGGATGACACCGCCGGTCTTCTTCGCACGAGGCGCGCGCGACATCGACCCGTTTTCGACTTTCGGGACATCCTCTAACACCGCTTTACCCCTCGATGGTATTGATCTCGACCGGCTCGACTTTCACACCGAGGCCTTCCAACCACGCGATGGATTTCTTGATCTCCTCCCGCTCACCTTCGAGCGAGAGCGAGACGATCCCGATTTCATCTGTCACGCTGCACTGCCGGATATTCGGGACGATCGGAAATTTCTTGCCGAGTTCCCACAGGACTGGCCGCGTGATGAGCTTGGCGGGGAACATGAGCCACAGGCGCTGAGTTTCGTTCATGGAGTTGAAAAGTTGATCGTTGGGAGGCGTCGCTGAACCTCGAGTGTGGCAGGCTGCGAGTCTTCTTGGACTTCGTCCTACCCTCCGGCGATCGCCGGCACGATGCTGATTTCGTCCTGCTCTTTGACCGCGGTTTTTTGTTCATCGAGAAAGCGGATATCCTCGTCGTTGACGAAGACGTTCACGAACCGGCGGATGTTTCCCGCGTCGTCGCAGATGCGTTCCTTGAGGCCGGGAAAAGCCTGTTCGAGACTTTGCAGAACCTCGCTGATGCTGGCGCCGGCGGCCTGCACGACTTCGAGTTCGTTGGTCAATTTGCGGAGTGGGGTGGGGATGCGGACGGAGGGCATGGGAATTTAGGATTTGGGATTTGTTTTGGATTCACGCCGTCAGGCGGCGGCCGTGTCTTTGGTGTAAATCTGCTCTTCAAACTCGCGCAGGCTGGGCTTGATCACGCGCGGTTCGCCGCATTTGCCGATGATCGCTTCCTGGGTCTTCAGGCCGTGGCCGGTGATGCAAAGGACGGCACTTTGATCTCGGGGGATGGCGCCGCTGGCGATGAGTTTTTTCGCGCAGGCGGTGGTGACGCCGCCGGCGGTTTCGGAAAAAATGCCCTCGCACTCGGCGAGGAGACGGATGCCTTCGACGACTTCCTCATCGGTCACGTCCTCGGCAGTGCCGCCGGTCTGCTTCATGGCGTGGATCGCGTAGTAGCCATCGGCAGGAGTCCCGATTGCCAGTGATTTTACAATCGTATCAGGTTTAGGAACGGGCTTCACGATATCGGTCCCGCGTTTCATCGCGTGGGAAATCGGCGCGCAGCCGGTGGCTTGAGCGCCATAGACGGCAAAGGGCGTGGCGTCCACGAGGCCGAGTTTACCAAACTCGGTGTAGGCTTTGTGAATCTTGGTGAGCAGCGAGCCCGAAGCCATCGGGATCACGGTGTGCTGCGGAATCCGCCAGCCGAGTTGCTCGCAGATTTCAAAGCCCATCGATTTCGATCCTTCGGCGTAATATGGGCGCAAGTTTACGTTCACAAAACCCCATCCGTATTTCCCGGCGATTTCGGAACACAGCCGGTTGACCTGATCGTACGCGCCGTGAATGGAGATGACATTCGTGCCATAGACGAGCGAGCCGAGCACCTTGCCCTGCTCGAGGTCGGCGGGGATGAGCACGTAGCTCTTGAGCCCGGCGCTCGCGGCGTTGGCGGCGACGCTATTCGCGAGATTGCCGGTCGAAGCGCAGGCCACGACCTTGAACCCTAGCTCCCGCGCGCGGCTCAACGCCACGGACACGACGCGATCCTTAAATGAAAGGGTGGGGTAATTGACCGTGTCGTTCTTGACGTAAAGCTCCCGGATACCGAGCTCCTTCGCGAGCCGGTCGGCCTTGACGAGCGGGGTGAAGCCGACCTGCGTGCCGACGGTCGGCTCGCCATCGATCGGCAGCAGCTCGCGGTAACGCCACATCGACTGCGGACGCGACTCGATGGCTTTTCGCGTCAGCACGGGCTTGATCGCGTCGTAGTCGTAGGCCGCTTCGAGCGGGCCGAAATCGAAGTCGCAAACGTGAATGGCCTGCTTCGGATAAAGGCGGCCGCACTCGCGGCACTTGAGGTTGGAGAAATAAGGCGATGGTTTGTCCATAAGCTGATTCCTTCCATCGAGGATCGAGTGCGATGAGGCGAAGACTCCAGCGATTGCCGCGAAATCTCTTCTCATCTTTTCCGTCGGCGCTTGCGCGCTTTCGGCTGGATTTGGCACCTGGTCCTCACTGCTTGCGCAGCGAGCGGTTGCCGTGACTTCAGCGGGCCAGTCCCTCGGTCACTCTTGATGAAAGTTGTCGGAAAAGTAGGAAGCACCCGGCGCGGCGTCAACAGAATTTCCATACTGGCGGAAGTTCTTTTGACAGTTCACCAGCAGGCACCTAGCCTCGCCCGCTATTTTTATGAAGAAAGTCATCGCTACATCCGAAGCCCCGGCCGCCGTCGGGCCCTACTCGCAGGCCATCGCCCTCGGCAACCTGCTCTTCTGCGCCGGGCAGATTCCGCTCGATCCGGCGACGAATGAAATCGTCGGCGCGGACGTGACCGCCCAAACCGAACGCGTCTGCCAGAATATTTCGGCCGTGCTGAAAGCGAACGGCTTCACGTTTGCCAATGTCGTGAAGACGACGGTTTTTCTCACCGACCTCGCCAATTTCGCCGCGATGAATGCGGTCTATTCCAAATACTTCACCGAGCCGTTTCCCGCTCGTTCGACGATCCAGGTTGCCGGTCTGCCGCGCGGCGCGCAGGTGGAGATCGAAGTGACGGCGGCGGCAATTTGATCCATGACCAACCTCGAAATCCTCGACCTTTTCCGCTCGACCAACGCGCTGCTCGAAGGGCACTTCGTGCTCCATTCCGGGCTGCATTCGCGCCAGTATTTTCAATGTGCGCTGCTCCTCCAGCACACGCAGATCGCCGCGCGCATCTGCGGGGTGCTCGCCGCGAAACTCCAGGATATTGAAGCGGAACGCGTGATCTCACCGGCGCTCGGCGGGATCATCGTCGGCCACGAAATTGCGCGCGCTCTCGGCAAACCGCACATCTTCGCCGAAAAAGAAGACGGCAAGCTCGTCCTGCGGCGTGGTTTTGAAATCCATCCGGGCTCGCGCTTCATCGTTGCCGAAGACGTCGTGACGCGCGGCGGGCGGGTGCAAGAAACGATCAACATTGTGAAAGCACACGGTGGTGTGGTCGTGGCGGTGGCCGCGATCGTGGACCGAAGCGGCGGAAACCTTCCCGATTTCGGCTGTCCTTTCGTGGCACTCACGCAATTGACCGTCGAAACCTTCGAGCCCGACAATCTCCCGCCCGATCTCGCAGCGATTCCGGTGACGAAGCCGGGCAGCAAGTAACGCCAACCTGGCGCGGGGCGCCGTCATTGAGGCGTGACGTGTTCGTCGTTCAGCGTTTTGAGGAATGCGACGAGCGCCCGCTGGTCAGCAGCGCTGAGTTGCAGGCCGTCGGCAGGATGCTTCGCAAGATTCGGGTCGAGCGTGGGGCTGCGTTGCACGCCGGTGCTGTAGTGCGCGACGACTTCCTCGAGCGTGCCGAAGCGACCATCGTGCATGTAGGGCGCGGTGAGGGCCAGATTGCGCAGGCTCGGCGTCGCGAATTTGTTGCGGTCAGTCGCGAGTTGCGTGACGCGGAATCGGCCCGGATCAGCGTCGCTCGGTGAGAGGCCGTTGTTGTGAAACTGGTGATCGCTGAAGAGCGGACCACCGTGGCAGTGAAAGCAATCCGCACCCCGCTGTCCGGTGCGCGGTTCGTATTCCGTCATGAATAGCTCGAAGCCACGCTGCTCGTCGGCGCTGAGCGTGGTCTGGCCGCGGAGGGCGCGGTCGAATTTCGCGTCGTATGCGGTAAGTGTGAGAAGGAACTGTTCGAGCGCCAGGGCAAGCTTTTCGGCGGTGATCTCTGGCACACCGAATGCCGCGCGAAAGAGTGGCGGATAGTCGGCCGCGGCGGTGAGTTTGGCGGTTACGCGATCGAGCGTCTCATCCATCTCGGTCGGGTCCTGAATGGGCATCAGCACTTGCGCGCGCAGCGATGGCGCGCGGCCATCCCAAAAGAAGCTCGTCTTCCACGCGAGGTTGAAAAGCGGCATCGTGTTGCGCGTTCCGTGTTGCGCGCCCACTCCCGCGCTGAAGCGGCGCGCGTCGGAAAAAGCAAAGGCCGGGCTGTGGCACGAGGCGCACGAGAGTGTGCCATCGCGGGAAAGCGCGGTTTCATGAAAGAGCCTCTTTCCCAAAGCCACGCGCTCTTCGATAAGTGGGTTATCGCGCGGGAGGTTGGGGATGGGAAAGGTGCCGCTCATCGTGAAGCGATACGGCGTGAATCTTTCGGGCATATAAAGCGGCTGCACCGGTGCGGCCTGGATCATGGCGGGCGCGGCGGAGAGGATCTGCGTCACACAGAAGGCGCCAGGCAGGTTCGCCACGAGCGCGGCAGCGATGGGATCGCCATCGCGCGAGTGCGTGGCGCTGCCGTCCTTTGCCAACGAGAGCGGGCGCGGCGCGTTGAGCAGCGTGCCAAGATCGAAGTCGAGCAATACGCCTGCATCATGCGTGAGATCGAGGGGTGCGGTGAGGCTGATGCGGGTGCGGCTTGGGTCGCGAGCGAGATGATACGCGTATCCCTTCAGTTCCGCCGTGCCGGTGCGAAAGTAGCCCTCGACGGCAATGAAGATATAACCACCCTGCCAACTCCAGTGCAGGCCGTTGAGATTTGCGTTGAGCGGATGTTCGGCGGGCAGCTTCGCCGGGTCGGAAGCGTTCGCCACCGCGTCCGGGCCGACATGAAAACGCAGCGCGCGATACTTTCCCTCCGGCACACCATCGAGGCGGAGGACCGTGCGCCTTTTCGCCGCATCCATCCACGCGGATTGGTTCGCGATTTCCACCCATGCGCCATCTTCGCGCTCGATGGCGAAGCCGCTTAGCAGGTAGCTGAGCCGTGTGAAGGACAGCGTCTCACTCGCGGCATCCTGATAGCGGAGCGAGTCGAGCAACAGTGGCTCGCCGTTGAAGGTGTGCCGCACCGCGATCTCCAGCACAGCACCGAACCCCGCTTCGGCAGTGAACGCGGTTGCAATGAAGACGAGGGCGAAACGGCGAAGGGCATTCAATGAGTTGGCCGGGCAGTCAGTTCAGTTTCGGTTAACTCGATAAAATCGCTTGGTGTTGTTTGCCGGCAAGGCGGCGCCTGTTTCGGTGATGGAGGTCTGGGTGATGACCTGGACTGGTGCCGGCAGGGTGGTATTCGCCGGTGCCGGCATCGAGGCATTTAAGGTGGTCCAGGTGCTGAGATTAGTGGATGCTTCCACTTTATAGGTTCCACCTTCCAAGCTGTTCCAGGTGAGCGTGACGTTGCCAGTGGACGCATCCACGGCAGGACTTCCACTCCATGATTCAGCGATGCTTGTCCCGCCATTAAATAACTCCGTCACTCCTGTCGAGGGGACCGTTACATTCTGATTCGTTCCGGTTTTGTTGCCGTAGTATTGCTTTCCGAGCATGTAGGGAAAGGCAGGCTTTCCGGTCGCGTCGTTAGCCACGAAGTAGGCATAGGTGCCACTTGGAAATTCCGGGGTCACACAGGTGCGCCCGTTGTATTGGTCGAGATCGAATGAGCCAGTTGGCCCCTGCGTCTGCCCTCGATCGCCGAGAAAGTCGTAGTCGCCAATGTAACGACCGAGCGAGTAAGTCGTGCTGCCGTTGACGTAGTTGGTGGCGGGACCATAAAGGGTCGCTGGAGTTGAACCCGTAAAAACATAATCACCATTGCTGAGTGTCTGCGTCGAGTAGTTCGCCAGGGTCGCAAAGCCCTCCGCGATAGCGGCCCACTTTGACAGCGTTGTGCGACCGGTAGTGGCTAGGTTGGTTGTTCCATTCGAACCGTTACGCAGCGCGAATCCGCTGCGCATCCGGGTTACGGTGCTGGCCGGATTTGTAGGATCGGAGTAAGCATACGGGCCATAGATCGGGTAACCGTCATAAGACCAGCCGAGGATGGGTGAGTGATGCAGATTCGACGTGTCCTCGGTGTAGCTATAGGTGTGATTTGTCGAGTCGTAAGTGGCTTGCATGTTATCGCCAAATTGATACCGCAGCGCCTTCGGCTCCGCGTGGTAGTGATACTGGCCGTTGACGCCGGGCTGATGCGCGTAGCCCGGGTCGAACGTCACCACTTCCACGGCCAGCGCATCGCGCCACCACGGATGGGTGGCATTTGTCTGGCCCATGGAATCGCTTCCCGCGACAGGGGATGAACTGGTCTGCACAAACCCGAACGCGTCGCCTAAATCGTAAATGACCACGCCATTCACCATCACCCCGATCGGGCCGCCGCCATGGGTGGTCTTGGCGGTTGGGACTGTCCCGGGAGTGCGGGGCAGCTTAATCGTGTAGTTTTGTGATACCGGCCAGAAGCCGAACAGGTTGGTGCTGTTCGCGAGGAACGGCCCCATCGTGTAGGACGCAAGCCCGCTGGAGTTGATGTAAACCCAGTTCGCGTCGTAGCGGATGCGTTGCACGTCGGCATACACGGGCACGGTCTGCGCCAGTCCACCATTATTGTTGTTCGGAATGCCGGTCGTCGGCCACGTCGTTACCGGTGTCGTGTTTTTGGTGCCGGCCGCCGGAATTGTACTCGTCGTCTGGATGACGCGAGCGAGGACACCGGAGTTCTTTGTGAACCACGACGTCAAGGTCGGGTCGGCATTCGCCTCGATCGTGAGAAAAAGGCCGATGAGGACAGGACAGACGGAGGATTTCATTGAGGGGAAGCGGAGGTGGTAGAACGAAACTCTGGTGCCGATTTGTTAAGATAACATGAGCGGGGGGCGGAAGATTTGTAAGGGAAATGTAAAGTCGCGGCGATGGATACGCGGGCTGCAGCATCAAGCCGGACGGCGAGAAGTCGGCTCCAATGCTTGATCTTCTCTCCAACGGCAAGACAGACTCCCGCGCATGAACTCCCCCGCCTCATTTCACATTAGCCGCCGCCGTTTCCTCCAAAGCGCTTCGGCGTCGCTCGCCCTTTCCACTCTCGGCGCTTACGGCGTCGATCTCGTGAACACGAAGCCCCGCCGCGTCGGGTTGATCGGCG
The DNA here is from genome assembly GCA_038240495.1 of Chthoniobacterales bacterium. Lineage (GTDB taxonomy): Bacteria > Verrucomicrobiota > Verrucomicrobiia > Chthoniobacterales > Chthoniobacteraceae > Chthoniobacter. Next base: position 6,362 of record JBBSDS010000003.1, on the reverse strand, counting down.
CGGGATGGTATGGCAAGAGCGACTTGTGGAGGCTGATTCAGGTCGCGCCGGTCGAGGTGGTTTCGATCTGCGATCCGGACAAGAACATGCTGGCCGGTGCCGTGGAAATCGCGAGCCAACGGCAGAAGTCGAAGAAGGCGCCGCGCACTTACGCGGACTATCGCGAAATGCTGAAGGAGAAGGATCTCGACATCGTGCTCGTCGGTTCGCCGGACCACTGGCACGCGTTGCAGATGATTGCGGCCGTCGAATCCGGCGCGGACGTGTATTGCCAGAAGCCGATCAGTCGCGACGTGCTCGAAGGCGAGGCGATGCTCGCCGCCGCACGTCAGCACGGGCGCGTGGTGCAGATCGGCACGCAGCGCAAGAGCACGCCGCATCTCATCGAGGCGAAGAAGAAAATCATCGACGCCGGCCTGCTCGGGAAGATCGGCCACGTGGACATGTGCTGCTACTTCCACATGCGCGCGAATGGTAACCCACCGGTCGAGCCGGTGCCCGAATTCCTCGACTACGAAATGTGGACCGGCCCCGCGCCGCTCCGCCCCTACGACGGTCTGCCCCACAAACGCTGGTGGCGCACCTTCACCGAATACGGCAACGGCATCATGGGTGATATGTGCGTCCACATGTTCGATACCGCGCGCTGGATGCTCGGCCTCGGCTGGCCGCGGCGCGTGTCATCGAGTGGCGGAATCTTCGTGGATAAAGACGGCAAATCGAACATCCCGGACACGCAGAGCGCGGTGTTCGAGTTCGATCACTTCAACTGCAACTGGCAGCACCGCTCGTGGGGCGCGCCGGCCGATCCCGATTATCCGTGGGCGCTCTTCATCCACGGTGAAAAGGGCGTGCTCAAGGCGAGCACGATGCGCGCGGATTTCATCCCGGACGATAAGAACGCGAAGCCCATCCACTTGGACTGCGTGTTTGAGAAGGAGCAATTCCCCGAGGACACGACCGAGAAAGATATCGAGCTCAACGCCGCGCCCGCCACGCGTCTGCACATGCTCGATTTCCTCGCCGCCATCGAGAGCCGCGGCAAGCCGGTCGCCGACATCGAGCAGGGCCACATCTCCACCGCGAGCTGCATCCTCGCGAATGTGGCGATGAAACTCGGACGCCCGCTCAGCTACGATCCCGCGAAGCGCGAAATCATCGGCGACGCCGACGCGACGAAGCTGCTCCGCCGCCTGTATCGCCTACCGTGGCAGTATCCCAGCTTCGCGTAGAGGAAGGCGCTTCGGCGCAGCGCATAGGCGTTGCGGAATTCGGATTGGCGTTTCCAAACTATTTGGACTGAGACTGGTCATTGTGGGAGTCATCTGCCTTTGGTCGCAACCAAGGTGCTACAAAGGTAATTCCAGAGCCGTGGAGCCTGCTCTCGGGATTGCTTGGAGAGCGAATGCCGAGATAGTTTTCGATGGCGTAGAGAACTCGCTTGAACACGAAGAAAGCTGCCAAGGATAAGACCGCGAATACCCAATAACGCCTCCAGAAGCACACTAACGCCGAAACCAGTGGCAACCCCAGAAATGCGGCACCAAAAACATTTATGAGTAGCAGACGCATTACTTGATGGGTCTTTGTTTTCTGTTGGTGCTCGGGCATGATTTACGTGGTGTGGGTAGCGACGCCTAACTGCCAATAGACGAAACCATTCGTCTATCTCGGATCGGCTCGGGGGTTTGGGAAAGTTTGCCAGCGGGAGGTGGGTTTGGGAAGGCCACCGGTAAGTTTCCTTTTCCTTCCCGCGCGGCTTCTTCCGGTCCTTGATTCGCGGGCGCGGAAAGCCACACTGCGCGCCATGCACTCCATGGCCACGCGCGCGCTGCTCCTCTTCGTCACGACAACGGCGTTCGCCGACTGGCCGAACTTCCGCGGTCCAGCGCACAACGGCATCTCCGTGGAAAAGAGCTGGCGCAGCGAATGGTCTGCGGACGGTCCGCCCGTGGCGTGGAAGGCGGAGGTGGGACTCGGCTTTTCCTCGATCGTCGTGGCGCAGGGTCGCGCGGCGACGGTGGGGCACACGGGCGGTCAGGACACGGTCTTTTGCTTCGACGCGACGAGTGGCAAGACGCTGTGGAAGCACAGCTACCCGGCGGAACTCGGCGACAAATTTTTCGAGGGCGGGACGACGGGCACGCCGACCTTTGACGGCACGCGGCTCTATTGGTTGAGCCGCTGGGGCGACCTGTTTTGCTTCGAGGCGGCGGACGGAAAGATCGTGTGGCAGACGAACGTGCAGAAAGAAACCGGCGCACCGATCCCGACGTGGGGTTACACCGGCGCGCCGCTCGTCCATGACGACCTGCTCGTGCTCAATGTGGGCGATGCCGGCGCCGCCGTGGACAAGGCGACGGGCAAGCTCGTTTGGAAATCGGCGGCGAAGGACGCGGGCTATTCCACTCCGCTGCCGCTGGCGCGCGACGGCAAGTCACTGGCTGTTTTTGCCAACGGCGAAAACTACCTCGCGGTCGATCCGAAGACCGGCCACGAAGCGTGGCGCTTCCGCTGGCTCACGCAGTACGGCGTGAACGCCTCCGACCCGATCGCGCACGAAGATCGGCTCTTCATTTCCAGCGGCTACGGCAAAGGCGGCGCGCTGCTTCAACTCGCGGGCGACGCGCCGCAGCAGGTTTGGAAAACGAAGGCGCTGCGCACGCAGTTGAACGCCGCGGTTTTGTTCGACGGACATCTCTACGGTGCGGATGGCGACACGACGGAAAGGGCGACGCTGAAGTGCCTGGAGTTTGCGACGGGCAAGGAGAAGTGGGCGGAGCCGGGATTTGGGAATGGCGGTGTGATCGTGGCCGACGGGAAGCTGATCGCGTTGAGTGCAGTCGGCGAACTCATCATCGCGCCGGCTTCGCCCGGGGGCTTCAATCCCACGACGCGCGCGCAGGTGCTCGGCCCGAAGTGCTGGACCGCACCGGTGCTGGCGAACGGCTTCATCTACTGTCGCAATGCGAGAGGGCAGATCGCCGTGCTCGATGTGCGCGTGAAATAGAATGCGCTCTCCTGACCCGTCATCCTGAGTGCAGCGAAGGACCACTGATCTCGGTCTTTTCTCACAGGCTTTGCAGCGGGCGGCATTTTCACAAAAAAAAACGCGAGCGAAGAAAGGCGGGGATCAGTGGTTCTTCACTTCGTTCAGAATGACAGTATTGGTTTTCTTCCTCCAACCATGAACCGCCGCCGCTTCCTCCATCGCACCGCGCTTGCCAGCGCCGCCTTCGCCGCCCCTTACATTCGTGCCGCCGAGCCTGCGCGCAAATATCGCACTGCCCTCATCGGTTCCGGTTGGTGGGGCAAAAACATCCTCAAGGAAGCGATGGCTTCCGGCCGCTGTCAGGTCGTCGCGCTGGCCGACGTGGATGCCAACATTCTCGAAATCTCCGGCGAGCAGGTCAACGATCTCAGCGGCGATACGCCCAAGCTTTACCGCGACTACCGCGAGCTCCTAGCGAAGGAAAAGCCGGACATCGTCATCATCGCCACGCCCGACCACTGGCACGCGTTGATCACCATCGACGCGCTCAAAGCCGGCGCGCATGTGTATGTCGAGAAGCCGACCGGACACACGGTGAATGAAAGCCGCGCGATGCTCGCGGCGGCGCGCGCCAGTGAGCGTGTCGTGCAAGTGGGGCTGCATCGCCGCATCGGGCCGCATCATGTGAGCGGGATGAAATTTCTCAAGTCCGGCGCAGTCGGCGAAGTCGGCATGGTGCGGCTCTTTGCGCACAGCGCCGGCGGTGGCCCGGAGAAGCCGACGCCAAATGAACCCGCGCCGGATGGCATGGACTGGAACATGTGGTGCGGGCCGGCGCCGCTGCGGCCCTTTAGCAAAAAGCTCCACCCCGGCGGCTGGCGCAACACGCTCGATTTTGCCAACGGTACGCTCGGCGATTGGGGTGTCCACTGGCTCGACCAGGTGCTGTGGTGGAGCGGCGAGCTTTATCCAAAGCGCGTCTTTTGCGCCGGTGGCCGACCGGTGCTCGGCGCGCCGGTTTTGACTGACAAGGAGCAGACGAGTGACGCGCCGGATCATCAGGTCGCCACGTACGAGTTCGAGAAATTTACCTGCGTGTGGGAACACCGGCGCTTCGGCGGCAACGACACCGAGAAGCACAAGATCGGCGCCTATTTTTACGGCACGAACGGCGTGCTGCACATCGGCTGGCGCGACGGCTGGACCTTCTATCCCTCGACGAAGGGCGGCAAAATGGAGCACGAAGACTCGCAGCTCCAGGAGCCCGATGGACACAATATCAAGCTGCTCTGGGAGGATTTCTTGGCCGCCATCGACCAGCGGCGCGCGCCCGTGGCTGGCATCGAACTCGCGCATCGCGCCTCCGTGCTCCCACTCCTCGGCATGATCTCGTGGCGCACTGGACGGAGTCTGGCATGGGATGCCGGCGCCGAACAAATCATCGGTGATGCCGAAGCGAGCAAACTGCTCAGCCGCCCCTATCGCGCGCCGTGGCAGTATCCGGCGTGACGGAGGGACGCGCTCCTGCGCGTCCGTGATATTTGGGACGCGCCGGAGCGTGTCCCTCCGGGTCACTTTGCGGAGAATTCGTGGATCGTCAGCGAGCGGAAGGTCTCGCCGGGACGGAGGACGGTGCTCGGAAAATTGGGATGGTTTGGCGAATCAGGAAAGTGCTGCGTCTCGAGGCAGAGGCCGGCGTGCGGGCCGTAGATTTGGCCGGCGCGGCCAGCGACATCTTTGAGGCCGTTTGCGGTGTAGAGCTGGACGCCTGGCTGGCTGGTGAGAACGCGCATGGTGCGTCCGCTCGCGGGATCGTGCAGTTCCGCAGCGAGCGTGAGTTCGCCGGATTTCCCGTCGATGACGAAGTTGTGATCGTAGCCGCCGGGCAGCCCTTCATTATTTAGTTCGGCAAGATCGCGCCCGACCGCTTTTGACTTCGTGAAATCCAGCGCTGTCCCTGCGACCGTGCTAAACTCGCCAGTGGGGATGAGGTCTTTGTCTACATCGGTTACGTGCGCGGCATTCAGATGGAGTTCGTGCCCGAGCACGTCGCCGCTGCCGGCGAGATTCCAGTAGGTGTGGTTCGTGAGGTTCAGAACCGTCGGCCGATCGGTCGTCGCTTCGTAGGCGATCCACAGTTCGTTCCCAGCCGTGAGTTTATAGGTCACGGCGACTTGCAGCGTGCCGGGATAGCCTTCTTCGCCATCGGGTGAGGTGTAGCTGAAGCGCACCGCGTCGTCGCCAAGCGCCTCCGCGCGCCAGTTCCTTTTGTCGAGCCCGCGCTGGCCACCGTGCAAATGATTCGGCCCGTTATTCGTCGCCAGGGTGTAAGTGTGTCCGTCAAGCGTGAAGCGGCCTTTGGCGATGCGATTTCCGTAGCGTCCGGCGATGCTGCCGAAAAACGGATGCGGCTGCGCATAGCGTTCGAGGGCATCGAAGCCGAGGGTCACGTCCGCGATTTTCCCCATCCGATCCGGCACCGACATTCCGATGAGCGTCGCGCCCCACGATAAGACCCGCGCTCGGTAGCCGTGGCCGTTCTCCAGCGTCCACTCCGTCACGCGCTCGCCCTCCGCGGTCGTGAAAGCCGGCGCGCTTTTTGGCTCCGCGAGCGCGGGCCACGCGAGAGCGACGAAGAACAATGGGAGGAACGGGAGCACTTTCATAAAACGCATTCCACCAAGCTCCACCATCGGTAGCGAGGAAAAGTCTGGCGCGCCTGGGAGGGCGAGCTTCCGCGCGAGACCATCTCTCACAATTCTTCGGACGGTATTTGCGGAAGGACGGAATGACGGAATTTTTCTAAATTACGGAATGAACAGGCGGAGTCTTGAAATCCGTCATTTGGTCAAATTCCGTAATTCCGTCCGCCTTTCCGACCGCGCCAGCGCCAAGATTTCGCGCAGCCGGCGCTCCTTGTCCTCGACCAGGGCCAGCGGGTCGAACTCCGCCTGCTGCGCGCGCAGTTCGCGGCGTTGCGGCGTCTTCAGATCCGGCCAGGCGAGCAGCCGCGCGCAGGCAGTTTGCGCCGGGGCGTAGCGTTTGCGATAGCGGCTGCCTTGCTTGATTTTTTCGAGCAGTTGTAGCGAGGGGCAGAAGAAGTTTTGCAGCGGATTCCACACCTCGGTGGAGAGCGCGTTGATGGGGCCGAGCAACGCTTCGACTTCCAGCCGCTCGTAGCCGAGGAGCTGCCGCGCGTGGCTCCAGTTCTTTTGTTCGACGTGCGCGTTGTCGTTTTTCTGATAATGGCGCGAGCGCGTGAGGCGCACGGGTGCCGCGCGTTCGCTGAAGTAGCGCCACAGGTGGTAATTCAAGAACTCGCCGCCGTTGTCGCTCTCGAAACCGAGCAGCACGAAGGGCCGAGGAGGCG
>JBBSDS010000002.1:0-47294 GCA_038240495.1 Chthoniobacterales bacterium | reverse complement strand
GCATCGGCATGTGAGTCAGCGCGCTGGGTCGGCGTCAGCACCACGGCAGCGCACGGGACCGAGCGTGCAGTGTCGCCATTGAAAACGGCATCGCAACGGAGCAGTGATTCGAGCATCGCGCGTCGTTGCACGTAAGTCGGTGTGCCGGATTCGGGCACGGCATCGAGCACGACGAGCGTGCCGCGACCGAGGTTGTGCCGACGTTCGAGAGCTTCGCAGTCGGCCCACACGAGGCCGCGTGGGGCGAGCTTCGCGAGAGCCGCGAGCGCAGGTCGGAAGCAATCAGCGATGGTGAGCAGCGCGCCGTGCCGATTCCACATCGTCCCGCTCGGCGTGTGGATGAGCGCGCGCCAGCCGTTCAGTTTTGGTTCGGCATACCAGAGCCCGCGCTTGGGCGGTGCGAGTTCGAGCCGCCCGCCCTGAATCGGCCTCGCTGGATAGGTGATGAGTGGGGGCACGTTCATGGGCTTGGAGCCTCCGTTTTGGATAGCCCGGATTTCTCGTTTATCAGGCGAATTTGGCCTTCAATTTCCGCGCGTAGGGTGGATGGATGGGCGCTCGTCTCAGACTCACGAACTGCCCGCTGATGGATGGCATTCGCGGCGGCTTCAAGGTCGTCGAGCGACACCACGCAACGTTCGTTGCCGAAGATCGTCAGAACGATGGGAGCGTCAGTCTTCATCGGGCATGAGGATTGTGATGGCAGGCGTCGGATCGTCGATGTCGCGCGGGCCGCACATGGCCTTGAGGTTCACGAGCGGCGGTGTGCGGTCGCGGTTGTCGTTGCGGACGTGCAGGCCGAAGAGCATCTGCGGGCCGCTCGTTCGCCGGGCCGCGCAGCGCAGCATCCACACGATGTCCCACAGCCGGCCCTTCTCGTCCTGACAGCGCATGCCATCGGGGACGCACACGTAGCTCTCCCACACAGCGCGGGTGAGATAGACCGGGAACTTCAATCCGGCCTCGCGCGCCACTTCGCTCACGTCGATCTGCACACCATCGGCGAGCGCGTCCTTGCGCGTGTATGCGTAGAGCACTTCCGCGCCGGCGAACGGGTCTTGTGCCTCGTCCATCAGCGCGACGTTCTCGACGTGCCGCGTCAGTGCGTCGGCTCGCTTGCTCTGCCACGACACGATTTCCAGCGGGCCGTGGATCCGCTCCATCGCCTGCCGCAGCTCCGCCACCGATTCATCATCGGCGGCGGTGAACACTCCCGCGAGGTTCGGATTGCTCGTCACGGTGTTCGTCGGCGAGCTGACCCAGCGGCCGTCATTCAGTCGCAGCGTGAACTTATTCATCGTCGCTCCCTCCGCGCCCGAGCTTCGTCTTCACGCTCGCGCTGATCGGCACGACTTTATCGAGTTCGTGGTTCTCCTCGACGCTGAACAGCGTGTGCCGCGCGGCGTGAAACTCCTTCGTCGGCTTGATGGTCGCTTTCGCCGACAGTGCTGCGCTCGCTCCGTGGCGTGCGAACAACTCCTGCAACTCCGCAAGCAGCGGCTCCACCGCGGCCTCCGGGATCACGTCGCCTTTGATTTTCAACTCGAAGGACTGTTTGAAATACCGCGCCGCGTGCTCACCCGCGAGCCGTCCGATGGCGGGCTCGTCGCTCGTGCCCCGGTAGGAGTTGGAGAACCCCACGCGCACGACCTTTCCGTCTGCGCTCCGTGCCTCGACCGACGAGGCGACGGCGTGCTGGCCGTGGTGATGCGTGAAGTAGAACGGCTTCGCGATGGCGATCAACTCGGCCTTCTCCAACTCAAGCGCGCCTTCGAGGGCTTCGGCTTGCGCGCTCTTGTCGAGGATGCTGGTGACCAACTCACCAACCTGCCCGTCGGGGTCGGGCAGCAGCGGGTAGGCTTTCGCCGACTTGCCGGCTGGCGTCTGCGTGGCGAACCCGGCGAGGCTGACCTTCTTCAAGGCTGGCGCAGGCGCGGGCGTGGGTGCGGCAGTCGCCGCTTTCGGTTCTGCGGCGATGGTGGCCGCGTTCGTGGTGGTTTTGGCTTTCTTCATGGTGTTGCGTTTTGGTTTCTGGTTTAGGCCGAGGACTACGCAGAGTGCGTATCTTCACGGCAAAATTGAGCACGGTGGTCGTTCTGCGCGGACTTCACTTTCACGACCTCGGCCAGCAGGTCGGTGCCGGTGACTTTCCACTCGCCCGCGTCGGCTGCGGTGGAGCCGGCATAGATCGCGTTCAGGCAGACGTTCAAGATGTCCCCGCCGGACAGCCCCTTCGCTTCCGTGGCGAGGATGTTCAGGTCGGCGAACACGCGCTCACGGTTCGGCAGGTGAAGCTCGAACAAACGGCGGCGCATGGCCTTGTCCGGCAGCCGGAACTTGATGTGGCGGCTTATGCGGCGGAGCAGCGCCGGGTCATAATTGGCGAATAGATTCGTCGTCACGATGACCACGCCGTTGAACCGATCGAGTTCCTGCATCAGCACGTTGCGGTTCTGATTGATGCTGGTCGCGCAGCTCTCCCCCGCGTTCACGCGCCGCGAGAGCAGCGAGTCCGCTTCATCGAAGAACAGCACTGCACCGAGTTCACTCGCGCGCTTGAAGCACGCGGCAATATGCTTGGCGGTGTCGCCGAGATACTTCGAGATCACCGCGCTGTAATCCACTTGGTAAAGCGGCTCAGCGAGGCGCAGAGCCACACCGAGCGCCGCGCGCGTCTTGCCCGTTCCCGGCGGGCCGTGGAAATTCAGAATGCAGCGGCCGTCCTGCGGCTGGAGCTGGCTGATGCTCCACACCGCTTCGAGGTCGGCGCGGCGTTGGATGGCGCGCAGACCGGCGGCGATGTCGCTGCGCACGTCGGCGTGCAACACGAGCCGGTCGAGGTCGTGGTGGATTTGCGGGGTGACGAGCACGCCCAGATCGGGCGCTTCGCCATTTGATGATGCGCCGTTGTTGCGACGGCGCGGGTTGCGATGGTCCGCCGCGGTCGCGGCATCCGGTGGCAGGGTTTCTTCGTGTTCAGGCATAGGTGGATTTAAGGTTGCGTCCTTGTCCTCGTTCGCGCCGCTCGCGGGAGTCCATCGCTGATGAACTCCATTTTTGATCGCCATTTTTCGTGGTGACCCGCGCTTGGCGCGAAAGTTGAGTCGCTGGGTTTCATGCGCGTCCGTAGGTGCGTTCGCAGCGGTCGCACATGCCCGAGCCATCCTCGCATTCGCGACCGCAACAGCGGCAGCGGACCTCCGGTTCAAGGCACCGCTCGATGCGCGTGACGGCAGCGATGGCGAGTTTCTTCGCGTCGTCGGGGCCGGTGAGAAACCACACCCATTCACCCGCGGCTTCCTTCCACTCGGCGTGAACGATGCCGCGCTCTGTGACAATCACCGCGCTGTGCGGGACTTCATCGCAATCAAACGTGATCGTGTGGATGCGCGCGCTCATATCGTTCTCTTGCCGTCCTCAAGGTTGCCTTGCGCGACGCGGCGAACGCTGTCGTAACGCCAGCCGAATGGGTCGCTGTCTTCTGCGTCATCACGGGTCATTTCACTTTTCATGTCGTGAGCATCGAGTCGGTCGCGGTCGCGAATCTCGTCGAGTGCCGCTAGTTCTACTTCATTGGGTGTCTTGGCTTTCATGGGTGTTGGACTGCGTTATCGGGCTGATTGGGCCGCCGATTTCGGCGGCAAAGGGGTGGTGTTGGGCACGGCAGACCGGGTGTTTTTGCGTTCACAGCAGCCCGCCTCCTTCCACGTCGAGCCACGTCTCCAAGTCCGCCATCGCCGCGCGCACACAGCCGCCGCTGCCGACCGCAATGCGCAGGGCCACGTCGCGCGGCACGGTCCAATGCGCCCGCAGGAACCCGGCGAGTTCCTCTGTCTCGGGCGCGGTGAGCTTGATGCTTTGGAACCGCGTCTGGAACCGCTCGGTCAGCAGATCGAGCTGCAGGTTGCTCGTGCCGATGAGCGCCTTTCCCGCCGGCAGCTTGTCGAGGTAGCTCAGGAGAATATCCTGCGCGTCCTTCGAGCAGCGATCCAACTCGTTGATGATCTTCACCGACCAGTTCGAGAACAGCGACCCGTAGGCCAGCGTCGTCATCCACTCGCGCACGGCATCGACGGTGACTTCCTTCCCGTTGTAGCTCTCGACAACGAGCGCCGTGCCGGTGAGTTCACGCGCCACGAGTTCCGCGACCGTCGTCTTGCCGACGCCCGGCGGGCCGTAGAGCAGGAGCTTGCACGCCGCGTTCCGTGTATCACGCACACGCCGCGCCTTCGCAATCTGGGCAAGGCACACCGCGCGGGCCTGACCAATTAGATCCTCCGCCGTCTGCGGACGCCAGTTCATCGGCGACGCGGGGAGGACAACTTTGGGCGCCGGCTTGTGGCCATTGCGCCGTGCTTCAAGCCGCAGCCGCATACTGGCCTCCTTTCAGACTGATCAACTCGCGCAGCTTGCCGGCCACGGTGGCCGCGCCCTTTTTGTAGAGCGCGACCACCACCAGTTCGCCATCGAGCCAAACGGCCCAATTCCGCGTGCCGTAGCGAGTGACCGTGATCACGGCTACCAGCCCTCCCGGCGCACGCGCGCTTTCACGGTGTTGATGGACAAGTCGAAGCGCGCCGCCGTCTGCTTCGGGCTGCGCGTCTGCTTGTAGAACTTCTTCACCGCGCGCCAGTCCGTGCCCGCTTCCGGCGTCGGCTCTGGTTCCGCGCTGGGCGCGGTGGAGGCCGTGGTATCAGCCGCACGGGAGCGCGAGGATTCGCGGGAGAAGGCGTCGAAGCGCCGGCTGGGAGTGGAGTTGGCCCCCGTGGACGCCCGACTGGATTCCAGCGCAGCGAGCCGTTGTTCGAGGGGCCGCAGTCGGTCGCTCACGGCGACGTTTGCCCCGTCATTCACGATGCGGCTCACGTCGATCTTCGTTCCCTTGCCGCCGCGCTTGCCCACGACTTCGAGCACCTTGGCGGTGACGATTTCGCGGATGAGTTCGACGGGGATTTCCGTGATCGAATACACGACCCCGGTGAGTGATTGCAGACCAAGCAGACCTTTCATCTGCTCGCGCGCGGTGCGCGGCGTGTCGGCCTCGATGCGATCATCGAAGACGACTTTGCCAGCTTTGGATGCGATGAGTTTGAACAACTTCATGGTTTTGGTTTTCATTGGATTCGGGTCAGCGGTGGTGATTGCCGAGTGCCAGCGGGAGCTGACCCATGTTTCCCGGTGGACTCGGTTTGCGGCAGCACTCCGCAGAGTGCGGAGTGCTGGCCGAAAATGATGCGCGCTCCGCACTCGCGGTGAGGTAGGGCAGGAAGCTCGTGTTGCTGACGAGGAGGCCGCGCCACGGCTGCCAGTCGCCGTAAAGTTCGATCTCCTTGGCGTGCATGACTGCCCACCGGCCCGGCAGCTTCTTGAGCAACTTGCTACCCTTGTGATGCACGAGCGCAGCCACCGCCCGGCTGTCGCTCATCGGGCCGTCGAGGTCGCCGATGATCTCCTGCGCGCTCTCCCAGCTTCCCCACGTCCCGTTGTGGAAGAGCACCGACTTGCAGAGCCCTTCGTAGCCGAGCGCCGCCTCCGCAGTCACGGGGAACGGGTGGCAGAGCAGCGGTTCCACGCCGCCGACGCTCGCCCAGCGGAAGTGAATGATGACTTCGCCGGGCACTTTCTGAATCAGGTGGTTCACTTCGCCGGGAGTGAGCGCCTTCTTCCAGTGGATGCGCCGTTTCTCACGCCACGCCACGCCCGCGCCGTGCGGGTTGGCGGCATGACACGCGCGCAGGATGGTCAGGTCAGGGCGTTGCTTGGGCGGACAGATTAGGACGACACACATGGATGGAAATGGTTTGGGATTGCGGAAAGGGATGCGCTCACAGCCGGGCCTCCGGGTAGCGCTCATCGAACTTGCGGCAGAGGCGCAGCGCCTCGGGGCCGTAGCTGGGGAACTCCGAGTGGAGCCGTCCGAACAGGCCGAGCGCGCAGGGCCGTGCGCCGCCGCTCCACCCGAGGTAGTCCCAGAGGAAATGCACCGCGCTCTCGGCGGTCTTCGTGCGCTTGGCTTGCAGCTTGTTCTTCCGAAACGCGCCGAGGCACTGCACTTGGTTCGCGCGACGGCAGAGCCCAAGCACCGTCGCCAAGTGATGCAGCACTTTCTCAATGCTCGTGGTGCCGGCGAACACGCGGAACTCCACCGCGCCCACGTAATCATCACCGCGCATCCGAAAGGATTTCTGGAAGTTGAGCATCCCGCGCCCGCACGCCGCAGCGGCGGCTTCCTTATCCGCCACGCTGCTCGTGTTCACGATCTTGCGCATGTGCCGCTCCACATCGGCGGCGAGCGTGTGGCTGTAACGGCTCAGGTGGCGTCCTGTGCCCGTCTGGCCGTAGAGCGACATGGCGTGCCACTGCGCGATGTGCGCGAGCTTGCGGACGAACTCACTCACCTTGCCCGAGTCCCGGCTGCCGATCACCGACTCGATGCCCACGGTAATGTGAACGCCGCACGAGGTATCGACGACCGCGCCAATCGCGGTCATCCAGTCCATGAACTGACAGAGCGCCTCGACGCCCGCGGCCCCGTGGAGAATGGGCGAGACGAATTCACAGGGCATCTCGTTCGGCTCGCAGGTGATCGAGCCGTCGCGGTCAGCCCGCCACGTCGCACCGTTGAAGGTGGGCGCGGCGAGTTCCTGTCCGTTGGTCGCGCGAGCGCTCCTGACCGGATGCCCAACGTGGTAGCCGCCGACGGCAAGGGCGCACGTCCGGGGCACTTTAGTTTCTAGTTCAACGCCAAAGCGGATGTTCATCGCCTCGGCGTCCTGTGGTTTTCGCAGACTACGCAGAGTGCGTAGTTTTTGCGCATGGCTTGATGTAGTGGTTGCAGACATGTCCTTGCCTCGTTCAGCCGGCCCGCGAACGGGAAGCCAAAGTGAACGCCAAATTTTGCGCCATTTTTCGGGGCAACTTTCGGTTGGCGCGAAAGATGAAGTTCAAAAATTCTGCTAACGCTCGCGGCCATTTTGCTCACAGATCCCATGCCTCCCGAAAGCCGATGAACTTGGGGAACCGCGGCGCTTCCTTGGCCCCGCTCGGCTGGTGCATGAATTTCACCATCTTTCCGACCAGAGATTCACGCTGTTCCCAGAGCGTGACGCGGTCCACGCCCCCGAGCACATGGTTGTAGCCCAAGCGGAACACCACGTTGGAATCCACGGCGCTGACGACGAAGCCGCCGAGTTCGCCCCGGCCCACCTTGCCCGCCTGCGCCGAGCTGCGCTTGGTGCGGCCGAAGGCGTCGCGCTGCGCCTCGTTGTGATTGCTCATGCCCTCGTAGGTTTCGAGGATCACGGCTTCGGCATCCTCGAACCGCTTAATCTTCAAGAGCCAGCCTTCGCGTTCGGTCGAGCGCCCGCATTTGTAGGGCGAGTCCGGCGTTCGGATCATCACGCCTTCATAGCCTTCATCGAGGCACTTTTCCTCGTAGGCTGCGAGCTGCGCGGCATCGCGGATCTCCACAGGCAGGATTTTCTCGACGTGTGCGAACTCCGGCAGACGCTTCAACTCCTGCATCCGGCAGGCGTAAGGCACATCCACGCCTTCGCTCACGTAATCGAATACGGCGAAGGTGAAGTCTGGCTCCCCGGACTCGCGCCCAATGTGACCGGCGGTTTCACTGAACGTGGTGCCCTTGACGATCAGCTCGCCATCGAGGCCGTCGGGCAGGTTGGCTTCAATCCAGCCGCGCGTGAAGCGGTTGCATACGGGTTTGAACGAGCGCGTCAGGGCGCGCCCGTTGATCTTCAGGCAGCGGATGCCGTCGAGCTTCGGCGTGGCGAGCACGGGGAAGCTCAGGGCATCGGGGCGCTCGCACTTGCCGGCGAGCATCGGCTTGGTGATGTGGTTCATCGTCTGTGTTTTGGTTTGGGTTTTTGGTCTAGGCTGCGGAGCAGCGCGCCGAGGTCGGCGAGCCACTCCTCGAGAACTGCGCGCATCAACCGGCGGAATTGGCAGAGCGCCTTCATCGCCCGCCTCCCTCGATGGCCTTGATGCACTCGGGGCCGAAGCCCGACTCCACGCTCTCGGGCACGGTCAGCGTCCGGCCGCAGCGCCCGCACTTGCCGCAGTGGCAGAGCCGCACCTGCGGCGGCAGCGGGTGGCCCGCACTCAACTGGCGGAACAGCCAATTGAACGCCTTCGCGCTCGGCGCATCCTGGGCGATGCGGGAACGCCGCCCGTGGTGGTAACGCTCCGGCGTGAACACCGTGCCGAGGAACGCGTAGTCGCTCTCATTGTTCGGACCGGTCAGGACGCTCACAAAGTGAGGCTTCGTGTCATCGGGTCGGCGCACCTTGAAAGTGAAGCGGTTGCCCGTGGCGGTGTTCTCGACGGTGAAGACTGCGTTTCCGGCGAGGATGAAGCGAATCGGATCGTGCATACGCAGAGTGCGGAGTTCAGGCGCAAAAAGAGAGCTGGCCGTCCGGCGTGACCGCGCTCAGCCGTCCGACAAGCGTGGTGAGGTTGAACTTACGCAGACCGCGGCGCTCCACGTCGAAGACGGTGATGAGCCCGCCGGCGCGGAGTTTGTCGGGCGAGGTGACAAAGCGCATCGTGCGCGCTGCGCCCGAGGCTTTGATGAAGGTGCCGACGAATTCAGTGCGCTTGCCGGCTGTGGCGTTGGTTGGTTGCGTATTCATGGCCTTGCCTCGTCCGCCGCCCCTCGCGGAGTCCATCCGTTTGCCTCGCCATATTTTTCACCATGTATCCGGGCGCTCCCTCGGTTGGCGCGAAAGATGTTGGAACGGACTGCGGCTAGCAAGCCAGGGCGTTTCCAATGGATTATCTGGAGGGAGAAAAGTGCCGGGTGCACTGCCATGGAAACCCTTGCCAAAGCGGAAGAGAACAGCACTCTCGCGAAAACGAACCGAGCCATGAACTTCTCCGCGGCTGAAATTCCACCCCCTAGAAACGCGCCGTCCGCCGGGAAGGCAGTAGGCTTGCTTCGTTTCGCTTTCATGCGCCTTCATCTCATTCCCATTCTCGCCTGCACATCGGCCTTCGCAGGCGAACTGATCCACGAAGATTTCTCAGGCCCCGGCTTGCCCCAAGGCTGGACCACCGGCGGACGCGCGAATTCGTGGAGCGTTGTGGATGGCACTTTGCAAGGCGTCTGTGCGAAAGAGGATAATCACGGGCCGGCCGTGTTCGCGCCTTTGGAGGGGCGAGACCTCAGCGCGAGCTACAGAGTGAAGCTCGATGACAAGGGCAACTGCCTCATGCTCATTGACGGCGACTCCGCATTCGGCGGTTCCGCGCATTTGCTTCGCGTGTCGATCTACGGCAACACGCTGACCATCGCGCAGGATCGTGGCACGCCGCAGTCGCACATTGAACAGGGCAAGCTCCGTGCCGCGCTTGCCAAAGAGGGCAAGAATGTCCCGCCGCCCACGGCGGAGCAGCTCGCTGATCCGAAATTTTACCGCACCGAACGGCTGGCAAGCGCACCGTTGCAGGCAAAGCCCGGCGAATGGATCAAGATCGACGTCACGCTCAAAGGCAACGACGTGACCGTGACTGCGAACGATGCACAGAAGCTCGCCGCGAAGGGCACAGTGTTGGATGCCCCGAAATCACGCCTAGTTTTTCTGGTCGGTCAGGGGAGGAAGGTTTGGATCGACGACGTGCGCGTGGGCACCTTATGAGCAAAATGCATATGAACGTCATCGCCGCACTCCATTAACGCCGTGCAAGCAAACCTTGATCTGACCGCGTCCCTCGGGCGAACGAAGATGGGTGAGGCTGAATACGAGGTATTTGCCACGGCGCACGCGGCCTACGAAGCTACATCCGGCGCGCTGACCGTATCGCTCGACAGCTTTCTGCACCCCGGCGAAATCACGCATATGGAGGACAGAATCGTTCCTTCATGGCTGCCGCCCAAACAGGTGGACCGGGAACACGTTGATTCCAACGAAGCCTCGGATCTTACCAAGGATGTGTTCCACCGATGGTGCGACAAAGTTCGTCGATGCATCCCGCATCCTTGACCGCAGGCGCGCCTTGTCTTCCTTGATGGTAGGGCTTTCCTTTGTGTCCGTCTGCCTCAGCCCTCGATGAGATCATCGAACAAGCCCGGCTGGAATGGCTCCAGCGCCGCCTGCTCGTCGCGGAAGAACTCTGCCTTCGTCTTGCCCATCTTCCGTCCCTTCTGCGTGTGGCAATCAAAGGCGTAGTCAGGGATTTTCTCACGCCCCGCTTTCTCCAACTCGGCGGCGAGCTTGTCCGCATCGAGGCCGGCGCACTGGTCATAGACGAAGTTCTGCAAATGGTCGGCGTCGCGGTTCTTCTTCGCTGCGCACAGTAGGATCACGGCCTTGCTGATGAAGATACGGCCCTTGGCCTGCTTCGCGGGCACGTTGGCGTTCACGAGCGCGTAGCCATCATGCAGCGCCTTCACTTCCTGAGTCAGAATTCCCCAGCAGTCCTCGGCACTCACGGTGAGCAGACGCTTCCAGACGTAGTTTCCGTAGCCGCTGGCCCATAGCTCCAAGGCCCAATAGCCCGCGAGGCGAGTGTCTCCACGGCGAATAGCCTTCTGCATCGCCGAGGAAACTTCGCCAAACTCGTAGCCGCGTTTAGTTAGAAATCTCATGTCCTGATGGTCGTTCGCCGGGCACGTGGGGCCAAAAAGAAAGGGGGGTGTTGAGGGGTGCTTCGAGCAATCGCGCGGTGATGAAGTGGGCATGAAATCCTCCTCGTCGTCCGGGCCTCGCGAAGTCCAACGCTGAATGCGCCATTTGCATCGCTCTAGGAATCGAGGCTGAAGGACTGGCGGCGAGGCGCATCAATCGCGGTCTTGTCCTGGCTCTGGTAACTCTCGAACCGGATGTGCGCTTTCCACTTCCTCTTGAGGTAACGCTTCTCGGCGGCGATGCGCTCGGCGGAACGGAAAAGCGAATTGCCGCCCAGGTTCTTGTCGCGCTCCTGCACGAAGCAGAATCGCGCTTCATTCCAGACCAGCCGGTTCACCATCAGCTCTTCGAGCGTAGCGTCGATGTCGCACTTGCACTTGAGCAGCTCATCCCACTTCGGCACGCCTCCGTTCGCATCGCGCACGACGCCCACGGCTCCGCCGACCCAATGATGCACGCCAAACGGATCGTTGCGTTGAAGCAGCCGTGGATCGCTGCGTTGGTGCCAGCCAAACAATCGCGCTCCGGCACCGCGCGCGCAGTGGGTCGAGTTTTCCAGCATCGCCAAAGTTTCATCGGTCGAGAGCTTTCGGCAGCGCAGCGACACCATGCAGACGCAGGCGGTGATGTCATCGTCGAGCATCACGATGGCGTCATCGGTGAAATGCCGCAGAATCCAATTCCGCACCGCACTCACGCCCGTCACGTCGTCGGGGATCGTCACCTTCTCCAGCGGGACGTGCGCGTAATCAGCCAGCTCGCTTTCGGGAACGAGGAGCGTCGCGCTCGGGAACAGCCGGTGGCTGTTGATCGACCGCGGGCGACTCCGCGACATGATCACCAGGCGCAGGCTCAGCGGAGCCAGTTCCGGCCAGTCCTTCGGGGAGAGCAGGTTGGTTTCCGCCGGCGGCTTCGCAAGTGGCGCTGCCACCGCGGCGGGCGAGGTCAAGGATTCGTTTTCCATGTAGAACACGGCCAATGCCGATTTTTTTGGTTTTGCGGGTGATTGAAAAATCCACTTCGGGGACGCTGAGGAGCTGGAGCGCGAGCATCCAGTCGCGGAGGTCGTGAAACATGAAGACGAGGTAGTCGTGGTGCTCGAACGCCTGAATCTCCAGCCGCGGCACTGTCTCCACATCGTCCTCCGGCTTCTCATCGTAGAGACGGGCGATCTCGTCCTCCATGAAGCCGGTCAATTCCACGTCGAACGAAGGGTCGCTCTCGCGGATCGATTCGATGACGCGCTTAAGGTCGTCTTCATCCAACTCCGCAAGTTCCGAGAGACGATTGTCGGCGAGCAGATCGGCGAGTTCCTCGGCCTCGCTCGCGTAGTCCTGATAATCCACCGGGACCTTCTCCGCGCCCATGAGCAAAGCGGCCTCGAGCCGCCCGTGGCCGCGAACGATCAGGCCGCTGCGTTTGCTCACGGTGATCGGCCCGCGCCAGCCCTGCTCCTGAATGATGGACGCCAAAAGCTGAATCTGATGCGCGCTGTGCCGGTTCGGATTGACCGGGTTCGGCTTGAGTGTCGCCGGATCGACGAGGGCATTGTGGGCGCAGTGGATCTTCACGCCGCCCGGTGCGTGTCAAAGCGCGTCGGCGCCGACTTCAATAGCGCCCTTCGCACCATTTGCACGTTCCGCGCTCAATCTCCGCCTGCTCAAGTCATCGATCCCGCACAATGCCATCCGGTGGTCATCGCGTAGGCGCACCTGCCGCGCAAGGGGCGCGTGTGGGAATCGCGAGACGCGCGCGCTCGGAAATAGGTTTTGGACTTCTCAGCGCACGAAACCACCTCATCTTTTGTTTCATGTTCCGCGCCGCTTTCCTGCTCGCCGCTGCCATCGTCACCACAATTCCTACCGCGTCCGCGCAGGTGACAAGCATTTGGCTCACGCATCGCACAAATGATCCGGTCCGGCTCGTCGTGAACTGGGAAACAGCGAATCCGGGGAATTCGATCGTCCATTTTGGCGCGACGCCAGAGGTGACGGAAGAAGCGCACGGAATGGCCGACGTGACGCTGCATCATGTGGAGATTCCTTTCGGCGAAGGCACTTCGCCGCTGTATTACGCGGTGGAGACCGGCGGGGAACGCTCGACGGTCGCGGCGGTGAAGCGTTACGGCGGTTCGGACTTCCGCGCGGCGGTGGTGGCGGACTGGCAGGCGCGGCCCGATCTGTCCGCGTTGCTCCGCGAGGAGCCGCATCTGCTGATCATTGCCGGAGATCAAATCGGGAGCCTGCACCAGACTTGCGGCGCGGGGGTCAAAGATTGCGTGAAGCCCTTCGCCACACTAGTGGCCAAATATCCCGCGCTCTTCCGTTCGGTGCCGGTGATGCCTGCCCTTGGCAATCACGATCGCGAAATCCGCCCTCGTGGTGCGCAACCGCCTCCCGAACCGGCCTACGATGTGGATGCCACAGCCTACCTGCGCTTTTATCCGCTCCCCGATGATGGCTGGAAGTGGCGCTTCGAGGTGCCGGCCTTCGGCCTGCGCTTCATTGCCCTCGATCTTGAGCACACCAGCGATTTCGGTACGACATGGCAGACCGGCCACGATTTCCATGCAGGCTCGGCGCAATTCGAGTGGTATCGCGAACTCGTCGCACGTCGCGACCGCAACTTTGTCGTCACGATCCACAACGAACGCAACGCCACGATGCGCGGCTACGAAAAAGGCGAATGGGAGCGCATGTTTCGTCAAGGCACGGCAGTGATCAGCGGGTTCGGCTACTTTGCTGAGCGCGCGGAAGTCGAAGGCATTCCTTATTTCAACACCGCGCTGGGCACGGGCGCGAAGTATCCCGATCCGCACTCGAAATTTTTCCACAGGGAAGCCAGTTACGTGCTGCTTAAGTTCACGCGCGGAGGAAAGACGATGGCGGCTGAGATCAAAAATCTTAAGGGCGAAACGCTCGACCGCAGCGAATGGGCCGCGCTGCTTCCTTCCATAAGTCCGGCTCTGCCAAACGCCCCGCGATAAGAGCCTCGCGAGTGGACGTCCGGCCATCGGTTAGCCGCCTCCGGCGCCCCCTGAGTGCTCGACTTACTCCGCACCCTGCGGACACTCGCCGCACATGACTCACCGCAATTTCGCCAAGACGCTCGTCGCCTGGCGCGACATGAACAACTACACGCAGCGCACCGCCGCTGAGATGCTCGGCGTCTCGAAACGCTCGCTCGAAAACTGGGAGCAGGAACGGGCGATGCCGCAGGGATTCGGGCTCGGCGCGATGCTGCAGATCATCGAAGGAGCGAAGCCGAAGGCGGCGACAAAAGCCCAGCGTCGCAAGAAGCAGCGCAGTTCATTGCGCAATGAACGTTGACGCAGCGGATGGCGCATGGACGCCATACCGCCGGACGTTGCCAGAAAGCTGCTCAACCGCGATTTCGCCAATCTCGTCAAACGGGTGCAGGCGGGCGGGAAGATCAGCCGCTTGGAGCGCGCGATGTTGCAGTCGCTGGCGGCGGGCGCGGGCGGTGACGGACCGGCGTTCGTCCGGAACTTTGTCGAACTGGCCGACGCGCTGAAGGTCAGCCGGCAGGCGGTCCACGCGTGGAAGAAGTTCGAGGACGCACCGAAGACGGCGGCGAACGGGCTGCATGACGTCGCGCAGTGGCGTGAGTTCATGCGCCGGCGCGGGCTCAAGGGCGGCGAGGAAACGCCGGACCTTCAGCAGGCGCTCAAAGCCCGCAAGCTGCTTGCCGAGGTCGAGGAGCGGGAGCTTCGGCTTTCGGTCAAACGCGGTGAGTTCATCCCCGTCGAGGAGGTGCGGACGAGCTGGACGAATCTCGTCGGCCTAACCACGGCGCTGCTGCGCCGGAAGTTTGAAAACGAACTGCCGCCGATCCTCTCCGGGCTCGACGCCACGGGCATCCAGGAGGAATGCCGCAAGGCCATCGACGAGGTGCTCGCGGTGCTGCACGCGGGATGAACGGGAATCTCGTCAGCATTTGGCGTGAGGCGTGGCGTCCGCCAGATCGTCGTCCGCCGTGGGCGTGGGCCGAAGAAAACATCGGCTCGATCCCGTATTCGCCGATTCCCGGCCGGTTCCGCTCCGACAACTCGCCGCAGATTCGTGAGGCGCTCGATGCGCTCGTGGATCCCAAGGTGCGGCTCGTCTTCATCATCGCCGCGATCCAGTCGAGCAAGACGAGCGTCGGCGAGATCGGCCTCTGCCACATCATCGCGAATCTTCCCGGCCCGACGCTGTGGCTCGATCAGACCGACGACGACGCGAAGGATCAGGCGGAGTCGCGACTGCACAAGATCTTCGAAGATTGCGCGCCGGTGAAGGCGCTCTTTCCCAGCGACCGGCACAAGAAGCGCAACACCACGGTCCATTTTCGCAACGGAATGACGCTCTGGGTGCTCGGCGCGCACAACAAGACGAACCTCCAGCGCCGCTCGATCCGCTGGCTCATCGGGGACGAAACATGGCGCTGGCCCGTGGGCCACATGGCCGAAGCCGAGGCGCGCGTCACCGCGTTTGGCTGGCTGGGCAAGTGCCTGTTCATGTCGCAGGGCGGCGAAGAGAATGACGACACGCACCGCAAATTCGAGACGACGGACATGCGGGAGTGGACGTTCCAATGCCCCAAGTGCGGCACGCGGCAGCCGTGGTCTTGGGAACAGATCGAGTGGTCCAAGTCGGCGCGCGAGGAGCACGGCGAATGGGATTACGCGGAAGTGCGTCGCACCGCCGCGATGCGATGCGCGTCGTGCAATCACTACTTCGACGACAGCGACCGCACGCGCCGGGAGTTGAATGCCACCGGGCGCTTCATTCCGCAGAACGCGCGCGCGGCGAAAGAGAACGTCGGGTTTCATTGGAACGCCCTCTGCACCATGAGCTGGGGCGCGCTCGCGGAACTCTATCTCCGCGCGAAAGCCATCGCGCGGCGCGGCGACATCAGCGCGCTCAAGCAGTTTTACCAGAAGAGACTCGCGATGCCGTGGCGCGAATACGCGGAGGACTACAAGCTCGAGATCACGCGCAGCGGCTACCACAAGGGCGAGCTTTGGGAGGACGAGGCTGGTGTGAATGCCAGAGGTCAACTCGTCGCCGCCCCATTCGAGCCGGGTGACATCGCGGCGCCGCTGCGCATCATGACCGTGGATTGCCAGATGGATCACCTGTTCGCCATCGTGCGGTCGTGGAGTGCGAACGGTTCCTCGCGGCTCGTGTGGAACGAACGCATCCTGACCTTCGACGACGTGGATGCGTTGCAATCGCGCTTCGGCATCCATCCGAGCCTGGTGTTCCTCGATGCGGGCCACGCGACCTACGACGTGTATCGCGAGTGCGCCGAGCGCGGCTGGGTGGCGCTCATGGGCGACC
The DNA here is from genome assembly GCA_038240495.1 of Chthoniobacterales bacterium. Taxonomy (GTDB): domain Bacteria; phylum Verrucomicrobiota; class Verrucomicrobiia; order Chthoniobacterales; family Chthoniobacteraceae; genus Chthoniobacter. The sequence goes on along the minus strand of JBBSDS010000002.1, from coordinate 31,306 downwards.
GCCGCCCTACTTTCATCCACCGCACCAGGAGCGGTAAAAGCGTGCAGAGGTTTTATTCGCCGCGCCGCAAGGTCGTGCTCGGCCACGCCCGGCATTGCTACGTCCATTACTGGAGCAATCTGAACATCAAGGACACGCTGGCGCGGCTCCGTCGCAATCAGGACCCGGAGCGTGGTGCGACCTGGGAAGTGCCTGACGACATCGACGATGAGTATCTCGCGCAGATGGAAAGCGAGCAGCGCGTGAAGGACGGGGGAAAATGGCTCTGGAAACAGGTCGGAAAACGACCCAATCATTATCTTGATTGCGAGGCGATGCAGGCGGCTGCGGCGACGATGCTCAAGCTGATCGGGCGCGAGGCCATCGTGAGCGCAGAGGCCCCAAGCGAGGGTGCCGCGGTTGACGTGCCGGAACCGGCATGAACCACAAATCCCTGTTCTATCCGCTCAAACTCACCCTCGGCTTTCTGATTGCCGTCCTTCTGGCGCTGCTTCTCGACGGCTGTGCGGGCAGCGCCCTCGACCGGGCGTTCCGCTCCAAGGTGAAGTCCGATACCGTGGACGTGCAAGGAACGTACGACCCGAACACGAACGCCGTCGGCGGCGACATCCGCAACACCATCGAGTTCCGCGACCCGAAGGCCTCCCGCTAACCGCCCGCCATGTTCACGATCCCATCTGCATCGGCCACCGCGCTCAGCGGCATCAACTTCAACCTCGCCACTCCAGCGGCGGAGTTCTGCAAATCCCTATTCGACACCTTTGACCGTGAAGGCGGACAAAGCGATCCGAGTGTGTGCAAAGCCATCCTCCGTTTCCCGGATGGTGTAATCTTCTGGAGTTCCAAAATGGCCATCGACGCCGACGGAGTTGCGGCCGGCCCTGGCCGCCGGTGCGGCACGCTGCTTGACCCGTCCGACGGACAAAACGACACCTCGTTCCATTTCCCGGACGGCAGCCCGCTCTCCAGCGAACGCCATCCCTTTATCGTTCTGCCGCTGGGCGTATTCCGCGCATCCACCGGGCTCTCCATCGGTGACCTGGCCATCGTCGTCTATCGCGACATCATCACTGCGGCAATCTGCGGTGATCTCGGACCGAGCCACAAGATCGGCGAGGGTTCGATCCGCGTACACGAGGCTTTTCATCCGCCCGCGCCTGATCCCTGCGCGACCCGCAATCCCGACGGCAGTTGCCGCCGCATCCATGACGTCAGCATCGAGCATGACGTGCTGTTCTTCGTCTTTCCCGGTTCGGCGATTAGTTCCGCGCTCACGCCCGACAACGCCGAGACGCTCATCAAGGCGAAGGCATTCGCTCTCTTTGCGCAGCTTCACGCCAAGCCCGTCTAATCATGGCCGCTCCCGATTACTCCGTCGGCTTCACCCGTCAGGAAGTCGAAGACATCCTCGCTACGCAGAAAGCGGAGCTGACGCGCACGCTTGCCGCGTGGTCGGAATCGGGGTCCACGGTCACCAAGCGGCGGATCGACGAGATCCACGCGATCATCGAGGCGTGCCAGATCGCGCTCAAGAAGCTCGCCCCTGAAATCTACGGCGCGCGCAAGCGGGTCGATACGAGCCAGGTGTTCGGCTTTCTCCCGCGATGAATCCGCTGCTCAAATTTGCGAGGGCGATTCTGCCGCGCGCCTGGTTCAGCCCCTACGAAGCGGCGAACTTCTCCCCGCGCCGTTCCCGCGTGCCAGGCGTCTTCCCGCGCGACGCCAAGCTCGACCTCACGCCGGGGCCGCGCCGTGAACTGGTGCGCCGGTCGCGCTATCTGCACAAAAACTCCGGCTTCGTGCGGGAGCTGGTCGGCAGCATGGCGATCTACGCCACGGGCGACGGGATCAAGCCCCAGGCGCTTTCGACAAACACGGGTTGGAACAAGGCCGCCGAGGAATACTTCGCGCAGTGGGCGGCGCGCTGTGAAATTACCCAGCGGTTCTGCTTCGCCGAATGTCAGTCGCTCGTCTGCCGCGGTATGGACGTGGACGGCGAATACTTCGTTCACAAGACGCGCGATGCGAACGGAGCGGCGAAGCTTCAGCTCATCGAATCGCACCGAATCGGCGATGCCGATCAGGGCGATACGGAGGACGGCATCGGCTTCGATGCCTATGGCGCGCCCGCGTTCTATCGCGTGCTTCTGGACGGAGGCGGTTTCAAGGACATCCCGGCACCGCTGATTCTCCATGTGTTTGAACCGGAGAACGTGACTGGTGTTCGGCAGGCACCGACGTTGCAGCACAGCATCAATCACATCCTCGACGAGATGGAGTTGATCGCGCTGGAAAAGCACGCGGTGAAGGACAACTCCGACGTGTCCCGTGTGCTCAAGACCGAGCGCGGCGATCTGGATGATGACGCGGATTTCTCGATTCAGCAGGGAGCGCCGCCCGCATCCGGCGTGTCCGAGCCGAGCGCGTTGCAGCGGATCGTCGGCGGAAAACTCGTGGCGCTCAAACCCGGCGAATCGCTCGAAAGCTTTCAGCCGAACCGGCCGAGCCCGACGTTCACCGGATTTCTGGAGCATCTGCGGCGCGACTCGGCGCTCGGCCACATTCCTTTCGAGTTTGCCGCGGACTCGAGCAAAGTCGGCGGGGCCGGTGTGCGCCTCGTGGTCGCGAAGGCTGACCGGCGCTTCTCGTACCGCCAGCTCATCCTCATTGAGCGGTTCCTCAAGCCCGTGTGGCTGTTCGTCATCGGCGACGCCATCGCGAGCAAGCGTCTGCCGGAAGCGGAAAACTGGACCAAGGTTTCGTTCACCACGCCGCGCCGCATCACGGTGGATGCGGGCCGCGATGCGCAGCAGAATCGCGCTGACGTGGAGCTTGGCATCAAGACGATCTCCGAATGCTTCGCCGAGCAGGGCATGGACTTCACCGAGGAAATGGAAATCCGGGCGCAGAACGCGCGGGCGCTGCTCGACCTCGCAAAGAAATACGGCGTGCCGCTGGAGATGTTGTGGTCCCCAACGGGCGGCACGGCGGCGACCCCGGTGGTCGGTGAGAGCGAAGATCCACCAGCGCCGGGCGGTCTGGAAAAACCGAGATAATCGTGTCGACACGATTATCTCCCTTTTTTGACAGGTCGCGCTGGGCGTGACCCAACTTCTGCACGCCCTCTATCATCAGCCGTGGCTGATCACGCCCGAGGCCCATGCCGCGATGCGCCGCGCGGCAGACGCCTGCGCCCTGTTTCCCCAGCCGCCGGGCGACGATCCGGACGACCCGGATTCGGACCTCCTGGAAATCGAGGACGGCATCGGCATCATCTCGATCTCCGGCGTACTGATGAAGCGCCCGGACGTTTTCTCGCGGGTGCTCCTGGGCGCGACGGACATGGATGAAATCGCGGAGGCGATTGCCGAGGCCGGCGACCGCGCGGATGTGCAGGCCGTGCTGCTCGACATCGACTCGCCCGGCGGCACGGTCAACGGAACGCCCGAGCTGGCGGCGGCGGTGGCCATGCTCTCGAAGAACAAATACGTCTATGCGTTTTCCGACGGGCAGATGTGCAGCGCGGCCTACTGGATCGCGGCGCAGGCGGACGTGATCTACGCGACGCCCAGCGCACGTGTTGGCTCCATCGGCGTGCTCCTGCCGATGCTCGATGAGAGCGAGGCGTTCAAGCTGGAGGGGCTGAAGATGGAGGTGTTCGCCGCCGGCAAATACAAAAGCGTCGGCGTGCCGGGCGTGGCGCTCACCGACGACCAGCGCGCCTGGCTCCAGTCGTCCATCAACGAAATCAACGCCGACTTCCACGCCGCCGTGCTTGCGCGGGGCCGGACCATCGTTCCCGACTCGATGGAGGGACAGGATTTCTCGGGGCAGAAGGCGTTCGCCGCACAGCTCACTTCCGGCGTCATCCAGGATCGCGCGACAGTGCTCGCCAAGATGCGCGTACGCCACGGCAGTTGACATCCAAACCGGGGCAACCATGAAAACTCTCGACGAGCAACTCGAAGCGGCCCTTGCACGGGTCACGCAACTCGAAGCCGACTCCCAGGCGGGCAGCACGCTGCTCACCGAGGCGAGCAAACAATCCGAGGAACTGCGTTCCCGGCTTGAGGCTTTCACCAGGGAATCCGACGCGCTGACGCTGGCCAACCAGGAACTCACCGAACAGCGCGACCAGCTTTCCAACGATCTTGCGACGGCGAAGCAATCGCTCAAGTCCGCAAACAGCGCAGCCGAGGAACTGGCGAAGGCGAAGGAGCAGATCACCGCTTTCACGACCGAAATCGAAACGCTCAAGGCCAATGCCAAGACCGCCGAGCGCATTGCAGCCGAGCGCTACGGCGCTGCCAGCCCGCAGCCGGTTCCGGTCACGCCTCGCGGCGATGCCCAGGCCGCGGCGCTCATCACCCGCTTCAAGGCCATCACCGACCCGAAGGAGCAAACGACCTTCTGGCGCTCCCTCACCGCCGATCAGCGCAACCTCCTCCTCAACGCCCAATAACCCACTCCCATGCCCAACACGCTCACCAACGTCAATGACATCAAGGTCGCCCAGACGGCGCTCCAGCCGTGGATGGCCGCCCTGCTGCCCTTGCGCGCCTTCTCGACCAACTTTTCGCCCGAGCCCGCCGACAAGCTCGACACGGTGCGCGTGCCGGTGGTCGGCGCTCCATCGGCTTCCAGCGAGTTTGCGGGCACCTATACCGCGAACGCCGACTCGACGGTCACGGTCATCCCCGTGCAGTTGAACCGGCACAAGTTCAAGACGATCCACGTCACTGCCCGCGAGGCCTCCGAGACCGCGCTCAACGTGCTTGAGACGCTGGTGTCCAGTGCGGTCAAGCAGCTCGCCACCGACATCCTGCAGGACATCTTTTCCACCATCACGCAGGCGACCTTCGGCGATCCCGCCGTCAATCCGGTGGCTGCGGGCAGCTTCAACTACAAGAAAATCTTGGACATCCGCGGTGCGTGCAGCACGGCGAAAATGCCGGTGAACGACCGCAGCCTGGTGCTCGACGGAGCCTACTACACCAGCCTGCTCGGCGACGACGTGGTGGCCAAGAGCTTCATGCAGGGTCTGGCACAGCCCGGTGTCATTGATGCGCAGATCCGCCGCATCGCCGGTTTCGACCTGTATGAGACCGTCATCCTGCCGGACAACGGAGAAAAACTCGTCGGTTTCGCGTCGCACCCGAGCGGCATGGCCATCGCGATGCGCTACCTGCCGCCGGTCGCAGATTACGACGAATCCGGCGCGGTGACCGACCCGGAGACGGGCCTGACCTTCGGCTACCTGCGCTACACGGAGATCCAGAGCAACCGCATCTTCGTCACCGTGGAGTGCCTCTACGGTTTCCAGCCCGCGATTCCCGCCGGCATCAAGCGCATCGTCCAGCCGTAAGCGGACGAACCAAACTTCGGTGGTTGCATAAAGCCCCGGTGCTGGAAACGGCACCGGGGCTTCTTCATTCTGATGTCACAGCTCATCGCACTTTGACAGCCCCGCGAGGGCATGTCGCTTCAGGACGAAAAAGCAGCCGCTCTCACCGAAATTCTCAGCGCCACGGGCGAGCCCGTGATTTGGAAAGGCGAAACCTACCAGGCGCTCGTCTCCGACAATCCGCTGAGCCAGGATTTGGCGCTCGGCGGCTTCGAGGCCAAGGGCAACTGCACGATCAAGATTCCGCGCGGCGCGTTCACCGAAGCGCGGCCCAAGCTCGGCGAGCCCATCGAGTTCAACGGCGAACCCTACCGCATCACCCGTGTCACCGATCATCCGCAGTACCCGATGGTCGTGCTCGTGGCCGAACCGCAAAACTGACCATGATCGACCACCTTCTCGACGCGACGCTGCTGGCGCATCTGAAGGCGGTGCCACAGCTCGGTGCGCTCCACGGCTACACCGGCCAGGACAACGCGGAGCACAAGCTGCCCGCGCTGACGGTGAGCACCACGTCCGAGCCGCTCGCCGGATCAGACTCCGCCTTCCGCGGGGAGGTCGGCGTCATCATCGAAAGCGAGGCACACGACACGGCACCCGATGCGCACGCAGCGCGGGTCGAAGCGATTCGGACTGCTCTAGCGGATCGCAAAACGGTGATCGCGGCGTTGAACGCCACGGGGAAGCTCCACATCTACGGCTACGCGCCGCTTGGCACTGAGCAGACCGTGGGTGACGCGCGGTTTACGACGAAGCTCAAGTATCGGTTCGGCTTTGGAACGCCCTGAGTTTTGACACGGAAACCGAGGCATCGTGAACGCAATCCAGGAAGCCCTCACCAAACACCGGCAGGAAAAAGCCATGATCGAGAAGCGCGCGGCCAACGACCAGCAGCGGCTGCGCGAACTCGAAGCCGTCATCGCGGCGCTCGAAGGCATTCCGGCGGACACTGCCGCCGCTCCCGCCGCACCCACTCCAGCCAAGAACTAAGCCATGCCTGCGAGCGACGTATATTTTGGAATCACCCGCCACGCGGGCGCGCTGATCGACTCGGTCGAGACCGACGACAGCGTGCAGATCAAGGAACTCGCCGGCAGCGACGGCGAAATCGCGCGGGTGAAGACCTACCGCAAAATGACCGAGGGCTCGGTCAAGGGACACGGGACGCTTTCCGTGGTGCCTGGCGTCGGCGATCCCGGCGTGAGCGGCCTGTCGAATGCCGGTGTGACCGTCATCACCAACGTGAAGAAAAACGAGAGCAATGAGGATTTCGACGGCTGGGAATACAGCTTCAAGAACTACCCGAACGCGGAGGCCGTGAACTAATCATGCAAAAAGGCGACCAACTCTGCATCCTGCGCGCCGAGGTGAAAACCGACGCGGACGCGCTCAACCTGCTCCAGCTTGTCGGCGCGCTGGCAGCACTCGGCATCCCGCTCGACGACGACTGCCCGTATCTGGAAACGCGCGAGCTGATCGAGAACCGCGAGCGGCGCACGGTGACGTGGACGCTCAAGGCGCGCAGCCTTTGCGGCCAGCACGAGACGCGGAAACTCATCGACGCGTGGCATGACCCGGTCTGGACCACGCAGAACGCGGAGCATCCGTTCGCCTACATCCGGAGTGCGTTTCGGAATGCAGCGATGCTGGGCGCGGAAGTCGCCCGGCTCGCCCCGGTCGCGCTCATCCGCAAGGGCCGCCGGTTCGCCCTCGTGCCCTTCGACGCCACGCCCGAACGCCGCCAGGAACTTCTCACCGCGCTTGAAAAATGAACGCTGATTCCGCCACCCCCGACCGCACCGAGGCCAACCTCGACGCCTTCATCGAACCCGAGCCGAGCGCAGGTGGCATCACGTTGCGCCCGTTTTCCGCGGGCACGCTCACACTCTGCCGCTCACTCGGGCTCACCATGATCACCGGTTCGGGCAAGGACCAGATCGAGGCGATGTCCGCCGATGAAAAGCAGCGCCAGATCACCACGTTCCTGTTCATCCAGTCGCAGCCGCTCGACGTGGTGAAGAAGGCGGTGAAACTCGCGCGCGAGGATCGCGCAGCCTTCGAGGAGCAGTATCTCCTGCCCTTCGAGCTGGAGATGCCGGTGACCGCGATGTTCGAGACGATGGGCCAGCTTGAGAAAAGCCTCGTCTCGATCGAGGCAGCACAGGTCGAAGTGCTCCAACGGCCAGGCGGAGGCAAGAACGACTCGAAGAGTCCACCCCCAAACTGATTGAGCCGGTGTGGACGGCGAGCTTCGTCTTCACACTGGCGCGGGAAACGGGATGGACGGAGCACTTCATCTTCTGGGAGCTGCCACTCGCGCGGCTTCTGCAATACCAGCACTGCGCATTGCGCGCGCACGACGTGTGGACCGTGCCCATCGGTCCCGCGCCAACCCTGCAACTCGACCGTCTCCTCGCCGGATGGACCTCCAATGAAAACTGACGTGCGATTCGATCTGCGCGAAATCAAACGCGCCATCAAGCAGCTTGCGCCGCACGTGAAAAAGTCGCGGCGCGAGCTGACGCAGCAGGCGGCGAAGGGATTCGTGAAGGAGGTCGTCGGGATCACTCCGCCTGCCGGCAAGGGCAAGAAAGGCAGCGACGCGAAGAAAGCCGGCGAGGCGGCGATCATCAGCGACCTTGCGCGCGTGATGGTCGGCGCGCACGCGCGGAAGAACGTCACGCTGCAAAACCCGCAGGAGATTCATCAGCGGTTCCGCGATTTGCGGACGGGCCGCATCAATCCGCGCAACCTCAAGAAGCCGTATCCCGTCGATGCCTCGGCCTTGCGCTCGTTGCGCAACGAGTTGCTCAAGCGCGTGGGCGAACTCGCCGCCGGCTGGAACGCCGGGGCTGACGCGCTCGGCGTGAAACTCCCGGCGTGGGTCACACGGCACGGGCCGCGCCGGAGCGCGATGAGCATCGCCGACACGGCCCGGCTCTTTCGCATCACGCTCATCAACGCGGTGAAATACGTGACGAGCGTTGCCGACTACGAGCGGCGCATCCAGGCGGCGATTACGATCCAGGCAAACAAGATCCGGCGGCAGGCGGAGTTCCTTTTGACACGCGCGCTCAAGCGCGGCGGCTGGAAGTAAGTCCAAACCGGACTGGCCCAAGCTCCGCAAATCGCGGGGTGGAGCAGTTGGTCAGCTCGCCAGCCTCATCACGCTGGAGGTCGCCGGTTCGAGTCCGGCCCCCGCTACCACCACCGAGGTCAGGCTTTTCCGCCGAAGGTCACGTGGTCGTCGAGGTCGAGGTAGTCGAACCACGTTTTCACATCCTCGCGCACGGCGCTGAGACCGCCGACACGTTCCGCGAAGTGATGCAATGTCTCCACGTCGCCATCGGGTCCGCGCTCGTTGGCATAGGCGCTCCACTGCTGGATTTCCCACGGCATCCGCTGGTGTTTGGCGTGCTCGGCGACCCACGCGAGGATTTCGCCGTCCCCTTTGCCGGTGGCAAGTTCGGCCCTCAACGCATCCGGCTCAATGCCGGTGAAATTGAACCAGTGGCGGTCAATCGGGTTGTTGTATTTGTATTCGCCCGCGGTGCCGGCGAGTTCGGCGCGGCCTTTGTCGATGATGCGCGCGAGAAGCACGTATCCGCCGAGGCGGACGCGCGGGCTGCGGGGCGGACGTTGGGTGAGGTTCGGTGCGTTCATGGTGATGCGGTTTAGCACTTCGGCAGGCCGCTGCCTGCTAAAATCAGCCGCCGGGCATTCGTCCGCTCGTTGACGCCGTGCGCTGGTCATGCCCAAAGCCACCGCCGTATTTGAAGCCGACGACAGCCGGTTCGGCGCGGCCCTGACGCGCATCAATGAGCGGATGCTCAAGCTCCAGGAGCGGGTCGCGAAATTCGTGGAGGCGTTCATCATGATTCGCGAGGTCGCGCACCTCGTCACCGAGGGCTTCGAGAAGGTGAAGGGCGCGTTCGAGGTCGGCCACAAGCTCGACGATCTCTCGGCAAGCACCGGCGTGGCTGTCGCCGATCTCGCCGTGCTGGAGCAGCAGTTTATCAACGCGGGCAAAGCCGCGGAGGACATCGGCCCGGCGTTCGCGAAGATGGCGAAGTCGATCCACAGCGATGCCGGCGGTCAGGCGATTGAGAGGCTCGGGTTAAACCTCGACGATCTGAAGCGCAAGACGCCCGCGGAGCAGTTCCGGGCGCTCGGCGCCGCGATCAACAACGTAAAGGATCCCTCGCAGCGCGCGGCGATGGCGATGGAGGTGTTCGGACGCAACGGCGCGGAACTGCTCTCGCTGTTTGCCGCCAACGGATTTGGCGACGCGGCGGAGCAGGTCGGCTCGCAGGCGAAACTGCTCGGCGAGGATGCCGCGCTGTTTGGCGAAGTGAGCGAGAAGCTCAATGCGACCGGCGTGAAGGTGCGCGGATTCTGGGTGGGCGTCGCGGATCAGGTCGCCCCGGTGCTCAAGCCGCTGCTCGACCAGTTCATGAAGGTGGACCTGGCGAGCTGGGGCAAGGACGCCGGGCAGGCCGTGGCGTTCATCGTGCAGGCGTTTGCCGACGGGAAGGTTGGCGAAATCCTTTTCACGTCGGCGAAGATCGCTTTCGCCAACGCGGTGGACTTTCTCGCGGGCGCACTGATGGCGGTGGGGCAGGCGCTCTGGCAGTTGCTCGTCGAGGCGTTCAAGAGCGCCATCACGCTGCTGCAGGTCGTGACCACGGCGGACTTTTGGATCGGCATGGGCACGGCCCTGCTCGGCATCGCGCAGCAGTTCATCGCCTTCCTGCTCGATGGCGTCGCGACGATGCTCGACTGGCTGGCGAAGGCGCCGCTCGTCGGCAAGAAGATTGGCAAGGGCGCGGACAAGCTCCACGAGGTCGCCTCCGGAATGCGCGAGGCGGGCAAGCGCAACGAGGACGCCGCCGGGGATCTGCTCGCGCCCGCGATGGAAAAGACGGCGCAGCGGATGCACGACGCCTTCGACGAAATCAGCAAGGCGATGAGCGCAGGCTTTGAGAAAGGCAACTCGCTCATCGACACCAGCGACTGGCAGCAACACCTCGACGAACTCATCGGCGGCGTGATGGAGCATGTGCAGGAGGTGTCCGAAAAATCCCGCGAGGAAGCCAAGCCGCGCCCGATCAACACCGGCGCGTACGACGAGGAACTCGACGCAAAGAAGAAGCCGTCCGTGTCCACGCTCCAGCGCATCGGCGGCGGCGGCAACGCATCCTACGGCGCTGGCGATCCCATCCTGCGCGAGCAGCAGCGGCAGACGCGCGAACTGACCGCGCAGACCGGGCTCCTGCGCGATGTGAAGCGCGCCATCGAAAACAAGCCCTCGGTTTCGACCGCCACGCCCACCCCTGTCTTCGGCTGACCATGACACTCACCCCGCTTCCCACCACCGGCATTTCAGGCGGCGTTTCCGAAACAGGCGTCGTCACCGTCGAGGTTCCCATCTTCGTCGCCACGCTCACCGAGGCCGTCACCGCGCTGCCCAATCTCGGGGTCGATCTGCCGTATCGCTCGCGCACCTTTTCCCAGGAGGACGACGGCACGTTCAAGGCGGTGCTCCACTTCGAGGGCATCACCCCGACCTACAATGAGAACGACAACGTGACCTTCGAGCTGGACGGCTCGATGAACGAGGATCCGATTCAGACGCACCCGTATTTCGACACGCTCAAGACGCGCTACCACTGGGACGTGGTGAAGGAGCAGTTCTCAGAAACGCTCCCGGCCGCCGGCGGCCAGCAGACGGCGCTCAGCGGCGGCAGCCAGAAGATCAAAAAGAACCCGCTGTTCGGCGTCGAGAACTGGCTCGTGGTCGGCGCGGTGTTTCGGAAAACCTACGCGGCGAAAACGATTCCCTCCACGCTCCTCCGGGGCATCGGCACGATCATCGAAAAGCCGCCCGGCATCGAGCAGTTCAAAATCCCGAGCGCTGCGAAGAAACGGAACTGGCTCAAGCTCGCGCCGAAGATCAAACGCAAAGGCAACGCCGTGGAGATCACCGAGGAATACATGCTCAGCGGCCCGAACGGCTGGATCACCGACGTCTACGGCCAATCGCAACTGGAGGGCACCAGTCAATGAACGAGCTGCCTTTTGTGAAACGCGGACAGCCCCTCACCGCCGGGCTGTGGAACCGGCTCGTGGCCGCCGTACGCGCAGTGCGGCTGCTGCCTGGCGACGGTGCGCGCCTGCGATCCATGCCGGACGGAACCATCATCAGTTTCGATGCTGCCACTGCGCCGTGGTCGCATCCATTCCAGGTTTCGCTTATCGGCCAGACCGCCGCGCAAATCCAGCCGGGCCTGGTCAATTCCATCGAGCCGCTGATCGGCGGCGTGGCCCTCAGCGGTACGGACACAAAGCCGCCGCCGAAGCTGGAGTTCAACAAGCTCAAGCTCGATGCGGACAACCGCGGCTACGTGGCCGTCGAAATCACCTGCGGCACCAAATGGGAGATCAAGACGATGGAGATGGTGCAGGTCGCCTATTTCGATTCGGAGAACGGCGAAGACCCGCCGCCCGGCAGTGGGGGACCGAGCGCCATTGGCGGCATTCCCGGCATCTCCGGGCGGCGCGTGCGCTACCCGGTCGCAATGCTGCGCCAGCGCAGCACGGGGCAGATTGATCTCTTCCAAATCGTCTTCTTCAACATCGTGCATCGCGCGCAGGCACGGGACGCCAAGACCGACAGCGCGCGTCACTTCTTCTGGCCGGGAACGGCATGAGCGCAATCATCCCAGCCGAGATATGGAACGGCCTGATCGCCGAGGTGCTGCGCGCCCGTGTCATTGCGGGCATCGGGTGCGAGACGAACCAGACGCCCGATGGCTGCATAATCAGCGGGCGGGGCACGAGCCGCTGGCGGCATCCCTGGCAGATCAGCGCGCGCTGGCGTTATGACGACACGATCCAGCCGGTCGGGGGTGAGTGGGTCGCCATGGTGCAGCCGGGCTTCGTAAATGCGCAGGATGTGACCATCGACGTCACGAGTCCGGCGGGAACGCCAAACGCGGGGCAGTCCGTTCCCATCCCGCTCACCGATGAAAACACGCCTGAGATTGTCATCGGTGACTTTCGCGATCCCGCCGCGCCGGGTCCGATTGATGACGCGTTCAGCGAAAATTTCACCGTCGCGCCGGGCGAAGGCTATCCCAAGTTCTTCGATCATCTCGGCGTGGTGCCCGTGGCCAAGGGCGGAAGTGGCCTTGCAGCGCTTGAGCCTGAGCCCGACCCGACTCGCACACGGCAGATCCGGGCCTGCGACATCGTGCTCATCACTCCGCGCATGGCGGCGCGCCAGACCGTGACCGTGCTCAATCCACTCACCGACTCGCAGAGCATCGACATCGGGACCGCCTTCGACAACACGGCCCTGCGCAACGCGAAGTCCCGGCACTGGCTGAATGCCGTCAGCAAATGGCAGCCGCCGATGGAACCGACCGATCTCGACAAACTCATGGGCACGGCGGTCGAGCCGCAGACCGACGAAATCAAGCTCGCCACGCTCTGGATGATTTCACCGCCGGATGCGGGAAGCTCCGACGAGCCCGATGAGACATGGACGCCTTATCCGCAGCATTTCGTTTTCTGGAACCTAAATCACGCGAGCCGCGCGCAGCTGCCGAGCGCGCCGCCGAAGCCCATCACGCTCCAAACGGGACTGCTCGGCGGGCTGGCTGATTCGATCTTCAGCCAACTGCTCTCGCCGGTGAACGACGCCTACGCGCAAGTCTCCGCCTACCTCGGCGCGGCAGATTTCACCGGCCTTTACTGGAGCACCTAGTGCCGGTGGCAGTTTTCTAAAATGGGACTCGATCCGCACGCCAACCGCCTGGAGCGCGAAGCAGCCAAAGCTGAGAAGGATCAGCCGCCGCCGCTCGATCCCCCGTTTCCCTTCAAGCCCGCGGAATTCGATCCGTGGTTCTTCGGCATTCAGAACGATCCGCCACCGCCGGTCGGCGGCCAGCAGGCAGGCAGTGCCGATTGACATGCTCACCGCAGCGTGAGCGATCTCGACCTTTACGCGGATCTGTCGGTCCGCAAACTCATCACGAGCGACGGCGGCACCGTGACGTTGCCCGTGTTCGTGCTCGGGGATCAGTGCGTCTGTTCGCTGCGGATGATGGAGCACGGCGAAGGCGACGTGCTGCGTGAAAAGCAGCTCAACGTGCGCACGCTGCGCGCGAGCATCGGCCTGGCGCTCGAACCGCCGACGGACGGGACGTTCACGCTGCGGTTTGCGGGAGATGCGTCTGCCAATCTAAATCCGGCGTCCTCGGCGGCGGACGTGAAAGGCGCACTCACGGCGCTCGATGCGTCGAACACGCATCAGTTGCAGGAGGCGGTCGCTTCCGCACCCGGCTGCTGGCTGCTCCGGTTCGCCACCACGAACGCCGTTCCTCTCGCGGTGGCCATCAATACGCTCAAGCCGGAATCGTTCGTCCGCATCCGCGCGTTTGAGGAAAGCGGGCGGCGCTGGCATGAAGTCCGGCTCGTGCAGACCCCGGCCGTCTTCACCGGCAGTCATGAGCGCGTGCTGCCTCCGCCGCCGAGCGTCGCGCGCATCCGCGGCGGCAGCACCGATGGCGAGTTCAAGCAGAACGAAGTGCAGGCGCTCATCGTTCCTTCCGATTTCAAGGGCACGTACTACCTGCGCTGGGATTTCCGCACGACGAAGCTGCTCGGCATCGACGACGGCCCGCAGGAAATCGCCGCCGCGCTCAATGCCATGTTCACGGGCGGGGCCACGCGATTCGCTGTGAGCAATCCGGAGGCGGATCACGCCTACGTCGAGTTCATCAACGATCTCGGCAACACCCCGCAGCCGCTCATTGAGGTCAGCGTCCATTCCTTCGAGACGGGCGTGCTCACGTTCACGCTCGACCTGGCGCGCGCGGAACTCGCCTCGGCATTGCGCGGCGTCCCGCAGGTCACGCTGCCCCTGGAGATCGAGGTCGAGGTCGTCGATGATGACCAGAACGCCGCCGATCCCGCAGTGGCCGGACGGCTCATTACGCTTTGCCAGCAGCCGGTCACCATCGCCCGCGAACAAATCTGGGATGAGATGGCGGACATCCCGGCGATCGACTGGCTGCGTCCGCCGCAGCCGCGCGACTACATCCCGTTCACGCGCGATCAGATCATCACGGGTGTGCAGCACTACGTGGCGGTCTTCGGCGACGGTGTCCGTCGCTCGTTCGACTTCCCGCACAACCTTGGCACCGAGGCGTTTCATCTCACCGTGCGCGAAAACCGGAGCGGCGGAAAAGTGCTCGATACGTTCGATGCGACCATCGCCAGCGCGAATGAACTGGTGCTGGATTTTCCGGAAAGCCAGCCGCCGCCTGCGCCCGCAAGCCTCGCTCTGGTGATTACCAGCGCCGGGCCGGTCAGCGCGTTCCAGGCACACACGCACACGATGGCGCAAATCATCGGACTCGTGGACGCGCTGTTCGCGCTCGGGTCGCGCGTCGCCGCCATTGAAAACCTGCTGCCCAAGGTGCAGCCCACGCTGCCAGCGGCCTCCTCGACTTCGATGGACATTCAGATTCCCGACCGGACAGAACTGTTTCCCGGAAGGCTGCCGGCTGGCTTCGATCCGAAATCGCTTTCCGGCGGGAACACTGCCTCCGCGATGCCCCGCGCTGCCGGCCTGCTCCCGGCCATTCACGACGCCACCGTGCAGCCGATCACCGTGCCGCTCCCATCCGCGGCGGCGAACGCGGGGAACGTGTTCCAGAACAACACGGCTGCACCGCTGCTTGTTCCGGGCGGGCTGGGCCGCCGGGGCGGATATTTGGAAGCAGGCGGATTCGCGGGCAGCGACGGCCGCGTGTGGTACCGGCTCACGCGCGTCACAGGCACGAACTCGTATTTCCCGGCCGACTTCGAGCGCGAGCTGTTCCTCTTTCACGTGAACGAGCAGATGCTGCGCGCGGGCCAGTCGCTCAAGCTGGAGTTCGATCTCGCGCTCCAGCTCCTGCAGGCGACCGGACTCCCGCACGAAACGCGCGGGCAGTATCTGATCGTTATCGAGCTGGGCAGCGCGCCCGGCCAGAACACGCCCGCGCCCACCGCCGACAACCTCCTCGATGTGCAATGGCAGGCGGTGCCGCTGCTCTCGCAGCGGCTCATCGTTTCCTCGCTCCAGCTCAAGCATCACTTCGGCGCGAACATCCGCCGCGACATCAACGGCGCACTGCTCGCCGACCGGCTGCTCTACAATGTGTGGGCGGGCGGCGCACCGGCACCGGCAGGACCGAACTTCGTGGTGCGTGCGCGGCTCGTGCAATGGGACACCGAGAATTCTGTCCGCGGTGCACGGGGCAATATCCTCTGCGCGATCACCGGCGCGAAAGCTTCAATCGCATGAGCACGCCAACGCCCACCTCCAAGCCCGTGATCAGCCTGATTCAGTCGGTGATCGGCTACCTGCAATGGCAGGCATTCGAGTTCCAGCCCACGGCCACCAACTGGCCGGTGAAGTGGTTCTGCACGCCGGTCGCGCCCGGCCTGCTCTTCGATGAAACCAATGGCACGCTGCTCGGCGCGGCCACGATGCCGGGCGTCTACCTGTTCACCATGCAGGCGCAAAACGCCGTGGGCATTTCCGACCCGGTGACCTTTGTCATGGGCATCGAGGCAAGCGGTTTTCTCCCGCCCTCCAACATCATCGAGCTGCTCATCGACGTGACGACGAAGATCGTGACGCTCGGATCCAGTGGATCGCAAACGGGTGCGGGCGGTTCGGCAGCCGCATCCGCGGATTCCAAGCTCTCGGCGCTGTTCTGGGTGAAGGCGGGCGATGACCTGCTGCTCAACATCCGATTCTTGAAAAACGGCGTGCCGGCTGATCTGGCCCTGACCGGCCTCAAGTTCGCGCTCAAGGAACTCGAGCCGGAGAACGTGCTGATCGCCAGCAATGCCTGGACTCCGGTCAGCGCGGGCGGGGATGCGTCCTACCGCATGTTCGTCCATGTGGATTCGGACGAGCTGCGTGGCGCACTCACCAACTACGAGGACGATCAGGTCACGCAGTTCCTCGGCCTCGGAGAGTTCGAGTGGACCGAGCGCAACACCTACGAGCCCAAGGTTGGCCCGGACATCCTGCGCAGTTCCACGCGCACCTTCGGCGTGATGCTCCCGCGCGACCTCATCGCGAACACCTGAGTCCTCCAACGATCATGGCGAAAAACCTCAACTGGTTTCAGGCGCGGGCACTGGCGCGCAACGGCTCCAACATCCGGCGCGATGCATGGCGGCGCTGGCTCAAGTTCAGCCGCAGCACCTACCTGTGGTTCATCCATACTCCGCAGTCTGCGGATGTGGCCGAGGAGACGCATGTCGTGCTCAACAGGGATTTCACGGACTTCGAGTTTCTTGCGAACGACTGGACCGACGAACCGTGGGATCAGGTCGCCGAGAAATGCCCCGCCGGATACCACTGGGATGAATTCGCCGGAGCGTGCGTGCCGGACACCAACGGTGGGCACACCTGCCAGGCCGGTTATCACTGGGACGGCACCGCCTGTGTGCCCAACGACATCAATCATCGCTGCCCGACCGGCTATCATTGGGACGGCAGCGCGTGTGTGTCCGATGGCGGCGGGGGAGGCGGTGGTGGCGGGGGGACTGGTGGAACTGGCGGTGGAGGCTGGGGTGGTGGCGGAAACGGCGGCGGTGGAAATGGGGGCGGCGGCGGATTTGGCGGAGGTGGCGGTGGTGGTGGAGGCAATGGCGGTGGCAGCGGAACCAAGCCGCCACGCACCAAGACCTCGCCCGACTACACGCCGACGGTCGAAGTCGCGCTCGATCCGGGCGATCTCGATGGGCCGGGCTGCTTCATTCAGGTGCCGCAGAATGGCACAGCCAACGTGAACGTGACGCTGCCGAACCCGGCTGGCGGCACGATCAGGGTCGCGATGATTTCCGTGACGTGTTTCGGCAAGACCCAACTCGGCATGCTCGCGCCGGGCGCCAGCCAGGGCTTCCAGTTCCAAGGCCCAATCGGAGCGGGCGGCAGCGTGACCGCGACGGCCACAGCGTCTGACGGCAACGGCCACACATGGACCGGATCCGGCAAGGACACATGGCCGAAGATGTGCCTGCTGCCGACGCTCACCTGGAGCGGCAACCAGCACATCACCCATCGCTGCAAGGGCCACGGTTCCACCGGTGAGAATGGCTACGACCAGGACGACGACTATTCCGTAAGCGCTCAGTATGCGGTGAACCCGGATGATGGCGGCACGGGCGATGACACCGGCGCACAGATCGGCGACCCGCAAAACGCGCACACCACCGTGACGCCATACCCGAATGGCTCGCCGAGCACGAGCAACTGGCACGTCTCGCCTCCACGCCACATCACCTGTGATCTCAATGACAACGGCGGAATCAAGAACGTCCAGCCGGACAAACTCGGCGTCCTCCACGATGGCTCCGACAAAACCGAAAAGAGCGGTGACTGCCCCACGACCACCAGCGGCAATGAATACGGCCCAAGCTAAGCTCTGCGGGCAGAGCGGCGGTCTCGCCGCGAAGCACCGGATCGGCACGGTGGGGCTGGTCGGCGCGCACGCCGCCGGAATCGCCGGGCCGTGGACGCCGCTGGAGTTGTTCGTCACCGTGCCATTTGAAGCTGCCGAGGCATTCGCGCATGAGCTGTCGTATGTGACCTACCTCGCGGTGCATCTCTGCAATTTCCGGCTCGTGCCGTGGGCTCATCCGCTGCACCTGTGCGTTCAATGGCTCAACGTGGATGCGATGCCGGTCATGGAATGCCCGCGCGGGGCCATCATGCGCTGGAAGTTGAAGCGCGACGGACAAACGGTTGAAGCCGCTGTCCCGCTCGAATCACTGCCTCACTTTCGCGCCACCGACGCGCCTGTCGCGACACCCGTGGGCGATTTCATGCGCGTCTTCGGCCCGGCTCCGCTGGGGGGATTTCTGATGCAGTCCGCAGGCTTTGACATGCCCGGACGGTCATGTCCCGCCGTCGATCCAAATCCCGTCTGCGCGGCGTCCTGAGTCTCTGGACGCGCACACCCATGTTCCGCATCGAGCGCGGCCCGCTGCTCCTGCAGACACTCGCCGTCTGCCTCGCCTCGCAGGCGTTCGGCGAAACGGAGTTCGTCACCGACCGGTTCGGCGCACAGATCGCGGATCGCCTCGGCTGGAAATTTGGCCGCGTGGTCACGGTGCTCGAAGACTGGCCGAGCGTGGGACTCACGCACATCTGGGCGCTCGGCAAACTCGTCGCGTGCAGCATTCAGAAAGAACCCTTCGTGCAGTTCGACGGCGACGTGCTGCTCTTTCGTCCACTGCCCGAATGGCTCACGCGCAGCCGCCTGATCGCGCAGTCGCCGGATTTCCCGCACTACTACACCTCGGCGGAAATGCGCCGCGCCTTCGATCTCGCGGGACTTCCCCCGGGTGCGCTTCCGTACAATGGCGGACTGCTTGGCGGTGCGGATGTGGCGCTGGTGCGTGCCTACGCGTGGGCTGGGATCGAAGCCGCAGTGAAGCTGCGCGATCACGGGATTGCCGGCACGGTTGCCTCGATGGCCGTGGAGCAGTATCAGCTTGGCGTTTTCGCAGAACGCACGGGCGTTCCCGTCCGCACACTCCTGCCGCTGCGGCCGACGCACGATGAGATCGCCAATGCGGGCTACGCGCATCTTCAGGGTGGGGCCAAGCGTGACGTGCATTGGATCGGGCACGCCGAGGCGCTGCTCGCGCGGGAGTTTCCGGCGCACTACGCACGCTTCCTCGAAATGTGGCCGTCGCTCGCCGCTTTGACAGCGCCCGTCGGACATGAATTTTCTTCGTCGTCTTCTGGCTCCACGCCCCTTGGCGGTGAGCTTCTGCACCACCTGCAAGGACCGGGGGCACCACGTCATGCAGACGCTGCCGTGGACGCTCGAAGCGCTGCTGCCCAATGATGAAGTCGTGCTGCTCGATTTCGATTCGGGCGACAATATCGCGGAGTGGGTGCGCGCGAATCTGAGCGCGGAATTGCAAAGCGGCCGTGTCCGGTTTCTGCAGCTTCTCGAACACCCGACTCCCTGGCATCCGACGCGGGCCAAGAACATCGCGCACCGGGCCGCACGGCAGAAGATCGTCTGCAATCTCGATGCCGACAATTGGGTGGTGCCGGGCTACTCCGCGTGGCTGCGCGAAACCTTTGCGGAGAACGAGCAGCGCATCGCGCACATGAGCCCGCGCTCGCACGGTGGCGGCTTCGGTCGCATCGCAATGCGGAAGGCGGATTTCGTGCGGCTCGGCGGCTACGACGAGCGCATCAAGTCCTGGGGCTGGGACGACAATGATCTGCTTGAGCGCGCGCATGGGGCTGGGTTCAAGACCGTCCAGAGCCCGGACCAGTTCATCGCTTTCCGCCCGCACGATGACACCGTGCGCGTCTTCTACGACGGCACCACCAACAAGCGCGAAAGCCTGCTGCTGAACCGGCAGTTCACCCAGGAGGCGCTCGCCCTGAAACGCTTCAAGGCCAATGAAGGCAATGCGTGGGGCGCTGGCCGCGTGCGCGTGAATTTCGAGTGAAAGATGGACCTCCAACGCACATTTCCATTCCGCGCCTTCATCAGCCTCGAATGGCGCTTGGATCGCCGCGAGCGGCTGCGTGAACAGCTTTCGGCCGCCGGCTTCGACGCGCAGTGGTTCCCGGCGATCCATTCCGGTCACGTCGGCAGGGACATACGCGGATTCCTTTCGCCCTCCAAGCGCGCCGTGGCGCTGAGCAAACGCTTCGTGTTGCGCGCGGCTCGAAAGAGCGGGGCGGACTCGGTGCTGATTCTCGAGGACGACGTGGTATTCCATCCCGAGTTCGCCGCACGCGTCGCGGCACTGGAACTGCCGGACGATTGGGCGATTTTCTACCTCGGCTGCCAACACATCGAGACGCCCGTGCCTGTGTCGCCAGGGCTCGTGCGCGTGAACCGCGCGCTCGACGGCCACGCGTGGGCGGTGCGCCGGCCTTACTTCAATCTCGTGAGCGCGGCGATGCGCGGAGGAACGAAAGGCGACACCGGCCGCATTTGCAGCGACGTGCTCGTCTCCTCGCTGCACCGCCGCCTGCCAACGTACGCGGCCTGGCCGAACCTTGCCTGGCAGGGCTGCGATTACTCCGACGTGGCTGGGCGCATCTACAGCAACTACGACCCGGACGGCACCCAGCGCGTCTCGCGGCACATCATCAAGCTCGTCGATTCGCCATGAGAAAACTCGTCTGCGTCTCCTCGCACGGCAGCGGCGTGAAGCATCGCTTCGCCCTGCTGCATCAGGTAAAAAACTTTGGGCGGCTGCACGGCTGCGACGTGCATTTCCTCTGGGGCGTGAGCAAAGGGGTCGCGCACTGCCGCTGGGAGGAACTGTTCGGCCCGCTCGATGGCATTCGTGTGAGCAACATTTCCGAAAGTGAAGTGGGCCGTCTGGATCGCGCGTCGCAGTCGCAGGACACCATCGAATACGACGGCGAGCGCCTCGACGTGGTAAGGGACGGACGGCCACTCACGGAACGGATGTTCGCCTTCAACCTGCCTGCGAGCGGCTACCTCGAACGGTTCGTGCCCAATCACGCGCGCCCGAAGATGCGACTCTTGGCTACGCCGAGCTACTTCATCCGGGCCGAGGTCGAGTCGTTGCTCTTTGAGCATCAGCTCACCGAACGCATCGGCATCCGCGTTCGCGTCACCGAGGCCCCGCGCGACAAACGCAGACCGCATCGCATCCAGGAGGAACTCGATGAATGCCTCGCACCGCTGCTCCGGCTCCCGGCGACGCTGCCGATCTTCATCGTGACCGATTCCGAATTCATCCAGCAGCAACTCGCCGCGCATTTTGCGGATGCCGTGTTTCTGCCGAAGGAATTTGATCTCACCGAGAATGGCAGCCGCTACGTGTCCCGCTCCGACAAGCCCGCGATGTGCACGTTCTTGAAGGAGGCGTTCTGCCTTTGCGAGTGCCGGCGCGTGATCAACATCGGCGGATTCCTCAACGATCAGGCGGCCCGGATTTGGAAGCCGCCCTACCACGAGGCTTTGACAGCGCAGGCCGTGTAACCATGGAAATCAAAGAAGCCATTCACGCAGTCGATCACGCCGCCCACCAGGATGACCGCTGGATGTTCGTGGCGCTGCTCGTCATCGGGTTGGTGACGATCTGGTTCCTCGCGCGCTACTTCATGCGCCAGATCGCGGAGCTTCAGCGCGAGATCGCCAGCGTGCGCAGCGATTTTGAGACGCACCTGAAGACCGCCAACGCGGATATGGTCGCGGCGCTCACCAAGAGCACGGAGGTCATCGCGCACAACTCGGCGATCATCGAGCAGATCCAGCGCAAGCTGATGCCGTAGCCGTTGCATCGCTTCGGCTGCAACGAGCCACGAAGAATGGGAGATAATCGTGTCGACACGATTATCTCCCGATTTTCAATTCGCGCCGGGCGTCTCAGGAATGTTGGCCGGGACCGCAAACTGAGCCAGCAGGGCCGACTTCACCGCAGCCGGATCGAAGAGATGCAGCCGTGGATTCGGCTCGATGAAGGGGATCATCCGTTTGGCGACCCAGCCATCCACTGTGCGCGGGCTGACCGACATCAGTTTCGCGAGTTGGCGTTTGCGGAGAAGTTGCGAGGCAGGCGTGGTTTCGTTCATGCAACTTGCAGCACGTCAACTGTGGCGGGCGGCATGATGGCGAACCATTCCTTCGCCGCTTCGGGCGTCACCAGCTCCCGGTAGTGACGGAATAGCTTCTCGGGCGAGTTACCCATTTCGAGCGCGACCCGCGCCGCGTCTGGCGTGGCCGCGAGTCGGTAGCTCGCGTAGCTGTGCCGCAGTGCGTTCTGCCGCCACCCAATCCCGGCTTTATTGCCAAGGTAGTTCAGCCGGAAGTGCAGGTTCGGCAGGGCGCACACGGGACCTTCGGCCTTCCGCACCGGCTCAAGCCACGCGCGCAGATTTGGCAGGAGGGGCACGAGCCGCCGTGCTTTCGTCTTCGCCTTCGCCGCCTTGATTTCGATGTAGCCGCGATCCCACAACACATCCTTCCAGTCGAGACGCTCGATCTCGGCGGCACGAATGCCGGAGAACGCACCAATGACGATGTGCGGCATCAGGTTCGCCGGGCACACCGCCAGAATCTTCCGCAATTCGTCTGGCGTAAAGATCGCCGGTGCCAGCTCAGGACCGTTGAACGTCATGGCTCGCTCCGGTGCTGTCTTGCGGTCCTGTGGGAGATAGCCGGTTTCTCGTGACCACTTAAAGAGCGTCACGAAGATGCGGCGCAGGTTGTTCTTAGTGGTGTGATTGCCATTGGCCGCCCGCAACCACTCATCCACTTGGAGAGTGGAGATGTCGGCGAGAGGCTGAGGGCCGAAGTCGCGCTTCAGCCAGGTTAGGTAATGCCGCAGGCTGCGACGGTAGGCTTGGCTAATGCCGGCCGCCTCCTTTGCAGCGGTGAACTCGTCAGCCACATCCTTGAAGAGCTTGGTGGGCAGGCCGAGATGGTTCGCGTTGTAGAACCGCACCGCATCAAGGATCGAGCCGCCCTTCATCCCCAGCTTCGCGTCGCTCCATTCCTCGATGGCGCTGACCACGTTCAACCCGAACCGTTTCGTCCGCGCCGCACAAGTCCGCAGTAGCTCGAAGTCGCGCTGCGTCACCGGGTCCGCAGACGGAAGTTCGTGTCGACACGAACTAAGCGTCTGCTGCGCGAAGAGCTTCGCCGCGGCCATGCTGGCAAAGCTCTTGGTCTTCCGCTGGCCGAGTGCATACCAGGCGCACTGGAAGCAGGGGTAACCGTCCTTGCGCCGGATCGTGTAAACCTTGATCTCCTCGTCCCCGCTCCCAAGTGTAATGATTGATCGGCGTCGCATGGCTTTGTGGCCTGCGTGCCGAGTCAACTTTTTGCGTGGAATTTTGCGTGGAAAATCTCCCGCTGGAGATGGCGCTGCGTCGTTGTGTGCTGATGTTAAGCTACTTGCGGATTTCCCAAAAGAGGATGCAGCGCATGCATGTTAGGCGAATTGGAGTTGGCGTTGAACTTCGGCGGGTGAAATGCCACGATGGCGATCCAGCTTCCAATCGGTAGTTCTGTGGAAGGACGCATACCAAGAAAGGACTTCATTTTGGTTGGTGTGGTAGAGCATGGTGCTGCCTCGATCAAGGTTGATGGTGGATGAGCTATACCAGAAAAATACGGCGGACGGAGAGACTCTGGAAATGTAGCGAGTGAGGTTCTGGTCGCTGGACTGCAAGATGTGTAATGGCGGAACCGAAGATGGCACGAATGCGCCCGTGTCCGACGTGACAGAGAAATGCCTCTCAGCAATAACGCGATGCGGGTGGAATGGAGGAATGGTAATCGGTCGGTGATGGGTGCCGAGAGCGCCAAGAACCTTGCCGGAAAAGTTGAGCCACTTCGCATCGAACCACTGGTCAATGCGAATGGCGTAAACCTCCGCTGGCTGATACGCCGTAACGGCTGCGTCGAGTAGTCGGCGTGCCAACACAATGAAACGAGGATCGTCATTGTCAGTAAGCGTGATCATGCGCCTAACAGGAATCAGGCGAGAACGCCCATCACAGGTTTGCCGTCCGCCGCGAGAACTGGACGCCCCGACGCGGCGCGGAGTTCGGTGTGGGGATCGATGCCGAGGGCGTAGTAAATCGTTGCCGCGAGATCGTTGGGGCGCACCGGGTCTTCCGCGGGATAAGCGCCCTGCTTGTCCGACGCGCCATAGACAAAGCCGCGCTTCGTTCCGCCGCCGGCGAGCAGCGTGGTGTAGCACTGCGGCCAGTGATCGCGGCTCACGTTTTTGTTGATGTTTGGCGTGCGACCAAATTCGCCCATCCACACGACGAGCGTCGTGTCGAGCAGCCCGCGCTCGTCGAGATCGGTGAGCAGCGTCGGCAGCGTCTGCTCGGTTATCGGCAGGTGGTATTTTTCGATGATCGGAAACATCCGCGTGTTGTTAAAACCGTGCGTATCCCAACCGCCCTCGGTCGTGCTTTGCCCGCCGATGCCCGGCGAAAAATAGACGGTCACGAACTTCGTGCCTGCTTCCACGAGCCGCCGCGCGAGCAGACAGCTCTGGCCATAGGTCGTGCGGCCGTAAGCCTCGCGCACTTTGTCCGGCTCCGCCGAGAGATTGAAAGCTTCACGCAGCTTCGGCGATTGCAGCATGCCGATGGCGCGGTCGTAGTAGCCGTCGAAGCCGCGAGCCTGCGCAGAGAAATCGAGCAGCCGCGCCTGCTTGTCGATCATCTGCTGAAGCTCGCGCCGCGCCTGCATCCGCTCGAGAGGAATACCTTCCGGCAGGCTTAACTCCGGGAGCGTGAAGGCCGATGAATTCGGATCCTGCAGGACCGTGAGTGGATCGTGTCCTTTGCCCAAAAAACTGGCGTGCTGTCCTGGCGTCACCGAACCGTCGCTGATCACGTAAGGGTAGGAAATCGCGGTCGGCAGTTCGCCCTGGAGCGGCGCGAGTTTGTCCACGATCGAGCCGTAACCGGGAAACAGATCGAGCGAGTCGCGGAGCCGCTGATCATCGCTCGCCGGCGCGTGTCCGCTGAGCGCGTAATAACCGGCCGAATTGTGATTCTTCATCGTGTGATGCATCGACCGAACGAGCGTCACCTTGTCCATGATCTTCGCCGTCTTCGGCAGATGTTCGGAAACCTGGATGCCGTCGGCCTTGCTCGAGATCGGCTGGTGCGGACCGCGGATGCCCTCGGGCGCATCGGGCTTCATGTCAAACATGTCGATGTGCGACGGTCCGCCCCATTGAAAAAGGAAGATTACCGACTTCGCGCGCGCCTTGATCTTGTCGTTCGTGCCGTAGGCTTCAGCGTTGAGGATGCGGGGGAAATTCAGGCCGAGCAGACCGAGGCCGCCGACCTTGAGTGCGTGACGGCGGGTGATCGCGTGATGGAAGCTGGAGCATGCGAAGGCGCGGTTCATGGGATCGATTGGGTTCTCACATTTTCGCTCCGCACGTCATCCCGATGTAAATCGTCCGGGTGTCGCTGCTCATGACGTAAACCCGGTATGCCTCACTCATGGCTGCAAGTTGCGATGCTCCTGCCGCCTTCGCCCCGATCCCTCGACTTCGCTCGGGATGACAGGCGCGAGATGAAAGTGAGGAGCAATCATTGGCGGAAGACGAATTCTTTGGAATTGAGCAGCGCCCATGTGAGGTCTTCAGCGGCGCTTCGACGGTCTTTGGCGGCGGCGAGATAGGCGGTGCTGCGAGTGCGTTCTGCGTCGCTTGCGGGCCGGGTCAGCGTTGTCCAGAAAAGACCATCGACGACTTCCGCATCGGATTTTTCCGAGGCAAGGAGCTTGTAGATCGTGTTGTCTTTTCGCGTCAGCAATTTCTGGATGAGCGGACCGCTGATGAGTTGGAAAACCTGGGGCAGCGCGGTCTCGTTGCTCCGTTCACAATCGGACGAAATGAGGCGCGGCGGCTTGCCGAAACTGGCCGCGAACCGATCCACTTCATTGGTCAGCGGCTTGTAGTGTTTGCGGCCTTCCGCGAGTTGCGCGAGACGCGTGCCGGCCGGTGCATTTTCCAGCGGCAGCGGCGTTGCGAGCACCTTGCTGATCGAGTCGAGCATCTGCTCCGCGGTGAGCCGGCGCACGATCGCCCGCGACTGATTCGTCTCATCCTCCGCATTCGTCCCATTCGGCTCCGCTGCGACCTGGTAAGTGCGCGAGCTGGTGATCGTTCGGATGAGCCGGCGCAGGTCGTAGCCGTGCTCCGAAAAGTCCGTGGCCAGCGCGTCGAGCAGCTCGGGATGCGACGCGGGGTTACTGGCACGGAAGTCATCCACTGGATCGACGAGCCCGCGCCCGAGCAGATGAAACCACACGCGATTGACCTGCATGCGGGCGAACATCGGGCTGTGCGGCAGCCAGTCGGCCAGCGCCAGCAGTTCGTCGCGTTCCTTGGAAACCTTCGGAGCTTCGCCGCCGAGAAAGCGCGGCTTGGCGGCTTCGCCGGTGCGTGCGTTGGTGACCGTGCCACTCGTCTTGATCAGCACCGTTTGATCGCCCTTGAATTCGTTCTTATCGTTTTTGTCCGTCCCCTTTTCGTCGGAAACTTTGTAGTCGAGCCGCGCGAAGAGTCCGGTCCAGCTGTAGTAATCATCCTGCGTCCAGCGCTCGAATGGATGGTTGTGGCATTGTGCGCAATTGAGCTGTGTGCCGAGGAAAACGCGGGCGGTATTTTCCGCACGCGTCACGGGGTCGCGATTGGCGCGCCACCAATTGGCCGGCGGGTTTTTCAAGGTGCTGCCGCGCGCGGCAATGAGTTCGCGGGCAAATTGATCGAGCGGTTTATACTTCGCGATGCTCTCCCGAATCCAAGCGTGAAAAACCTTCATGCCGTCGTAATCGAGCTGGCGCTGTTCGATCTTCAGTAAGTCCGCCCATTTCAACGCCCAGAAATCGGCGAACTCTTCGCGCTGCAGCAGCGTTTCGATGAGCTTCGCGCGCTTGTCCGGAGCGGTATCGGCGACGAACGCGCGCGCCGCTTCCGCATCCGGCACGAAGCCCACGAGGTCGAGATACGCCCGGCGCAAAAAGGTGGCGTCATTGCACGGCGCGGACGGATTCATCCGCAACGTCTGCAGTTTCCGAAAGATGTGTTCGTCGATGAAATTGTTCGCCGGCGGATTGCTCCACAGGAAGTCCGGGCGCGCCGGGACGAAGGCCAGCGGCACCGGCACTTGCTGGCTGAGGTAGCGCACGAGCACCGTCGTCTCGCCCGCTTTTTCGCGCTGCACGAGCCCGTCGTGCGAGACCTTCACGAGGAGATTATTCGGCTCGTACACGGCGAGGTGGGTCACGTCACGCTCGGTGCCGTCGGCGAATTTCGCCGTGACGTGGAGCTGCAATTCCGTCGCTGGTTCGATCAGCACCCGCTCCGGCGATGCCACATCGAGCTTTACGAGCTTCGCCGCATTTGCCCCGGAATCCTTCGCACCGTCGCGAATCCATTGGAGGAGAATGGCGTACTCCGGCGAATTCGCCGCAAACCGCTTCCCGCCTTCGTGAGCCAATGCAGCGGTGCCTTTGAGCAGCAGGAGGCTGTTCTCGGGTTGAAGTAAATTCACCCGCCGCCCGCCCTGTTCGCGAGCGAGCGCGAGCCAGTCGAGATCGGGATCCTGGCCTCGCAGCGAGAGCTTGAAACCACCCTTGCCGGTAGCGTTGCCGTGACACGCGCCGGCGTTGCATCCGGCCTTGGACAGCACTGCCATGGCGTCGCGGCGGAAGAACATTTCTTCGCTTCGGGCGCTGACGACGCCGCAGAGGAACAGGGTCACCAGCAGAGCGGACCGGAGCGTGGCGAAAATGGGCAACATGCGGAACAGAATTTAACCTCAAGGAAACACGCTTTGCCATTGATCCATAGAGACTTTTCCACGCCGTCCAGCGCGGCGGGGCCAAACCTCCAACCCGTCATCTTTATGAACCCCAACACCCTTCGCGGGATGATTGGTGCGGAAGATCTTCGTCCTCGTCCTCGTCCTGATTGTCGATTCGAGGACGAGGACGAATGAGGAGAAACACCCTATCCCCGATTCCACGCCAGCAGCCCATTGGCCGCGGGGTGAATCTCATCCTCCAACTGCTCATCGAGATTCGCGACGAGCGGCAAGGCCGGTCCCGTCTCGGCAATACCCGCCAGCGCGACGGCGTGATGCAGGACGGGAATCGGGCCGTGAGCGTTGCGCAAATCTTCGAGGCCGCAGAATCCTTCGCGGATTTTTTCCGCCTTCGCAAAGTCGCCCGTCTGAAGCGCGCGCAACATTTCCTGCGAGCGCCGCGGGGCCACGCAGACACATCCCGAGGTGAACGCGTGCACGCCGAAATCGTGCCAGTGCGTGATCGCAGGCTGTTCGCCGATGCCGCTGACGATGAGATTTGGATCCACGGCATCGACGATCGCGCGGAGCAGCGGATCGACGGCGGGATCGGGCCGGACGACGGCGTACTTGATCCACGAAATCACCCCGGCGTTCACGAGCGCCTTCACCACTTCCACCGTCACATACTTCTCGTCCTTCACGTAAAGCACCGCTGGGATGCCGGCCTTCTCGACAAACTTCATCACCGCGACGCGCACGCCTTCCGGCGAACTGACCGCAATCGTCGGCAGTACCATCGTCGTGGGAAATCTGCGCGTCGCGAGGATCGCCGCCTGATCCATCATCATGCCGAAATACGGGCCGACCGATGGCACGATCCAGCTCTCGGGCGCGGCGGCGCCCTCCAGCAGGTCGAGCACACCGGCATATTCGGAGAGCGCTATGTTGTAAAAATTCGCGTTGCCGCCGTAGAGGAACGTCGAGACGCCACCCGCCTCAAGATGTTTGATGAGCTTCGCGTTCTCAGCGGCATTCGGTTTCAAAGCCGCATCCCGGCAAAGCGGCGGAACGGAAATGACGGAGGCTTGCAGGTCGGCGAGGGAGAACTTGGTTTTCATTTTTGAAAATTGCTGACGTTCTGTTGCCGGGATGCGCGTTTGTGGGCAAGAGGGAAGTTGCGGCGAGGCCCGGCGGGAGAGAGAAAATCGTTGCACCCGATCTGGCAACGGCTCATTTGCTGCTCCGAATAGTCGCCTGGATCTTCGGGCCACTCGCCGCAGCAGAGTCCTTTTCTCGCATGACCGATCCGGCAGAAAAAACGCCCTCGAATCGACCACCGGCTGTAATTCCCTAAGGCCATCCAGTGGCGGCTCTCGCGGCGACGCCGCGCCTTGGGCGCGATTCCCACGGCGCGTCGAAAACCGGCGGCATTTCGGTCGTGCTCAAGCTCACGCTGCTCGTCGGCCTCACGCTCACATTTCTGCTCGCGGTGCTGCTGACCGGGAGCTGGTTTTATTGGCGCGGGGTCGTGCATACGCTCGTGGAGATCCAGCTCAGCGGAACTGCGGCCACTCGCCCGGGATATGGTGCAAGCGCAGATTGCCCGGCTTTTGCAGCGCATCGAATTGAACACCGATCGCGGTGAGGTGCGCGGCTTTCTCTACGAACTCGAAAACAATCGACCGCCCTCGGAAAACCGCGACGCGTCGCTGATCAGCCTGCAACGGATTTCCAATCGCCAGCCGATCGTCGCCGCATCACTGGTGGACAAATCGGGCGTCGTGGTCCTCTCCACCGATCCTGCGGAGGTCGGACGCAACGTCGAGAAGGAGGTCGAGTTCAATGCCGGTCTGTCCGCCCCGCATCTCGGACTGCCGCGCTGGGCTCACGGTCGCTTCGAAGCTTTGCTCGCCGCTCCGATTCGGACGCGCAGTCAGCCGGACCGGGTTTGCGGCGTGCTGCTCGCCACCGCGGATGTCTCCCCACTGGCCGACGCCCTGCAGGACGTCAGCGGGTTTCGCCAAACCGGTGAGGCCATTCTCTGCGTCCGCGAAGGCGACCAGTTGCGCTTCCTGTTTCCACCACGCAATGCGCCCTCAGCGACCGGAACGGTGTCGAAGGATCGGGTGGCGACTGGAAGTCCGGCCCGGCCCGATCCTTCGACTCCGCGCCAGCCCGTTTTGCCGCCTCGCGCTGCGCTCAGGATGACCCGTGTTCGACTTTCGGTACATCCTCTGAGACCGCCGCTCCAACCCCCCACTGATCCACGACCGCCCACCTCCGTGGGCGAGTTTCCGCGTCGCAGGAGCTCCGCCCTCCAAACTCCGCTTTTCAAATGCGTTCGGCATAAAACGGCAAATTCAGCGCCAACCGGCCGAGCTTACTTCGCGCTCGCAGTTTTCATATCGACGGGTTTGTTCAGCTCTTCGGCGGTCCACGGCTTTGTCCGGCTCTTGATCGCGGCGCGGACATTGGTCACGAAACCTGGCGTCACCGGCGAGGCGTTGTGTTCCCATTCGCGGCGGATGTACGTGAGGATGCCGGCGACATCTTCGTCGCTGAAAATAGGCAGACCTGGCATTTCGAGCTGCCACTTGGTGCCACTGACATCGATCGGACCGGTCAGCCCCTGCGTGACGATGCGGATGATGCGATCGGGAGAACCGAGGACCCAATTGGAATCCAAAAGCGGCGGGGCGAGGCCGGGCATGCCGGCGCCGGACGGCTGGTGGCAGGCGCCGCAGATCCAGGGCCAGCTGCCGCAGCTCATAGGCGGCGCCGTCCGGGATCTGCTCCGCACGGTAGCGCTCCAGCCAGGCGTTCCAGTAGGTCTGCACCGGATCGCCGTCGCCGTCCCGCCAGCCGTGACAAACGGTGACCGCCTCCTCGCCGCCGCTGCGCGTATGCAGCGCTACCGCCAGCGCATTCTTGCCCGAATGCTGCTTGGCGGTACGCTCGGCGGCGCGTCCCCAACCCAGGAGGCTCGTCAGGTGCTCGCCAAAATGGGCGATGGACACGCCGACGCTCAGCGTGCCCTCAACCACACGCGCGAACTCTCTTCGCAGCCCTTCGGCACAGGCGAGGGCGTTATTCAGTGGTAGAAAGGCGAGCACGTCGTCGCCGCCGCTGTAGATCAT
The DNA here is from genome assembly GCA_038240495.1 of Chthoniobacterales bacterium. Taxonomy (GTDB): domain Bacteria; phylum Verrucomicrobiota; class Verrucomicrobiia; order Chthoniobacterales; family Chthoniobacteraceae; genus Chthoniobacter. The sequence goes on along the minus strand of JBBSDS010000002.1, from coordinate 387 downwards.
GGCGCCGCCAGCACTCTCCACGATCGTATCGGCCTGGTCGGCGAAGCGGGCCAGTCGTTCGGACAGCGCCTGGTGTTTCTCCGGTGTGTTCATCTTGCGGATGGCCGCGCTCATGTCGTCGCCATCGGCCACCAGCACGGCGAAGTAAGGACTCGGCTGCCCCAGCTTCAACGCCGTAGCGATGTGACGCACCTCGGCGTTGAATAGCTGCGCTGCCGCCCGTGGGGGGCCATCGCCCAGCTCCTTGTCGCGGCGGCCGTCGTCATAGAAGAGCTGCGTATCGAAGGGAAAGTCCTTGTACTGCGGCATGCTGCCGGCGCCATCGATGGGGATCGGTGAAAGGACGGGATCCAGCACCCGGTCGGACGCCAGCCGGCGGAGTTTGGT
>JBBSDS010000001.1:0-60689 GCA_038240495.1 Chthoniobacterales bacterium | reverse complement strand
TCCCCCATTTCGAACACCCGTGGGCGATTTACGCGATCGCCTTCAACACCATCGATCCACGCCGGCTCACACCAGCGGCGCGCGATATTGTTTTAGGATCAATCCTGCATTGGAAGGATCGGCGCTACGAACTCTTTGCGGCCTGCGTGATGCCGGATCACGTCCATCTGCTCATCCAGCCATCGATCAAGGAAACTGCGGACGATGGTTCCGCCGTTTTCTTTTCCCTCACGGAAATCATGCACACGATCAAATCGTGGACGGCGCATGAAATCAATAAATTGGAAGACGAGTCGGGCGCGCTTTGGCAAAAGGAATGGTTCGATCGTTTCACGCGTTCCGACCGCGATCTCGAAGAAAAGTACCACTACATTTTGGCCAATCCGTGGAACTCCAAAGTGGTCGATGAAAGCGAAGATTATCCTTGGTGCTGGTTTCCGAGTCTTCGCATCGAGAAACAAGCGCCAGCGCACGAAGTGCTCGCGGCGGGCCGCCGCGAGCGGCACGCCAGCGGCGTGCTCCACCCGGACACTCCATCGGTGCTGCTCCCCGACACCGAGCCTCACCTCCTCGTCGGCACGCATGCTCTGCTTTATGAAGGCGCGGGCTTCACCCGGCTCGGGCTCGCGGTCATCGACGAGCAGCACAAATTCGGCGTCATGCAGCGGGCGCGGTTGCGCGGGCAGGGCGTCGCGCCGGATGTGCTCGTCATGACCGCGACGCCCATCCCTCGCACCCTCACCATGACGCTCTACGGCGATCTCGATGTGAGCACGCTCGACGAGTTGCCCGCGCATCGCGGCAAAATCGTCACTGCCGTTCGCGAAGCGGCGAAACTGCCCGAGGCCGTGAAATTCATTCGCGAGCATCTCGAAGCGGGGCGGCAGGCCTACATCGTTTATCCGCTCATCGACGAAAGCGAAAAACTCGAAGCCAAGGCCGCGGCGAATGAGTTTGCGAAGTGGCAGGAACTCCTCGCGCCGATGCCCTGCGCGCTGCTCCACGGCCGCATTCCACCGGAGGAAAAGAACGCGATCATGGAGCGGTTCCGTCGCGGCGAAACCAAGGCGTTGATTGCCACCACAGTCATCGAAGTCGGCATCGATGTGCCCAACGCCAGCCTCATGCTCATCGAAAACGCCGAGCGCTTCGGCCTTGCCCAACTCCACCAACTCCGCGGGCGCATCGGGCGTGGCAAACACAAAAGCTACTGCATCCTGCTCCGCTCACCGAAGTCCGAGAAAGACTCCGAGGAAAAACTCCGGATCCTCGAACAGACCAGCGATGGCTTCGAGATTGCCGAAGCGGATCTCCGCCTGCGCGGTCCCGGCGACATTCTCGGCACGGCGCAAAGCGGTCTCGCGCCGCTCAAAATTGGCAACCTGCTCGCCGATCACGAACTGATGCGTCTCGCCCGCAACGCCGCTTTTCTGCTCTTTGAACGCGACCCGCAACTCGCTCGACCGGAGAACCAGCCCTATCGCCGCGTGCTTGCCGAAAGTCGCAAACTGATGCTTTCACAAGTCAGCTAATTCTTTCATGCGTCGCTCGCTTTTCATTTTCCTCGTCGCCGCGCTCATCGCCTTTGGCGTCTTCCGCTGGCAGCGACTGAATTCCCAACTGCACAGCGAGCACCGCACAGCCGAAAAGTACACCCCGGCCGAGGGACCGAAAATCGACCCGAAAGACGTGCAGGTGCTCGCCGCGCTCGACAGCGAATACACGCGGCTCGTCGATGCCGTCATCCCGTCAGTCGTGAGCATCACCACTTCGCGACGCGTGCAAATACCGGGCTCCGCGGTCATCGACCCGTTTGAGTTTTTCTTCCGCAATCACCGTCCGCGTTCGCCGCAAGAGCGTGTGCAGACCTCGCTCGGCTCGGGCGTCATCGTCTCAAAAGAAGGCCACATCCTCACCAACCATCACGTCATCGCGAACATGGATAAGATCGAGGTCCAACTCACCGACGGTCGCGTCGAGCCCGCGCAGCTCATTGGCACCGACGAGCAGACCGACATCGCCGTTTTGAAAATCGAAGCCCGAAACATCGAGCCGCTGCCACTCGGCGACAGCGATCATGTCCGCGTCGGCCAGATGGTCTTCGCCGTCGGCAATCCTTTCGGTCTCCAGGAAACGGTGACGCAGGGAATCATCAGCGCCAAAGGCCGCCGGGCAATGGCCGACAGCGGCGTCGAATTTCTCCAGACCGACGCGGCTGTAAATCAGGGCAACTCCGGCGGACCGCTCCTCAACTTGCGGGGCGAAATCATCGGCATCAACAGCGCCATCTTTTCCAACTCGGAAGAAGGTTCGTGGCTCGGCATCAGCTTCGCAATCCCGGCCAATGTCGCGCGCCGCGCCCTCGAGAGCGTTTTGAAAAACGGTCGCATTATCCGCGGCTACCTCGGCGTGACGATGGTCAATCTCACACCGGACATCGCGCGCGAACTTGGCTTGCGCGACGCGGGGGGCGCGGTCGTCACGGAAGTGCTGCCGGGCTCGCCTGCCGAAAAGGCGGGGCTGAAACCGCGCGACGTCATCCGCCGCTTCAATGACCGGCCGGTGACAGACATTCTCTCCCTCCGCAGCCGCGTCGCAGAAACCGAGCTCAATGCTCAGGTGCAAATCGGCGTCGTGCGAAACGGCCAGGAGCAGTCATTCACCACCGAGATCGTTGAAACACCCGCGAGCCTTGGTCCGGCCAAGCTTCCGCAGACACCCAAAACGCCCGTCGCCACTTCCAACGCCTTCACCGGCTTGGAAGTCGGAGAAATCCCCGGAGCGGTCCGCGACGCTTTGCCGGGGGATGTCAAAGGTGTGGTCGTCACGCAGATTCAGCCGGACGCACCCGCCGCCGAAAAACTCCGCGTTGGCGATGTCATTGAGGAAATTAACCACCGACCGGTCGGCTCGGTCGCCGAGTACGAACGCCTCGTCCAAGCCGTTTCGCAGGATGAACGCGCGCTGCTTTTCATCTGCCGCGGACGAACGCGATCCTTCGTCGTCGCGCCATGAAAACGCTCACAGACTGCGCAAAAGTCGAGTCGGCCCGCGAAACACACGAAAGGACGCGAAAGGGAAGACCTCGAGTTTTCTATTTTGCGTCTTTTAGCGTTTTACGCGGGCCTTATTTCAGTCGCCGCGGACGTCTTTCATAGCCTCAAAAACCTTTCACTGAGCGCGTTTCGGCTCTCGCCGTCGGCGGGTTTATTTGCTGACTTATTCTGCTCCTCAAAATGCGCGTCACGCTCTTTATCCCCTGTTTCATCGATTCGCTTTACCCGCACGTCGCGGTCGCCATCGTCAAAATTCTCGAACGCCTCGGGCATGAAGTGGACTACCCGGAAGCACAGACGTGCTGCGGCCAGCCGCCGTTTAATTCCGGCTATTGGGACGAGGCGCGGGTTGTCGCTGTGAAACAACTGGATTGCTTCCTCGATGCCGAAGTCGTCGTGTCGGCATCGGGTTCGTGCGGGGCGATGTTCAAAAAATTCTACCGCGAGTTATTCCACGAAACTCCGCAGGAATCAGCCGCGAATGCGCTTGCAGACAAGACTTTCGAGTTTTCCGAGTTCCTCGTGAAGAAGCTCGGCGTGCGCGACGTCGGCGCGCGCTTCGAGGGCAGGGTGACCTTTCACGATGGCTGCCACGGCTTGCGCGAACTCGGGACGAGGGAAGCCCCGCGCGAACTCCTTCGAGCGGTGAAAGGACTCGAGCTTATCGAGATGAGCGAGGGCGAATCGTGCTGCGGTTTCGGCGGAATGTTCGCCGTAAAATATCCCCAGATTTCGACGGCGATGGCCGAAGTGAAATGCAACTCGATCATCGACACGGGCGTCGATTACGTCGTCAGCAACGACTCGAGCTGCCTGATGCAAATCCAAGGCTACCTCAACCGCCACAGCCCGCGCATCATGAAGAGCCTGCACCTCGCCGAAGTCCTCGTGAACAGATGATTGCCGCCCAGGATCCCCAGCACCAGTTCCACTCGGATTCCGACCGCACGACGGCCGACGAACCTCGCCGCGCCGCGGTGCGAAAGGCGCTCAGCAACTACAAGGTCGCGCGCGGCAAGACGGAGAGCGCCTTCACCGACTGGCAGCAGGCACGCGACGCGGCGGCGGCGATCAAGTACGAGGGTGTCAACCATCTCGACGTTTACCTGCGCGAGTTTGAAGAGAAATTCACGGCGCGCGGCGGGAAGGTTTTCTGGGCGAGTAACAGCGCGCAGGCGCGCGAATACATTCTCAATCTCGCTCGCGAGCGAGGCGTGAAATCGATCGTCAAATCGAAGGCGATGACGAGCGAGGAAATCCATCTCAACGACGCGCTGGAAAAAGACGGCTACGAAGTCGTGGAGAGCGATCTCGGCGAGTTCATCCAGCAACTCGCCCACGAGCCGCCCTACCACTTCGTTTTCCCTTGCATGCACATGAAGCGCGACGAGATCAGCGCGCTTTTTGAAAAGGAACTGGGCAGCGCGCCGACGGACTCGCCCGAAGAACTGACGATGATCGCGCGGCGTTTCATGCGCCGGCATTACATCAATGCCGACATGGGCATTTCCGGCGGCAATTTCATCGTCGCCGAGACGGGGATGATCTCGATCACGGAGAACGAAGGGAATGCGCGCCTGACCACGGCGCTGCCGAAAATCCACGTCGCACTGATCGGCATCGAGAAGATGGTGCCGAAGCTTGCCGACCTCGCGCTTCTCCTGCCGATGCTCGCCACAGCAGGAACGGGTCAACATCTCACCTGCTACAACTCGATGTTCGGCGGACCGCGCCTGCCGGGCGAGATCGATGGACCGGAGGAATTCCACGTCGTCCTGCTCGACAATCACCGCACGCGTCTCCTCGCCGATGCCGAGCAGCGCGACGCGCTCCACTGCATCCGCTGCGGCGCGTGCCTGAACGTCTGCCCCATTTTCAAGAACATCGGCGGCCACGCCTATGGCACGACTTATCAGGGACCGATCGGTTCGGTCATCACGCCGCACTTCCGCGGCTTGCAGGACTGGAAGCATCTGAGCGGCGCGTCATCGCTCTGTGGCGCTTGCACCGAAGCCTGTCCGGTGAAGATCGACATCCATCACCACCTGCTCCACAACCGCCGCAACGCGGTCGCGGAAAAGAAGGTCTGGTGGGAGAGGCTCATCTGGTTTGGGTTCCGTGAATTGATGAAGCGACCGTGGGCCTACAAGATCGCCATTCGCCTCGCACCACTCGGGCAGAAGCTGCATCCGCTGGTCCTCAACACCACGCTCGATCCGATGGGTGCCTGGACGAAGACGCGCGATTTTCCCGAAGCCGCGCCGCAATCTTTTCACGACTGGTGGCGGGATCGAAAGGCCGCGCCTCGGCCCGCGCCGGCGACGACCACCGACCGCGTCGAACCAACACCGACCGCGGAACCTGCTGAGCCAGTGAAGAGCGGCGGTTCCCTCAAAACGCCGAAAAGCGCCAAACCCAAAAGCTCGCGGAAGCAATCGGACGCCCGTGCGCGCAAGGCTAAAAAGAAATCATGAACGGCGACCGCGAAGCCATCCTCGGACGCATCAGCGAAGCGCTGCGAGTGCCCTCGCCGCGGCATCACGAGGCACCGTCGAAGCCGGCCACACACTCCGTCACCGCGCCCTTCCGCGAATGGCTGCCGCCGGTCGATAGCTCGCGCAAGGAACAGATCGCGCTCTTCGCGAAGCAATCCGAAGTGCTCCGCACCGAGTTCTACGAATGCACTTCGATCTCCGCCGCTGCCAAGCACCTGACGGCACTGGCCGAAGAAAATGGCTGGAAGAAAATCGCCCTGCATGCGGGCGAACTGATCGATGGGGTCGTTGCCAAACTGCCCGCGACGCTGGAGCAACTGTCCACCGATGCCGGCTACGACAAGGATGCGCTCGAAAGCTGTGATGCGGGTTTAACCGAATGCGAGTCGCTCATCGCTCAAACCGGTTCGGTGTGCGTGACCGTGCGCAGTTCGGGAGGTCGGGCGCTGAGCGTGCTGCCGCCGCACCACATCGTGATTGCGAAAAAGGAGCAACTCGTCCCCGACCTCGCGGCCGCCTACGAGCGACTCGCCGAAAAGTACGGCGCGAATTATCCGAGCTTCATCTCCTTCATCAGCGGACCGAGTCGGACCGGGGACATCGAACGCATCCTCGTCCTCGGCGCACACGGACCAAAGAAGCTGACCGTGCTGCTTGTGCCGTGAGCGGGGCGAGAACTCACCAAGCGGAACATCGAAAACCGGCCCCACGTTCGACCGCGACGAAACTCCGCTCGGGATGATCCGAAACGGGAGACCGTTTGAGCGACCGACTCAAATCTTCGCTTCGCGTTGCACGCTGCGGAGATGGATCGTCTTCTTTTCGAGGTCGTGGTCGGCGCGGATGTAACGGACGGTGCGGCTTTTCGCGCGCATGAGGATCGAATGGGTGATCGCCTTTTTTCCAACGAGCCGCACGCCGGGAAGGAGCGGGCTGTCGCTGATTCCGGTGGCGCAGAAAATGGAGCTCGATCCGCGGACGAGATCGTCGATCCGATAAACGCGGGAGAGTTCTTCCTCGTTGATTTCCTTCAGGACTTCGGCGCGTTCCGCATCGTCGCGCGGCCACATCCGCAGGAGCATTTCGCCGCCGAGCGCCTTGAGTGCGGCGGCCGTGAGAATGCCTTCGGGAGAGCCGCCGATGCCGAAATATAAATCGACTCCGGAATCCGCGAGTGAGGGTGAGACGGCAGCCGTGATGTCGCCGTCGCTGATCAAGCGAAGCGCCGCGCCGCATTTGCGAACTTGCGCGATGATGTCCGCATGGCGCGGGCGGTTGAGCGTCATGACCACGAGTTCCGGCACCCGCTTGCCCAGCGCCTCCGCGAGGTGGCCCAGCGTCTTTTCGAGCGGATCATCGAGGCTCAGCGCCTCCATGCCTTTCGCCATCGCCTCCACAACTGCGGGTCCGTAGGCCATCTTCGTCGCGTAGAACGTCGGCAGATTTTTCATCGCGTGTTCTTCGCCTTCCATCCGCTCGCTCGCAGCCATCACCGAGATCGCGTTGGGCAGCCCATTCGCCGTGTTCGATGTGCCGTCCACCGGATCGAGCGCGATGTCAAAGCGCGGTGAACCGACGCGCCAGGTGCCGAGCTGCTCGCCGAGAAAAATACCAGGCGCATTGTCCTTGATTCCTTCACCGATGACGACTTCGCCGGCGATGTCCACGAGGTCGAACACGCCGTAGATCGCATCGCACGCCGCGGCATCCGCCGCTTCCTTTTCCCCGCGCCCCAGCCAGTGAATGACGTTGAGCGCGGCGTTTTCGGTAGCACGGACAAACTCGAATTCGATTGTCCGCTCGGGGTCGGATGAGGTGAGGGAGGCCATGCGGTGATTACGGGACGGGCCGTTTCTTTGGTCAAGGAAACGCGCTCAATGTTTCGCGAGCAGCGCGCGGAACGCCGTTTCCACATCGGCCAGCGTGCCGATGGCCACGAACATCCTGTAGCGATACGCACCGGGTTGCACGCCGCCCCGGACCCGGAAGACGCAGTTCCATTTCACCACCTTCTCCGCGGCAAATCGGAAGCGTCCATAGGTCGGACCAGTCGAGCCCGCCGATGGCGTTTCGAGCGAGATGATGCCCATCGCGTGGCTGCCGTCGCTCGTAGCGAAAACGAGGGGTTCGGTCTGTTCGCCGGGGCCGTCGTCGAGCGGCTCCAGTTTTCCCGTCGCGCGGACAAACCGCCAGAAGCGCTTAAACTCGGCGGGCATATAGCCGGTGAGCGCCTCGAATTGTGCCGTGATGTGCGGCTCACCTTTGGGAATGAGATAAGCCGCGGTGTAATCGAGAATATTCGGCCATCCGGAGGCGCCGATGCGTACTTCCTTTTCCAGCCGATGGTCGGAAAGCGACCGGATGTTGCGCGCGAGTTGCCCGCCGGAACGTTCACCCGGCGCGAGCCAGAAGGCCATCTGCGTGAGCGTGCGCAGGGTGTTTTCTGCGGAGCTGATTTCGAGGAGACGACTCGTCGAAAGTGGGCCGGCGCCATCTCGGCGACTTCCCGCTTCCGTTGGATTGAAGGTTTCGGGCGGAGACTCCGGCGAGTTGTCGAAGGACGAAGCCGATTGCATTTGTCGGCCGTGATCGGCGCTGTCGATGAATTCCCGGCCTTTCCAGGTGATCGAATGAATCGCTCCCGCAAGCCGCGTGGTCGTTTTTACAACGATCTCGGAGGAGCCGAAAGGCGCGCGAATGACCGCATCGCCAGACGGCAAATCCGCCGCGCGCAAGGCGATCGACAGAAGAAATACGAGCAGCGCTGCAAGGCAAAACCTGAGTCGAGAACACATGGGGAGGCGCGGGCAAAAACGATGACTCATCGATGAGTGGAGCGGCATCAGAAGCCCGCTCAGTCTCGACAGGACTACCGTCTGCACAACTGTGAAAATTCGCGGAGGCGGGAAGGAAAATCATCTTATGGAATGTAAAATCCATAGAAATCATAACTCAGGCACACCCGCTGCTATGCAAGATTCCATGATCTCACTCGCCAACCTTGCCACAGACCACGAATCCGAGAGGGCCGACGATCTCACGGGCGCGGTCGCGGCCAATCCCTCGTGCTACTCGCTCACCATCTTCACCCAGCGGTGGAAAGAGGTGCGCGACTTTTACATCGACATCCTCAGTGCCCGCGTGCTCAGCGAGCGCTCCGATCGCTACTGTGAAATGGATCTCGGGGGCATCCCGCTAACCGTGCGCCGCTGCGAACACGGCGAAATGGTCAGCTACTTTCATCTCTACCTCTCGCTGAAAAACCGGGACGGCGTGCTCGGCGAACTGCGCCGCCGCGGGATCATCATCACCAACGTCGGCCCCTACACAAATTTTCGCGATCCGGAAGGCCGTGTGATCAAGCTCTCCGAGGAAAAGATGATCGTCTCCTGATTTCGGGGAGGGAAGCACACCTGCCCATCTCGTTTCTTCGCCCGAGCAGTCGCTCAGGTGATCCGCTCCGCGCCCGCGTAAAGATTCATCGAGCGCCCACGGACAAAACCGGCCAGCGTCTGGCCGCTCTCTCTCGCAAACTCCACCGCCAGACTCGACGGCGCGGAGATCGCCGCCACGACCGGAATTCCGCCGGCGTGCGCCTTTTGCAGCATCTCGAAAGAAGCGCGCCCACTGAGCAGCACAAGGTGCCCGTGGAGCGGCGTGCGTTTTCCCAGCAGCGCCCAGCCGAGGAGTTTGTCGAGCGCGTTGTGCCGGCCCACATCTTCGCGCAGCATGAGCAGTTTTCCCGTCTCGTCGAAGAGCGCGCACGCATGGAGACCGCCGGTTTGCTTGAATGTCTCCTGCTGCGCCGCGAGCCGGCGGGGCAGCGAAAGGAGAACGTCGGCCGCGATTCGCACATCGTCCCGCAGTGGCTTGCGGCGCTTGATCACCGCGTCGATCGACGCCTTGCTGCACACTCCGCAGCTCGACGATGTGAAGACACGCCGGGTGAGCTTTTCAAAATCGAAAGCATCCGGACGCGCGAGCGCGACATCGACCGCATTCCCTTTGCCCGCGGCCCCTGGCGCGATGCAGGCCGTGATGTCGAAGAGGTCTTTCGCAGATTTGATCACGCCCTCGGTGAGGAGAAATCCGGCGGCCAATTCGCGGTCGTGACCCGGAGTCCGCATGACCACAGCGAGCGGGCGGCCTTCCACGCGAATCTCGAGTGGCTCTTCAGCCGCGACCACATCGGCGCATTCTTCGGGTTCCCTCCCAGCCGTGACGCGTCGCAGGAAAATGGAGGCGGTTTCGGACATCGCTCGCGTCGTTAGCTTTTTTCGATACGGACGCGGGCGTTGTAATCGGGAACGCCGCCGCCTTTGTCCACGACACCGCGGCGGATGATGACGTTGCCCTCGGGCCACATGATTTGCAGGTTGCCGGGCGCGAGGTCGGCGATGAAGACGGTGCCTTCGTAGCGGCCGAGGTCATTCACGAGCGCGATGCGGTCGCCGTGTTTCAAATGCAACGCGCCGGCATCGTCGCCGGACATGAAAATGGCGTCGCGATTTGCGCCGGTGAGCGGATCAACTTCGGCGTAGATGAGCGTGTTGAATTGCTTCCCGCGCCGCGTGCTGACGTGGAAAAAACCAGGGGGCGTGACCTCGGGGAGATCGACGGCGTAGATGTGCGCTTTGCCATCACTCGTCGGAAAAACGCCGCCCGCGCACAGGTGCGGACCGCCGTATTGAAAGGCGTCGCCGGTCTTTCGGAGGTGCTGAACGCCGTCGTAAAATGGCACGACGCGGGCGATTTCCTCGCGCATCTTCCAACCGTCTTCGCAGCCAAATTGCGCCGCGCGTTCGGGATGCACGCGCACGGCGAGTTCGCGGAGGATTTTCCATTCGGCAAGCGCCTCGCCGACCTGGCGTGGCAGCTCGGGCGAAAACATCACGCGCCGCTCAGTGCTCGTCTCGGTGCCGCCGTCGTCCTGCTCGTAACGAGTCTTCGCCGGAAGCAGGAGCACGTCGCCCTCGGGCTCGATGAACATCTGATCGGTGAGGATGATGTCCTGATGGACGCGGAGCGGAATGTTTGCCATCGCCTTGGCGACGTAATCCGGCTCGGGCAGCGTGCGGAGGAAATTGCCGCCAAGACAATAGAACACGTCGAGCTCACCGCGAGCGCAGGCTTCGACCATCTCGACGGTTGTGAGACCGATCCAGTCCGGTATTGGAAAACCGTATTGCTCGCTGAGCGCGCGGGCGTTTTCCGGCGTCACCGATTTCACACCGGGAAAAGCCGTCGAATACGCGCCCATCTCCGCGCCACCTTGCACGGAGCTGTGCCCGCGAATGGGCATGACGCCGCAGCCGTCCCTGCCGACCCAGCCTTGGGTGAGCGCGAGATTGAGGATCATCTGCACGCCATCGGCGCCGTGCGGATGCTGGGTGATGCCCATGCTCCAGATGAGCACGCCGTTTTTGGCGCGGTGCAGCAGCTCGGCAAACTCCTCGATCGCCGTACGCGGCAGACCGCTCCCTTTTTCCAACTCCGACCAACTGAGCGCAGCAACCCGCGTTTTCAATTCCTCACCGCCGACACATTTTTCGCGAAGAAAATCTTCGTCGATCCAGCCGCGCTCGAAGAGCACTTTGAGCGTGCCGTAGAGGAAAGCGATGTCGCCGCCTTGCGTGACTGGAAACCAATAGTCCGCGATATCCGTGCCGAAGAGCGCGGAGTCGGCGTTGCTCGGCACCCAGTAGCGCTTCATGCCCGGCTCGAGCAGCGGGTTCACGAGGATGACTTTCATCCCGAGCTTCTTCGCTTCGTGGAGATATTTTGTGGAAACGGGTTGATCGTTCGCGGGGTTCGAGCCGAAGAAAACGACCACGTCCGCTTTGTACCAATCGCTGTAACTGCATGTGCTCGCGCCGACTCCGAGCGTGGCCTTCATGGCCGCTCCACTCGGGCTGTGGCAAAGGCGCGCGGCGTTGTCGATGTGGTTCGTGCCGATGAAGCGCGCCGCTTTTTGCGCCATGTAATAGATTTCGTTCGTCACACCGCGCGAGGTCACGAAAAAGGCCACGCGCTTCGGATCGCTGGCGCGGATTTTAGTCGCCGTGCGGTCGAGCGCATCGTCCCACGAGACGCGGCGAAAGCCCTTTTGCCCACGCTCGCGGAGCATCGGATAGGCGAGCCGCCCGAGTTGGCGAAGCTGCTGGTTGTCCAGTCGCGCCATGTTGGCCGCATCGGCGAGCTTCCGGTGGTCGAGTTCCGGCATCGTATTGAGCCGGAGTAGATTCAGCCGCGTCATGCAGAGATGCGGGCCTTTCACGGTCCAATCGTGCAACCCCGCGACGCCCAGCGCGCAGCCATCGCAGACGCCTTTGCTAATGACCTGCCACGCGTAACCGAGATTGTCGCGGTTCTGCCAGACGATCTTCGTCATGTCGCGAAAATGCTGCGGCTTCACCTGGCCGACGCCAAAGGGCATCCACGCGGACAAGGAGCGGCGGTGCGAGACGGCGTGGGAGGACATGACTTGCTTCATACCCAATCCGCTCCTGCTGCAAAAGCAAACCCGCGCGGCTGATCAAAGACCGAATGCTGCCAGTACCGCCGTGACGTCGCCGAGATTGTCGAAAAGAAAATCCGGCGCGCAGGCGCCGAGTTTAGCGCGTGAAAATTTTCCTGTGGCGATGGCGATGGCTTTGGCACCGATGGCGCGGGCGCACGTTATGTCGTGAGGCGTGTCGCCGAGAACGAAGATGCGCTCCGGCGGAAACTCGACGCCGTGCTTTTCCGCCGCACGCGAACGTGCGAAGTGCCCGAGTTGATCGCGGTCGTGGTGATCGTCGGCGTACGCGCCAAACTCAAAATATTTCCACACGCCGTAGTGCGTGAGCTTCAGTTCCGCGCCGCGTTCGAGGTTGCCGGTGAGCAGCGCGAGAACGATATCGGAACGGGCCTTGAGCGCATCGAGCAGCGGCAGAATGCCGGGGAGCAATCGTCCGGATGATGCGGGAAGTTCAGCGGCGAGGAAGTGCAGATAGCCGTCGAAGAATGCCGTGAGATTTTCCGGCGTCTCCTCGAGCCCGTGCGCGGCGAGCATGCGGCGGGCGATCCCGGAGTCCGTGCGGCCGGCGATCTCGACCGTCGCCAAGTCGTCGTCGATCCCGAAGCGCTCGCGGAAGCCGCGCCGGAGCGCGCGTTCGCCGGCGCCGCCGGAAGTGAGCAGCGTGCCGTCGATGTCGAAAAGGAGGAGTCTCTTTTCCAAGGCGGGGAGCATGCCCGCACTCCGTGCCAGGCCGCAAGGCTGGCAATGTGAATCCTGAAGGCACAATCCCTGCTAAAAACAAACTCGCCCAAATGAAACCCCGTCTCCTCGTGCTCCTGCTCGCGGTCGCCGCGCTGCTGTCCAAACTCTACTGCGCCGTGACGACGGTCGGCTCGTGCGATGTAGTCTTTTTCTGGAAGTTCGCGCACACCATTCATCACGACGGACTGCTGGCGATGTATCAAGCGACGACGTTCTTCAACCATACGCCGCTCGTCGGCTGGTTCTCGGAAGCGGCGCTGCGACTCTCCGGCGGCGAGCAGCGGCTCTTCGCCTTTTATCTGCGGCTGCCGGCGATCTTCGCGGATTTCTTCGCTGTGCTCGCGCTGCTCTGGCTCCGCGAAAAGACCGGCCGTCCGGCATGGTGGGCGCTCGCGCTTTTTGCCGCGAGCCCTGTCGCCTTCATGGTTTCGGGTTATCACGGCAACGTCGATTCAGTCATGGCTCTGAGCATTCTGCTCGCAGCGGTGGCCTGCGCCGCGAACCGCCCGGCACTCTGCGGCCTGTGCCTCGGGTTGGCGTGCAATATCAAGATCATCCCGTTGCTCGTCGCACCCGTGTTCTTTTTTCTGTGGTGGCAGCAGCGAAAGGCGCTGCGCTTTTCCATCCCGGCGATCCTCACGGTCCTCATCGGCTGGTTATACCCGCTGCTCACCATCCCAACGGTCTTTTTGAAAAACGTGCTCGGCTACAGCAGCATTTGGGGCGTGTGGGGGATCACCTACGGCCTGCGGATGACAGGACTACCGGCTTTGCAAGGCATCACCTTTGATGAGACGACGCCCACGGAAGCCGCGATCATGCAGGGTCTGAAGTTGCTGATTGTCGTAGTGGTCCTCGCGCTGGCCTGGCAGCGGCGGAAGGTGGAACGGGTCGAGATTTTCCGGACGCTCACGCTGGTGTGGGCGGTGTTTTTCGTCTTCGCGCCGGGCTTCGGCGCGCAGTACCTCGTGTGGCTCGCGCCGTGTTTCCTCGTCGCGACGGAGCGCTGGTATGCGGCGCTGACGGCGGCGAGCAGCGTGGCGCTCTTTGCTTTCTACACCGTTATTTCAAAAGGTCTGTCGTGGGATACCGGCTTCACCGTCCACTCGACGGCGGCGCAGTGGGTCGGCTGGCTGATCCTGCCGTGGTTGGTGCTCGTGGCGTTCCTCGCCAAGCAGGTCCGGTTCGCCCCGGTGAAGGTTGAGTTTGCGGCGGAAGCGCGTCCCGCCTGACCTGCATCGCGTTCACGCGCGGGGCGTGTTAACTCACGGCTCGCATGAAACCGCGCACGGCCATTCTCTTCGCGGCGCTGCTCGCGCTCGGGGCGAAGCTGTATTGCGCCGCGACGACTTCTGGCACAAACGACGCCGACGCGTTCTACAACTTCGGCCGGTTCATCTGGGAGCACGGTCTGCTCGCGCAATACCGGGCGACGCCGGAGTTCAATCACACGCCGCTCACCGGCTGGTACTGCGCGCTGGCTTACGCAATCGGCAACGGCTTCGCCTTCAATTTGCTGCTCCGATTGCCGGGCATCGTCGCGGACTTCCTCGCGGTGCGTGTGCTGCTCGATCTGCGAGAAAAATCCGGCCAGCCGCCTTGGTGGGCGTTGGGACTATTCGCGCTCAGCCCTGTGAACTTCATGGTCTCCGGCTTTCACGGCAACGTGGACTCTGTGCTCGCGTGGCTGCTGCTCCTCGCGGTGCGGGAGTGCATGCGCGACCGCGTGGTCGCGTGCGCGCTGTTCTTCGCCCTGGCTTGTCAGGTGAAAGTGATCCCGCTGCTTCTTGCGCCCGCCTTCTTTTTCTTCTGGCTCGCACGAGGGCGCGGCGCGGCGTTCCTCAGCATCGCGACCGGCGCGATCCTTCTCGGCTGGTCCGCTCCGCTCTTCGCGATGCCGGATGTGTTCCTCCACAATGTCCTCGGCTACAACAGCAACTGGGGAAGCTGGGGCTTCACGTACTGGCTACACGTGACGGGCTGGACGCCGTTTGCGCCCGTCGGTTTTCAAGGACTCACGACGTGGCAACTCGCGGTCATGGGCGCGTTGAAAGCGGTGATCGTCGGTGCGGCCCTGTGGCTCGGCTGGCGGCGACGCGAGCTTCCGGCATACGCGCTGAACTCGACGCTCTGCGTCATCTGGACGGTGTTCTTGGTCTTCGCACCCGGCGTCGGCGCACAGTATCTCGTCTGGTTTGCGCCCGTGCTCCTCCTCCATGCACCGCGCTGGTATGCGACCATCACGGCGGCGAGCGCGGTTTTCCTTTTCGTCTTTTACACGACGATCTCGCACGGGTTGCCGTGGAACCGCGGCATTTCCACCGCCGAGATTCTTCCACAATGGGTCGCGTGGACCAATCTCCCCTGGCTGACGCTCGTCTCCTTCCTCGGCGCACAAGCCTGGCGGAAAGAAGATTCACAAGTCGAGTCCTCCGCCTGCACGCCGCCTGCTTAGACAGGGAGCCGCCCATGAAGAAACCCGAACTTCTCGTCCTCGCCCTCGCGCTCCTCGCGACGGCGGCCAAGGTCTATTGTGCGTGGACGACGATCGGAACCGCGGACGTCGCATTTTTTGCGCAGTTCGGCCACGTCATCGCCGATCGCGGCGTCGCGGCCGTCTATCGCGAAGTGCCCATCTACAATCACCCGCCGTTACTCACGGAATATCTCGGGCTGATTTGGAATTGGGCCGACGGCCACGGACGCGTGATCTCCCGCCTGATCCGGCTGCCCGGCATCGCCGCGGAACTCGCGACTTTTTTTCTCCTTCTCTGGCTGCGCCGCAAGACAGGCCGGCCTGCGTGGTGGGCGGTCGCGCTCTTCGCCGCCAGCCCTGTGTCCTTCATGATCTCCGGCTACCACGGAAATTTTGATCCTTTCATCGTCCTCGGCGTCATGCTCACCGCAGTGGCGTGCGTGCGCGGGCGTCCGGCTTGGGCGGGGCTGCTTCTTGGGCTCACCTGTCAGGTGAAAATCATCCCGCTGCTCGTCGCGCCGGTATTCTTCTTCTATTGGTTGCATCGGCGCAAGGCACTGCCCTTCACCGGCGCGGCAGTCGCCACGACGCTGGCCGGCTGGATCGTGCCGCTGTGCGTGGTGCCGGGGCCTTTTGTGAAGCAAGTGCTCGCGCAGAATAGCATCTGGGGCTGGTGGGGTTTCACCTACCTGCTTCGGATGACGGGTATGGCTGATTTTTTCCGGGCCTCGCCGCCGTACAGCGCAGCGCAGACGACCGTCATCCTCGCGTTGAAAGCGCTCGTCATCGGTAGCGTGCTCGTGCTCGCGTGGCGGGGGCGCGCGGAGCCGGCAGACGCGCTCTTTTCCACGCTCGCGCTGGCGTTTTTGTTCTTCCTGGTCTTTGCCCCCGGCTTCGGCGTGCAATATCTGCTCTGGATCGCGCCGTTCCTTCTGCTGCGTTCGGAACGCTGGTACGCCGCGGTCACGGCCGCTTCATCCGTGGGGCTGTTCGCCTTTTACAACAGTATCTCTGGCGGGATGCCTTGGAATCAGGGCTTGCTCATCCAACCGTCGATCGGCACATGGGGGCCATGGCTATTGCTGCCGTGGGCCGTGCTCACCGCGTGTCTGGCCGCATCGATAAATGCACTCTTCTCCGAGCCGCGCGAAACCGCCGGGACATTGGTCGCAACAAGCGCGCAGAACGCTTCACCATCCCCGCACCAGGTACGCTCCAGCGCGACGACTTATTCGTCGTCTTCGTCTTTGTCGGTATCCTCGAGCGGCGGCAAATCGTGATCGCTGTAGAAGTGGCGCTTGCGCTTGTTCGCGGGTAGCGGCGCGAGTGTCATCGTCACACTTTTGCCCATAAGTTTCGGCTCCATCTCGACCTGAGCCATGCCCGAAAGATCGGTCTTCACACGACCCATTAGCGCCATGCCGAGTTCTTGGTGGGCCATTTCGCGTCCGCGGAATTGCAACTGCACGCGCACCTTGTTTCCCTTGTCGAGGAACTCCTCGCCGTGCCGCAATTTCGTCACGTAATCGTGCTCATCGATGTTCACCCGGAACTTGATCTCCTTGAGCTTGCTGCCGGTGTTCTTCTTCTCTTTATCCTGCTTCGCCGCTTCGTATTTGAATTTGCCGAAATCGACGATTCGGCAGACGGGAGGATTGGCGTTGGCGGCGACTTCGACAAGGTCGAGGCCGAGTTCCTGCGCCCTGCGGATGGCGTCCGACAACTTCATCACGCCAAGTTGTTCGCCGGTGGACGCGAGGATCACACGCACCTCGCGGGCGCGGATTCGACCATTAACACGGTTCTGTATTTGAATAGGGAGGCTTTCCTTTCCGCGCGGGTGTGGAGCAGACACTCGCGCAGTATTTTAAACTTCGGGTTCGCAATTTTCTTGGTCGTCCCGCGGATAAATCCGCCGGTTCCGGCTCCGGCATCGCCGCGCTTGCGAAGGCGTTCTGGCAAAGGGGCAGGTGGCATTTGCTCCTTGCCCGAGCGGACGGTGTAAGCGAGCGCCGCGCTGCGAGCAAGGCGAATTTTCTGGCCGCTCCAGACGCCAAACGCGCCCGCCAGCGAGTTCGACTCCGCTGCACGGGCGCGTGTTGGAACTTGTGACTTTCAGGCTGTCTATTCGGCGGGTTTCGGCGCGACTTCTTTCGGACCACCCTGCGGCGGTGCGTTGTACTCGCGCGGCCCAAGTTGGCCGTCGCCATTTTTGTCGAGTTTCAACAGCGAGTCAGACGATTTCGCGATTTCCTCCTCGGAGATGATTCCGTCGTGATCCGTATCCAGAGCGCCCAGGAGCGTCGAAGGCGGCGGACCCTGCGGCTTGTCTCCCTTGGCCACTTTGGTGCCCTTGGCGCCTTGGTCACCACCGGCCTTTGGAGCGATTGCCTGATCGTCGGTTTTCCCGGTCTTGTCTTTGGCAAAGGGCCAGTCTGCAGCCTTCTTGTCGGGCTTATCGCCATCCGCCTTTTTTTGCGATTGATCGCCGTTGCCTTTCTTTCCACCGCCCTGTTCCGGATGCGGCGGGCGCAATTCGTCGGGCGTGATTTGCTTGTCACCATTTTTGTCGAGCGTGGCGAGCGAAGCGGGCGCATTCTTGATCTCGTCCGCGGAAATGATTCCGTCGTCGTCCGTATCGAGGGCGTGAAGCAGCGGCGGCACCGCCATCGGGCCGGGAGGATGATCGCCAGGATCTTGCGGACCGCGATCCGGGCGCTGGCCATCCTGGCCTTTCGGGCGCTGCCCGTCGGGTTGCTGCGGACCCTTCCCCGGTGGCGGTCCGGGCGGTCGGCCCGGGCCTTGGGCGAAGCTGGAAGCGACCGGGAAGGCGACGGCCAGAGTGAGGAGGAGGGTTCTTATTTTCATGGGTTTGGTGGGTTGGTGGGAAGTTGCCGAGCGGAGGAAAATGGAGCGCGTGGGTTTTGGTCAGGGCTGCTTGACGGGAAAGAGGAGACGCCAGTCCTCGTCGTTCAGGCGGGCGACACCACCCGTCATGCCACGGCCGCCGAGAGGTGCCGACGGCGCCAGGCTGGCGGTGCGGAGACTTCCGTTCATCAGCCGGCCAGTCTGGAGGCTGCTGGTCGCGCGCGGAATCGCCTTCGGGACCGGCGCCACTGCGCCAGCGGGCGCTGCTGCCAGAACCGGCGCCGGCTCACTCGGCGCCGCAGTGACAGCCTGGAGCAACTGAGCCACGAGCGCCTGCATGTCCGCTGACGCGGCGGCAGGATGCAGTTCGTCGGCACGGAGCGGAGCAGCCGTGAATACAAAAGCGACCGCAACGGTGGAAAAAAAGAGCGAAGCTTTCATGAGTTTGTCCGCGGCGATCTTCTCGCCACGGAATTCAAACGTGTCGTCGCTTTGTTAAGCGTGAATGAGCATGGACCCGCTATTTTGTTAAGGAAGTGTAAATCTTTCCACCGCCATCGCCCCAAACCAGTACTCTGCCTGACTGGCTTCCAAACCCATGAACCCGCCCGCTGCCTCCGACCGCCCGCGCCTCCTCGTCATCGACGACGACCGCAAGCTCTGCCGGCTCATCACCGACTATCTCCACCCGCTTGGCTATGAAGTGAGCGCCGTCCACACTGGCCCGGAAGGCGTCGAGCGCGCGACGGCTGAGCAATGGCAGGCGGTGATCCTCGACCTGATGCTGCCGGGGCTAGACGGCTTCGAGGTGCTGAAACAAATCCGCCACAAGAGCGATGTCCCGGTCCTCATGCTCACCTCGCGTGGCGACGAGGCGGACCGCATCGTCGGCCTCGAAATCGGTGCCGACGATTATCTCCCGAAAACCTTTTCGTCGCGCGAACTGCTTGCCCGATTGCGCGCGGTGACCCGCCGCACGACGCGGGCAGCAGCGTCGCCCGCCGCGAATGACGTCGCCGAGATTGTGATCGACACGCTGCGCATCCTGCCCGCGGCGCGGACCGCCGCGCTTGGCGATCATCCGCTCGTGCTGACGCCAGTTGAGTTCGAATTGCTGCTCTCGCTGGCGCGCGCCAAGGGTCGCGTGAAAACGCGCGATCATCTGCTCGAAGAAATCCGCGACCGCGACTACGAAGTCTTCGATCGCTCCATCGACGTCCACATTTCCGCGCTGCGGAAAAAGCTCGGCGACGACCCCAAGACTCCGCGCTTCATCCGGACGGTGCGCACCGCTGGCTACATGCTCATCGATCCCCGCACCGATGTCTTCTGATTCACCAGCGCCTTCCGCTCCGGTCCGCTGGATCCGTTTTCCGCTCTCGGCGAAGATCCTCGTTTGGTTCTTCGTCAATCTCGCTTTCCTCGGCATCGTGGGATGGATTTTTGTCCGCGCGCAATTCCGCTTGGGACTGGATTCGCTGCTCGCCGGTCCGGCCAACGAGCGATTGCAGGCCATGGCCGAAGTCGTCGTCGTGCAACTGAACGAGCGCCCGCCCGCCAACTGGCCCGCCGTCCTCCAGAGCAGCGCGGACGCCTATCGAGTGCAGGTCGCGCTTTATCGCAATGACGGCAGCCGGCTCGCTGGAGAGATCGCGGAGCCGCCTGCGGCCGTGATCGAAAGAATCACGGCTCCGCGCAAGGCCTTGCTCCAAGGCGGATCGCGGGAAAGTCGGCGCGATTCCCCGTCGCCGGGAAATCCACCCCCGGAACCACCGCCCTCGGGCATGCCTCTCCCGTCAAATGGCTTCCCCAAATCGATTCTCCACACCACCCAGCCGGCGCTTTACTGGGTCTTGATCCGCGTGCCTGTGCCCGATCGCCAGAATCATCAACCGATGCGCTGCACCCTCATCGTCGCCACGCCATCGCTGAGCGGCAATGGGCTGCTCTTCGACGTGAAGCCGTGGATCATCGGTGCCGCCGTCGTGCTCGCGGTGTCCGTCCTCCTCTGGCTGCCACTCGTCCGCGGCATCACGCGCGCCTTGCGCCAGATGACTGGCACCGCCGAAGCGATCGCGCAGGGCCGATTCGACACCACGGTCCACACCACGCGTGCCGACGAACTCGGCCGCCTCGCCACGGCGCTGAATCACATGGCTGGACGGCTGCGCGAGTTTTTCACCGGCCAGAAACGCTTCCTCGGCGACATCGCCCACGAACTATGCTCACCGCTGGCACGCATGGAGATGGCACTCAGCATCCTCGATCAGCGCGCCGACGAGACGCAGCACAGCTACGTCGCCGATGTGCGCGAGGAGCTGAGGCAGATGTCTTCGCTGGTCAATGAACTGCTCTCCTTTTCCAAAGCCGGCGTAGGCGGAAAAAATGTGGAACTCAAGCCCGTGGCTCTGGCCGAACTCGCCTACCGTGTCGTCGCCCGCGAAACACAGGACAGCGGCGAAGTCGTCGTGGATATCTCTGGCGGGCTCACCGCGCTCGCCGAGCCGGACCTGCTCGCCCGCGCCCTCGGCAACGTTGTGCGCAATGCGCGGCGCTATGCGAACCCGTCACCCGCCGACGGCGGCAAAGATGGTCCGCAAAAATATTCCTACCGTCCCGTTCGCAGTAACAAGGGTGGCGTCACCGGTCCGATCACCGTCTCAGCAGTCGAGAGCGGGCCGGACGTCGTCATTTCCGTCGAGGATTGCGGACCCGGTGTGCCGGAGGAAGCGCTGCATCGGCTCTTCGATCCGTTCTTTCGCCCCGAAGCCGCGCGGACTCGGGAAACCGGCGGAACCGGCCTCGGCCTGGCCATCGTTAAAAGCTGCATCGAAGCCTGCGGTGGCAGCGTCTCAGTGAAAAATCGGCAGCCCAACGGCCTTCAGGTCGATTTCACCCTCCGCCGCGCTCAGCGGTCATAGCTTTCACGGCTTGTTTCGGCGACGCCGAGGCCGACCTAGTAGCGTCTCATTTTGGCGAAAGACGAAATGTAGCGACGGTCTATGACCGCCGTGAACGTGCGCAGTAGCTTCAGTCGGCGGTCATACCGCCGCTACAACCCCACACTGATCCCACTAACGCCGACCTCCGCGAGTGGGTTTCGGCGTCGCAGGAGCTCCGCCCTCCGACGACCGCTTTTCAAAGGCGTTCGGTATCATATCATCTTACGGCGTTAAGCTGACGCTGTCGGAAAAGGCAGACGGAATTACGGAATTTAACCAAATGACGGAAGGCCGAAGCCCCGCCAGTTCATTCCATAAGTTAGAAAAATTCCGTCATTCCGTCCTTCCTCAAATACCGCCCGAAGAATCGTGAGATAGTATCAATCGGCTTATGTCTTTTGGTAAGTCGGTGTAAGCGCCTTTGCGGCCGCGGACTGTTCGGCGGCTTCCTGCTCGGTCAGTTGCCTGGCGGCAGGATCACGCGTTGTCACATCCAGCGCATGACCGGCGAGATCGGTGCTCTGGAACTCAGCAAAGCGCAGCGCGGTGCTTGCCGGACAAGTTACTTGCCAACCGGCGGCGGCAATGTGCGCGCCCATTTGGCAATGGATGAAGGCAACATGGCTTCCGGGAAAACTGGCCGTTTCGATGCGTGCGAGCCAGCAACGTTTGACCTCCGGTGCCGCGGTGAGCTTGCAATTAAGAAAGACGTAACCGGGTTTTCCCGCTGAGTTGCGAGTTTGCACGATGTAGCCGTCGTGCATCGTGCGCAATTCGCAGTCCTCAAAGAATGCGCTGCCATAACCCCACACGTAATCGACGTCACCCTCGATGGTGCAGCCACTGACATAAACGCTGCCGCTCAAGTTGAGCGTGTCCTGGAAGCTGAGAAAATCTGCGATTCGCAGAACGCAACGCTCGGCATAGATATACACGGCCTCGGCTTGGGAGCCTTTGTAAGGCGTCGTGTTTTGGACGGTCAGGTTTTCGAGCACGAAGTCATCGCCCTCGACACCGAACACTGCGCGCTGAATCCATCCGGGGTTGAGCTTGTCGTTATTCGTGCACGCGATGACCGTACCCTTGCGATCTTCGCCGACGAGATGCACGTGGCGCCGCTCGCGCCCGACGCGCACGAGTTCTTCATAGCGGCCTTTGCGGATAAAGATCGTAGCCGGTACCGTGCGGTGCGGTTCGATCTGATCCACTGCTCCTTGCACGGTGCAAAAGTCGGCGCTGCCATCTGCAGCGACAACGACTCGATCGGGATTGCGAGCGAGCGCGGCCTTCGTGGTGAACTTCCAACCAACTGTGATACCAGCGAAGTCTTTGAAGACACCGGGCTCGATGCGCACGAAGTATGACTCACCGTTGCCGAGTAAGTGCGCACGCAAGCGGATCGTTACCTTCATACTCTCGATGCGCACTGGTTCGTAACGTAACAAGAACCCGCCACTTACTCCAAAGCGATCCACATATTGTGTCTCGCCGAGGGTAATGGTCTCGACCGGCTGACCATCCGATTCGCGGCAAATTTCGATCTTGCCCGTGCTTCCGAGCACCGGCGGTTTGTCGAAGGTCAGCCGCAGCGGTGCGTCCGTGCAAATGTTTCCGCCGCTCGGCCAGTGCTCGAGGAGCGCGAGATCCGCATGGGCTATCCTTGCTCCCGCCAGCGCGAGCAGGGCAATCCCGAGCCGGAGGCTACGAGCCAAAAATCGGCTGGAGGTGACGACGGAAGAGGTTCCCGGTGACATTTTGAAAGATGATTGTTTCGTTCACAGGCAGTCGCGGCAAATTGATTAGAGCAACTGCCAAAAACTATTTCCACATCGCGTGTCTTCCTGAGCGGAGCGCAGTCGAAGGATGACACGCAATCTTCCACGGAAACTATTTCTGGCTGATGGAAAACGGCGCGCCTGAAATCACCGCTTCCTGCATTGTGAGTCGTTGCAATGCACACACCGAGCAATGCCGTTTTATAGATACGCAATGCCGAAAGCAGCGTTGTGCGAAAAGCCTCCGGTCGCCATGTTGAATGGCGATGTTGTTTCCCCCTCGCATCGATTCCCTTGCCTTCGCCGCGCTGGCCTTCGTCGTCAAGGCACCCGGATCGGCATTCGCGGAATCGCCCGCCGCCGATGCATCGGTGAAAATTGTAGCTCGCATCAAGGCGCCGGAATTTCCTCAACGTGTTTTCGTGATTTCCGATTTCGGTGCCATGCCCGGCGCAGATTGCACCGCGGCAATCGCCAAAGCCATCGCCGCCTGTCACGCGGCAGGTGGCGGACAGGTCGTAGTGCCGGAAGGCTTGTGGGTCACGGGTGCGGTGCATTCGGAGAGCAATGTGAACCTTCACCTCGCTGCCGGCGCGACGCTGCGATTCAGCCCGGAGCCCACGAAGTATCTGCCCTTGGTACTCACGCGCTTCGAGGGGATCGAGTGCATGAATTACTCACCGCTCATCTACGCGTTCGAGCAGGAAAATGTGGCCATCACGGGCAAGGGCACGCTCGACGGCTCGGCGAATTGGGAAACGTGGTGGGCATGGAACAATCGCGAGACGGGCACGCCGACCTGGCAGGTGGCAGCACGCTCAAAGCTTGACCAGCAGGGCGCCGACGGCACGCCAGTCGCGGAGCGCGTGTATGGCGATGGCCATTTTCTGCGGCCAAACTTCATCCAACCTTATCGCTGCAAGAACGTGCTCATCGAAGGTGTGACAATCATCAACTCGCCGATGTGGGAAATTCATCCGGTGCTTTGCACGAACGTGACGGTGCGCGGCGTGACAGTGCGCAGCCTCGGCACAAATAACGATGGGTGCGACCCGGAGAGTTGTCGCGACGTGCTCATTGAGGATTGCGTCTTTGAACCCGGCGACGACTGCATCGCGATCAAGAGCGGACGCAACAACGATGGGCGGCGCGTTGGCGTGCCGAGTGAAAACATCGTGATCCGCCGCTGTGCGATGAAGGACGGCCACGGCGGCGTGACGATGGGCAGTGAAGTCTCGGGCGGCGTGCGCAATGTCTTCGTGTCCGATTGCACGATGGACAGTCCGAATCTCGAACGCGCGTTTCGTTTCAAGTCGAACGCGGTGCGCGGAGGCGTGATCGAGAACATCCACGTCCGCAACGTGACGATCGGGCGCATCGCGAGAGCGGTGCTGTCGATCGAGTTCGATTACGAGGAAGGCGCGAACGGCCCGCACAAGCCCGTGCTGCGCGATGTGCGCATCGAAAACGTGACCAGCGCATCGAGCGGCAGCGTCGCGGTCGTCACCGCATTTCCCGGCGCGGTGATCGAAGGCGTGCGGTTGAAAGACTGCACGTTCGGCGGTGTCGAGGGCGCGGATGTCCTCAAGCACGCCGGCTCGCTCACTTTGGAAAACGTCAACATCGAGCCCGCGAAGAAAAAGAAATGAATACGAATCCATCCGACTCCTCGCGCGACGCAGCCGCCAATGATCTCACGGTCCCGCAGGGCGCCGCCGCGACTGCTGACCTCGTTCCGGCAGCCGTCCTGGCGGGCCATCCTCCGCACGTCGGCCACTACCGCTGGATCGTCTGCGCGCTGCTCTTTTTCGCGACGACGATCAACTACATCGACCGGCAAATCCTCTCGCTCATCAAGCCGATCCTCGACGAACAACTTCACTGGACCGACTCGCAGTTTGGCCTCGTCAACTCAGCGTTCCAGGGCGCTTACGGCGTGAGCCTGCTGATCTTCGGCTGGCTCGTGGATCGCTTCGGCACAAAGGTCGGCTACGCGATTTCGATCGCCGCGTGGAGCGTGATGGCGATGGCGCACGCGCTCGTCGGCAGCGTCGGCGGATTCATCACCGCCCGCATCGGTCTTGGTCTCGGCGAAGGCGGAAATTTTCCGTCGGCGATCAAAGCGGTCGCGCTCTGGTTTCCGCGGAAGGAACGCGCGCTGGCGACGAGCATTTTCAACTCCGGCTCAAATGTCGGCGCGATCATCGCACCGGCGATCGTGCCGTGGGTCGCGCTCACATGGGGCTGGCACATGGCCTTCGTCCTTGCTGGTGTGGCGGGCTTTCTGTGGCTGCTCTTCTGGATTCCGTTCTACAACGTGCCGGAGAAAATCGCGACGCTCACCGCTGCCGAGCGCGAGCACATCGAGAGCGATCGCGAGGAGCACGTGGCCAAAGTGCCGTGGGGTAGTCTGCTGCGTTACCGGCAGACTTGGTCGTTCCTTGTCGCGAAGTTCGTCACCGATCCGGTGTGGTGGTTCTTTCTTATCTGGCTGCCGGATTTCTTTAAGAAGACTTACCACTTAGATATTAAGAAGAGCTGGGATAAGTTGGTCACTATCTATGCCATCATTACTGTCCTAAGTGTCCTGGGTGGCTGGATAACTGGCTATCTCGCCCAGCGCGGCTGGACCGTGACCCGCGCGCGCAAGACGGGGATGTTCGTCTTCGCGTGCTGCGTGGTGCCGGTGATGGCCGCGACGCATGTAGGCGTCTGGCCCGCCGTGCTGCTCATCGCGCTTGCGGGCGCCGCGCATCAGGCCTGGTCCGCGAACCTTTATACGACTGTCTCCGACATGTTCCCGAAGTCGGCGGTCGCATCCGTGACAGGCCTGGGCGGGCTCGCGGGCGCAATCGGCGGGATGATCTTTCCGCTCTACTGCGGCTACAAGCTCGACATGTTCAAAGCACGCGGCGACGAGAGCGGCGCTTACGGAGGTCTGCTACTCATCTGCGCCTTCGCATATCTTGTCACGTTCGCCATTCACCACCTGCTCGCGCCGCGGTTCGAGCGGTTTGCGTTCAAGCAAAATTCCGACCGCGATGTGTAGAACCGACTCTATCCGAAGGACGTGCCGCCTGGCCAGAAGGGACGCGATGAGAACGCCGGGAACGTCAAGGCAACGAACGTCCAGATCGGAACATTCATCGAGGAGCCGGACAAGGCCGACAAATTCAAGTAACCGCCCAGCCGCCGCCTATCTTATCCCGTCCGGGATCAATTCGCCGACAAGGTTCGCCACAGAGTTAGCTAATCCCCCATGAATCAGTTCATAATCAGACTTAAGGGTCTTCTAAGTGACGGTGATGTAAGTCACTGCCACCTTGCTGGAAAGACTGCGAGCCGTTCCAAAGGCATTCGGAAAAGTCCATGGCTGAGACGCTTTGACGGGCCTTTTCTGCTTTCCTGATTCATTCTTCAACCCATGAGCACACCCCGCCTCATCTTCGACTGCCATCTCGACATCTCGATGAACGCGATGGAGTTCAATCGCGACCAGCGCTGGACGCAGGAAAATATCCGCCGCTGCGAACTCAACTCGCAGTTCGTCGCGCCCGACGGCGAGCGGCACCGTTCGCGCAACACCGTCTGTTTTCCCGAGCTGCGGCGCGGACGTTTTGGCATCATCGTGGCCACGCAGATCGCCCGCTACTCGCCGCGCTTTCACAATCTCCCCGGCTGGCGCAGTCCGGAGCAGGCGTGGGCGCAGACGCAGGGGCAGCTCGCGTATTATCGCGCGATGGAAGATTGCGGCGAGATGCTGCAACTCCGCACGTGGCCGGAGGTCGAAGCCCACGCAGCGCGCTGGCAAAGCGCGACCGCGGAGGAAGCGAAGACGCTTCCCGTCGGGTACCTGCTGAGCCTCGAGGGCGCGGACTCGATCCTGAGCTGGCGGCATTTGGAAAAGTCGCGCGTCGATGGATTGATCGCGCTCGGACCGGTGCATTACGGGCCGGGCATTTACGGCCACGGCACCGACGACGCCGGACCGCTCACGCCCAAAGGGCGCGAGTTGCTGAAGGAGATGGAGCGGCTGGGCATCATTCTCGATGTCACGCATCTCTGCGACGAGAGCTTCTGGGATGCGCTAGGGCATTACTCCGGGCCGGTGTGGGCGAGTCATCACAACTGCCGAGCGCTCGCGAACTGGAACCGGCAACTCACCGACGATCAGATCAAGGTGCTGGTCGAGCGCGGTGCGGTCATCGGCATGGCGTTCGATGCGATCATGATGGTCCACGGCTGGGCACACCGGCGATCAAAGCCGCAGGACTTCAATTTAAAGATCGAGAAAATCTGCGAGCACATCGACCACATCTGCCAACTCGCCGGGAATGCGCGGCACGTCGGAATCGGCACCGATCTCGACGGCGGCTTCGGCACCGAACAGACGCCGATGGACCTCGACAGCATCGCCGACCTCGCAACGCTCGCACCGCTCCTCGCCCAGCGCGGTTACGCGCAGGAAGACATCGACGGCATCATGCAAGGCAACTTCCTCCGCTTCCTGCGCGAGCATTTGAAATAGCGCGATGGTAGGGAAGCCTCGCCGAGGGTTCCCCGAAAATCACGGAAGGCTCGGCGTGCCTTCCCTACCTCAGCCCTCGCCCCGCCCAACCGCACGCGCCCTACGCGTTCTCCACTTTTTTCGCGGCGTTGATGCCGAAGGAGAGCACGCCGGCCAGCGTGAAGGCCACGGCGCAGGCGATGAACAATACGTGCTGGTCGCCATTCTTGTCGAAGGTCGCCAGCAACCAGCCGGCGAGATTGGCCTGCAGCGCCGCGCCGAAGTTGCCCCACATATTTGCCCAACCGAAAATGGGCGCGACATTGCGTCCCCCAACATCCTGCGCCCACGCCCACACGGCCGGCAGGCCGAAGTCAGTGGAGAAGACCATGAGACCGAGGCACACCGCGAGCATCCACGGATTCTGCACCCAGAGGCATGCGAGGCACATGCCCGCGGAAACAAAGCGCGTGGTCGAGAGCGGCAGAAGGCGACCGAGGCGCAGGCCAAATTTTCGCGTCAGCAGATCAGTCACCAGACCACCCAACAGCAGGCCGAAGAGCCCAATGAAAAGCGTCAGCGTGGAGATGTAGCCATTCATCGTTTCGCTGAGATGCCGGACGTCTCGCAGATAGCTCGACATCGAATTGATGACGAAGGCCCAGCCGAAGTTCGTCAGCATCTGGTAGGCGCACATCAACCACAGGCTCCGGTCCGTGAGCACCGCGCGCCATGGAAAGCGACGGTGCGTCACCGCCGCCGAATCGCCCGAAGGCTCGCGACCCTCGTCGAGCAGTGTGCGCTCGGCGTCGTTGCAGCGCGGATGCGTCGCCGGAGTCTCGCGAAAGGTGACCCAGAAAATCCACGCGACGGCGAGGCCTACGAAGCCATACGACCAACCGGCCCAGCGCCAGCTCCCCCCGAGCAGGATGATCTTCACCGTGATAAGCGGAGCGAGCACGAAGCCTAGCCGCCCTCCGAGCGACACGATGCCGCTGGAGAAACCCCGCCAATTGAAATGCGCCCAACGGCTCAGCAGACTCCCGCTGATCGGATATGCACCCGCCTCCGCCAGTCCGCAGCCGATGCGCGCCACGAAGAGCATCAGGAGTCCGTTGGAAAATCCCGTGAGCGCGGTGAAGCCGCTCCACAACAGGATCAGCACCGTCATCAGCATGCGCTTGCCGAACCGCTCCGCGAGCCAGCCGGCGGGCACCTGCGCGAGCGCATAGGCCCAGAAAAAGGCGCTCTTCAAGGTGTTCGCCTGATCCTTGCTCAGCGGGATGTCCGCCTTGAAGGAGTGCGAGTCCAGCATCCACGCGAGGCACGCGCGGTCCAGATACATGAGGAAAGCCGCCAGCGTCGTGGCGGTGATGATCCAGTGGCGGACAGACGTGGGGCGTGCCGGCATCGAACCGGAGTCTGCCGGATGTCGGGCTCGGTGGAAGGCAGAAGACGGAGCCCGATCAGCGTGTCCCCGAAGCTTCCAGAAAACGCACCATCAACTCGCTGCGGGCGTCGTCGTAGAATTCCGACCCGCCATGCTTGCCGCCGTGGATCACTTCGAGTTGCACCGGCCGCTTCGCGGCTTCGTAGGCCCGCTGCAATTCGAGCGATTGCTCGAAAGGCATCTGCGGATCGGCATCGCCGTGGATGAGCAGAAGCGGCGGATCGCTCGCGTCGATATGGGCGACCGGGCTGGCGAGGCGCGCGAGTTTCGGCTGATCCGTCGGCTGGCCGCCCAGCAAGAGTTGCAGCGCGGGGATGCGAACGCCGAGCCCACGCGGCGTGCTCTGGCCGAGAATGCTTTCGAGATTCGATGCGCCGTAGAGGCTGATGATCGCCTGCACCGCGCTTGATTCGGAGAGGTATTCGCCGACGATTCCTTCGAGTTCCTCCACGCCGTTCGTCACACCCACCAAAGCAGCGAGGTGCCCGCCAGCAGAACTGCCGGCAATCGCGATGCGGGAGGCGTCGATCTGATAATCGCTGCCGCGCGCGCGGAGGAAGCGGATCGCGGCTTTGATGTCGTGCGCCTGCGCGGGGAAAGGCGCCACAGTCGAGAGCCGGTAATCCACGCTCGCCACCGCGAAGCCTTGGGCCACCAACTTCACCAGCGGCATGTCGCTTTTCGACCCGGCGCGCCATGCCCCGCCGTGGACATAGACGATGAGCGGCTTCTTTACGGGAACTCCTGCCGGCGGAAGGTGCAGGTTGAGCCTCAACGATTGGTCACCAACCTGCGCAAACTCGAGGTCGCGAATGATGTTCGGTTCCGCATGCGCGACGTGCGCGAGCACGGTGGCGAAGATGACAACGTGGAACACCAAACGCTGAATTTTTTTGTAGTGGCTCAGTTTGAGAACGAGCGTTGTAGAGGCGGCTCTGTCCGCTGGACGGGCCGCCTTTGCTTGGCCACAGGCGGCACGTCGCCAACGCGCGACAGAGCCGCCTCTACACCTGCAAATTGAGCCACTACCAATTTTTTCGTGCGACGAACGGACCCGTTCAGAACCCGGAAGGTGTTCGCGAAGATTCGCTGGTTTCATTTGAGCGTCTTGATGAAGAGGATCAGCGACTCGATTTGCGCGTCGTTGAGCACGCCCGAATACACGGGCATGCCGGCCTCGATCTTCTCGTAGCCTTTCACGATTTTCGCCGCCGGTGTGAGGATGGACTCGCGCAGGTAGTCGTCGGTCGCATCGACGCTCCCGCCCTTGAAGATGTCGCGTTTCTTGCCGTAAAGCCCTTTCCACGTCGGGCCGATTTTGGGTTGCACAGCGTCATCTGTCGCGTGGCACGCCATGCAGCCCATCAGCGCGTAGAGCCGTTTGCCTTCCTCCACGCTCGCCGGCGCAGAGGTGGGCGCGAGCGAAGGCTTTGGCGAGAGATCGACGTCGATTTTTCCGAAGCCCTCGGCGGCCGGATCGAACTTCGCGAGTTCGTACGGCGTGAAGTAGGCGTTGCCCTCGATCTTTAAACCGTCGGGCGTCGCAAGGCCCCAGCCAATGCGCATCTGCTGCACGGGCTTCATGTCGGGCAGGCCGACGAAGACGCTGCGACCGTCTTGCGAGAGATACGCGCTGCTCGGCGTGAGCCAGTCCTGGCCCGGCTTGTCGTCCGCCTTGAGGTGCGGCGAGCCGTATTGCCACGTGCGACGGTAATGCCAGCTCTCCATCGTGTAGCTCGCACGATCCGCCGCCGTGCGCGGGTCGAGCGGCACATCGAAGCGGAGGAGCACGCCCTTGTCCATCGGCACGACTTCGCGCGGCAGCGTGACGGGCGCACCGGTGTAGCGCATGCGGGCGAGCCCGCTCAACGCCTTGGAAGTCGTGCCCCAGCCGACGACCTGGAATCCGGCGAAATAAAGCGAGCCGTCGGCGGGATTCACCGCGGCATTGAGCGCGGGCACGTCGAAGTCGCGGACGATGCTGACCACCGCGGCCTGCGGGCGCGAGCCGCGGTTGTTGAGCATCACACGGAAAAGCTCGGGCCGGTTGAAACCGACATGGATGAGCGCGTCATTGAGCGGGCCCATCTTCGCGCCGTAGAGCCACGTTTGCGAAATCGCCGATGCATTCACCTGGTGCGGAATCCACGTCAGCGGATCGGCGATCGGCGCGGGATACTTCTCCTTCGGAAGCAAGGCGCTGAGGAAGCCGTGGAATTCCGCGGGTTCTTGCAAAATGTAGAGCGGCGTGGATGGCGTGTAGTTGCCTTCCTGGTCTCCGGCGGTGACGAGCCCCGTGCGCGGATTCACTCCCGCGTAAGGCTGGCGCAAGCCGTAGCCGAGCACCGAGTAACTCTGCCCGTCCGCCGCGACGCGGAGCACGCTGCCGTTGAGTTTGCTGATCGTCGAATCCTGCTGCCCGCCTTTCGCGATGACGAACGATCCATCGGGCGCAAGCTTGAGCGAGTTGGGGAACTCGCGGGTCTCCGCCGACTGCGGAAAGACGTTCGAGAAAAGCTCATGCACGTCCGCCTCGCCATTGCCGTCCGTGTCACGCAACCGCCAGATGCCGTTGCGGTCGAGGACATAAATTTGTTCGTCGCGGATGGCGAGGCTCATCGGTTCGTGCAGGCCCGAGGCGAAGCGTTTCCACCGCACCGGGCCGGACTTTTCGGCCAGCCCGCGGACGAGCCACACATCACCGTCGAAGGTCGAGACGACCGCCGTACCATCCTTGAAAAAAGCAATGTCGCACAACCGGACATTGCGCCGCCACGGATTGGCGAACGGGAGCGCAATGTCATCCACGACGTAGGCATCCCTGGCGGTCGAAAGCGTGGCGTTCGTCGTGATTTCCTGCGGCCAGCGGACACCCGGCGCGTCCTTCGGAATCGGCTTCAGGCCGAGACCAGCGGCGCCCGCGCCGGTCGTGATGCAAAACTGCATCGGCTCGGCATGCGGTGGCACCTGCACGCTCCACACCGCATCCTTCTCCACAAGTTTGGGCGCTGGTTTCCCCGGGGGAAATCCGATCGCCAGAGACGCGGAGCCCGTGGCCCCAAGAACATGCTGCATCGGCTTGTCGGACGGACCGATTTCGAAATGCCTTTCGACCACCGGTTTCCCCTGCGCCTCGGAAGTCGTCATCCATTCGCGCACGGGCACTCCATGGGCAGTGTATTCGAGGACCACGCCGTTGCGCACGAGGCGCAAGGCTTTGAAACGACCGGCCTCCGCCGGCAAAGGGCCGCGCCCCGGCTCCTCCTTGCTCGGCTGCGGTTCGCGGGGATCTTCCAGCGAGACGCGTTCGCCGATCTGCCAGCCGGGATAGACGCCACTGCTCAGCAAGATCGTCCCGTCTGGTTTCGGAAGTTTACCCTGTCCACCGAGCGTCTTGAAATTGCCGGCCTCCTGATACGAAAGCGGTCCGAGCGCCTCGGGCGTCATGCCTTTGCCGATCCAGATCGCGGAGACTCGCAGCAGTTCCGTGTCAAAGGTGGCCCAACAATCGTGCCCAAGATTTAAGACGATGCCGCGCGGGGTGATATTCCAGGGGATCGAATTTGGCGCGGTCTCCCGCAGGTCAACCGAGGACGAGAAGAATGGAAAATCCGGCTCGATCCAAGGCGCCCAACGGTCCGCGGCGGACAGTCGGACGGCCGGGACGAGCAAGCTGCACGCGGCGATGATGGCGACGATTCTGGGGCTCATAAGTGGGTTGGATTGGAAGGGCGGTTGAGTTGGGAGGGACATCAGCCGTCACAACTTCAGCGCATAATGAATCTGCCGGCCCACTTCGACAAACCCGCACGCCGGATAAAGATGCTGCCCCGCGGGATTGCTGACCATGGTCTCGATCGCCGCGAAAGCCATGCCTTCCCGCCGAAAATAATCCAGCGTGTGGTCGATCAATTGGCGACCGATGCCGCGTCCGCGTGCAGCCGCATCCACCGCGAGATTCGGAATGCGACCCTTGGCCGCTTCGCGGTCAAGGAGTGTCGTTATGTAACCGAGAATCTTCCCGTCTTCTTCCGCGACGAAGACACCCGCCGGGTTCGCCGCGCAGTCCTGATCGATGTGCCGCGCCTTGCGCCAACGCCAATCGCGTCCACCCATGATGCCGAACTGTTGTTCAACAATCTGATCGTTCGCGACACCATCGAACGCCTCGATCGTGATGCGCTTGAGTTCGTCGAGGTCACCGGGATGAAAAGGTCGGATGATCATAGGTCCGTGAAGTTTCACTGCATGCGCTCCGCTCCGACCAACTGCTTCAATTGCGGCACGTCGAACGCGTCCAGCAAACCGAAGCAGAATAACTCGGGCGTCTGATCGACTGTGCGGTTTCCGCCGATGACGTCCCGCAAACTGGACAAAGGTTCCACCGTCTTCAGCCCGCCAATCGCCCGGCGCTCAAGCGCAGCCGCGACGAGCGCAAACGTGCTGCTACGCGGTCCGATCGATTGCAAGGCGACGCGTCCGTCTTTGAATTGTGCGCCCGCCCAACGAGCCACGGCCGCGACCTCGCTCGCTTGAATTCCCAGCGGGCGATCACCGACCGCGGCGACAAGCAATGCGAAGAGGTAATCGCGTTGCGCGATCTTCGATTCGCCAAAATAAAACGGATCGATCGCGAGCACGCGCTGGCCGCTCGCGAGCAGCGCTTCCGCTTCCGCCGCGGCACTCTTGCGTCCGTTGTCGGCGACGAGGATGACGGTCCCTTTCGATTCACCGCGGACCAATTCCACGGCGGGCACCGTCCAGCTCTCACCGACTCGCAGCTTCCAGAAAGTTGCCTGCGCGTCACCGCGCGTTTCCGTGCCGGTTTTTTGCGCAACGACCGTGTGCGACTTGAACTTCACAATGTCCGTCAGCTTCGCCCGCGCCGCTTCCGCATCCTTCTCGACGATTCGCGGATCGCGCGGCAAGTCCTTCCTCAGAGCGATGGCGAGTTGATGAAAGTCCGTGTTGTCCGCGGGCAAAGCGACTTCCAGTTGCTCCTTCGTCTTCACCTCACTCTCCGACGGGATTTCCTGAGCGTTGAAGCTTTTGTCGCCTGGGAAAAACTTCTCGCCCACGACGCGATAAAACGCCTGGCGATTATCCACCTCGTAATTGTGCGTGCCGGGATCGTAATTCACGTGCGTGCGCAACCGCTCAGATTGTCCGTAAAGCTTGAAGATCGGCTCCGCGGCATCGAGGAGCGGTTGCATCGCGTGATCCGAGGCGAAGCAGCAGTTGTCCTTCGCATTAAACGTGAGCAGCGCGGCGCGGCCCGCCAGCATCGCCGTGAGATGCGCGTAATCCGCGACGGTTGCGAGGTCGTTCGGCGTCTGCTCTGAGTCGCCAAGATCAGTTGTGAAGCGGGCGCGAGTGCGGAAGCTGGAGTAACCGGCGACCGGATTGCACAAGGTCACGCGCGGATCGAGCGAGCTGATCGTGATCGTCTGCCAGCCGCCGCCCGAAAGTCCGCTGACGGCGACGCGTTTCGAGTCCGCGTACGGCAGCGCCAGCAGGACGTCCAAGCCGCGCGACATCGCAAGATAGAAAGGCGCGAGCCCGCTCACTCCGCAGAGATCGAGTTGATTCATCCGCGAATGCACAAAGCCGTCGGCACGAAGCTGGCCCATGCCCAGCCACTCGACATTGAGCGAGGCGACACCGCGCTTCGCGAGATTGATGCAGCGAATCTGTTTGTAAGGCGCCGCCTTGCCGTTCCCATCGTGGCCGTTCACCGCCAGATAAACGGGAATCTTATCCGCACGCTGATCGGGCTCATAAAGCAGCGCGGGAATCCACAATCCGGGCAGCGCTTCGTAGCGCAGTTTCTTGACGTGATAGCCGGGGCCGCCTTCGATTGTTTCGAGCCATTCGACCTTTGTCGTGGCATCGCGCCACGCCCGCGCTGCCTCACCGCGAAAGACGACTTTATCGAGCACGTCACGTCGTGTCTGCCGCGCGAATTGTTCCCACTCGGCGACGGATTTCACCGCCGGCATTAACGGCACATGGGCTTCGCAATACGCCTGCACTTCCGCCAGCGGCAGATTCGGGTCGATGATCGGATGTTGCAGCAGTGCGGCGATCTCCGCCGTGTCCCCGCGGGCGAAGATGGGGATGGCGACAAGGCTCATGACAAATCTCAACAACGGCTGGGGTGGTCGTTTCATGCTGCGTGGATGGTTTCAGCGACGCGATTGGCAGTGCGTGTGGCGGCGTCCATGCCGTGCGGCATGTTGTCGTAAGCGGCGCCGGCAAAATGGATGCGGCCTACGGGCGCGCCGATGTGCGGCCACATTTTGCGGAGCTCGCCGAAGCGGAAGGCGAGCCGTTCGCAGCCGAAGCACGTGGGCTCCTCCTTCCACCACTGGTGCACGATGACGCGCTCGATCGTGTCCTTCGCTTTGCCGGGATAGAATTTGCGGAACGCCGCGAGCGCGTCTTCCTCGGTTTGCACCGGCGCGCCGCTGCCCATCAGCACGCAACTCTCGCCGGGCACGTCGTCGGCGGTTTCATAGACGAGCGCCATGTTCTTGTCGCCGGTCTCGAGATTGATGCTCGGCACGTCGCCTTTCCAAAACGGCGTGCGCGCTTGCAACAGCACGCGCGATTGCATCCCGATGTTCACGTGCTCGATCGCGTAGCGCTTTTCCGCGGGCCACGCGGGCGTGACTTCGATGCCCGGCAGCAACAGCGGCGAGAGGCACACGACGAGATAGTCGGCACTGAGTTGTTGTGGCTTGTTGGACTCGGTAAATGTCACGCGTACACTGGAGTCGTCGTGCTCGATTTTCGTGACGGGGCAATTGCGGCGCACGCGTTCGCCGAGCTTCGCGGCAAAGGTATCGGGCAGGAGTTGGTTGCCGCCTTTGAGATGAAAGACATCGCGGGAAAATGTCGGTAGTCCGCGGAGTTTGCGGATCGCGTCCTGCCACAGGCGAAAGAGCGCGGACACATCGCTGCTCGTCACGGGCTTGTCGGGAGTGCTGCGGCGTCCGCCGATGAAACGCAGCGCGGCGTCGGACGCGCCGTCTTGCGCGAGCAGATCGCCGAGCAGCACTTCGTCGAGATGATCGAGGCCGATACTGAAGGGCTGGAACTCGTCGGTGAACTTTGCGGCGTAGGGCGCGAAGTAGAGCGTGCTCAGGTCGGTCCAGCCGCGCTCAACGATGTGCGCGACTTCGCGCTCGTTGAAGCCGAACGTCTTCACCACATCACGGTCGGCGAGTTGTGCCTCGGTGAACCATTTGCCGTCGATGTGCCGATACATGTTTTGCCGGCGCTTCCACGGCAGGTAGGGCAGATCGAATTTCTCGACGTAGCGGCGATACTGCACATATCCCGGAATCGTGAAGTGCTCCGCGCCAACATCGGCGTAGAGCCCGTCGGGCAGTGGATCGCGGATCGTCTTCACATGCCCGCCGGTGCGGCGCGAGGCCTCGAGCACGGTGACCTCGTGGCCTCGCTCCATCAGCTCATAGGCACAGCACAAACCACCGATGCCGCCACCGGCGACGATCACGCTTTTGCGTCGCGAGCTGGGCGCGGCGGAGAGATTGGGCAGGGCGCCGGCGAGCAGCAAGGAGCCGGCGGTTTGGAGTGCCTGACGGCGGGTTACGGAGTTCATCAAATGCGGAGGAAAATCTTGCGCCGATACATCCAGAAGAGCAGCAGCCAAAGCACGAGCAAAGTGGCCCCGCCGAGGAGAAGTGATTCGTAGGCCGGCCCGACACTGAGAAACGCATTTTTTCCAAAGTGCGTCGTCAGCGCGGAGCGGATGAAGCTGCTGAAGAGATGCTCCATGCAATAAGCCGCGATGGAATTCACGCCGACCACGACGAGCGGAAACGCCCACCCGCGCCTCTGCCAGACATCAATGACGAGATAGAATGCTGCGGCCAACCACAGACACCAGCCGCCGCTGAAGAGCACCCAACTCGGCGTCCAGATGCGTTTCACGACCGGGCAGATGCCGAGCGCACCGAGCAGCCATCCGCTCGCCAGTGCGATCGCCCCTGCAATGGCGAGCCAGCGCACTTTTTCCATCGCGGTGCGTTCGCTGCGCAGCGTCTCGCCCGCGATCAAGCCGAGGATCATCGTCGCGAGCGTGGGGATGAAACTCATCGTCGCGTAGCCGCCGAGGTTGCACACCCACGGCTTTTCGCGCGGCCAGAGATTGAGGAACCAGTTGTCAAAGGCCCAAGCGAAGTTGCTGTTCTTCTGCCAATGCACGGCGAAGCCGCCCAGCCCGTGCTGCGCGAGCCAGTCGGCGCTCACGTTCACGCGGGCGTAGTCGAAGTCCGGCGGTGGCAGCGGATGCACCACGAATGCCGCCCAATAGCCCACGAGCAGGAACGCAAACGCCGCCCACTGGTTGTGCACCGGCCGGAAGCCCAGCAGGAAGAGAAAGCCGTAGCCGAGACCGATTTGCGAAAGCGTGTCCTCGAAGGTGAAATTGGTCTGCAGCTTGCCGACGCTGCGCAGGAAAATGCCGAGGGCAATGAGGATGAGCGCGCGTCCAAATGCGTGGATCGAAAGCCGCGTGCGCGTTTGTCCGCGAGCCAGGCGCGTCGCGATCGAGAAAGGCAGCGCGACACCGACGATGAACGAGAACGACGGTTGGATGAGATCGTGCAGCGAGCAGCCGATCCATTCGACGTGCGACTGGTGAAAACCAACGAAGGCCCAGAACGCACTCTCCGGCAGCGCCCGCGCGACGGACGCCAGCCGCAGCACCTCGGCCATCATCAGCAACATGACGAAGCCGCGATAAGCGTCGAGCGAGACGAGCCGCGGCGGCGCGGCGGGTGGAGGTTCGGGGGGCACAATCTACTGAGTCTTCAAGGCGGTCGCGACTTAGCTGCCATCAACGATGGGGCGAAATCCAGATATTTGAACGGACTCATTTTGTCCTCGGCCGGAACGATGCAGTCGAAGGGCGCGGTGGATGGAAAAACGCAGAGACGCAGAGGCGCGAAGGGTCGAAAGATGAATCTCATGGCCCTCATCTAAATGGTGCGCAGGTCTTCGTGACGCCTTGCTTCTCCGCGGCCTTTGCGTCTCTGCGTTTTCAAGAACCGGTGTAGAGGCGGCTCTGTCGCGCATTGGCGACGTGCCGCCTCTGGCCAGCAAAGGCGGCACGTCCTTCGGACAGAGCCGCCTCTACATCGCTCGTTCTCAGACTGAGCCACTACCATCCTTCCTCAACTACTGTCCGAAGAATTGTGAGAGACGGTGTGAGGCGGCGGAATGGATGGTGGGCGTTCTTGTACGCACGAGACCCCACAGGGTTCGCCCGTGGGGTCGTCGGCAACAACCAGCACCAAAATGGTCGCGAGGTTAGTCGGTAACCGCGATCTTCCGCGGCTTGACAGATTCCGTCTTCGGTAGATGGAGCGTGAGGACTCCCTGGTCGATCTTCGCGGTGATCTTCGCCGAATCGATCGAGGGATTGAGTTCGAAGGAGCGCCGGTAGTCAAATGCGCGGGACTCGCGATACACTTCGCGGCCGCTGATTTCCGCTGCGCCGCGCCGACCGTGGATGGTCAATTCGCCATTTTCGACGGTCAGTTCGAGGCCATCTTTACTCACGCCGGGCATCTCGGCTTCGAGGACGTAGCCGTCTTTCGTCTCGAGAATATTCGCCAGCGGGGTGAGATGGTTTACGCGGTTGCAGCCATTTGGCGCCGCGGGTTGAGTTTCGGGTTTGTTCAAAGTTGCGTTCATGGAGTTTTTCTTTGGATAAGAGGTGGATGTTTTGCAGGCCGATGGACCCGCAGGATGGATTTGATTCAGGACACGCTCACCGCGATTTGCTTCGGCTTGGCTTCCTCGGCTTTGGCCAGGGCGACCGCCAGCACGCCATCCTTGTACGACGCGCTGACTTTGTTGGCATCGACCGCCATCGGCAGCGTGACGCTGCGCTGGAACCTGCCGAAGTAACGCTCGCTGCGGAAGGTCTCGCCCTCCTTGTTCTCGCGCTCGGATTTGCGTTCGCCCGAGATGGTCAGCACGCCGTCGTGCAGCGACAGATTGATGTCTTCTTTTTTCATGCCCGGCAGTTCGACTTTGACGACGAAGTTGTCTTGGTCGTCGAACACATCGAGGGCGGGAGACCAGCCGCTAAAAAGTCCGCTGTCCCGGCTCGGCGAAGAGAAATCGAACAGGCGATTGACCTCGTCGCGCAGGCTGGACAGGCGGTCGATTGGCGACCAGTTGGTGAGTTCAGGGAATTGATAACGAATGAGGCTCATAGGATTTGGAGTGAGTGGGTTAATTGTTTGACCGACTCCTAACAAGCTTTGGAAATGCCAGCTTGCATCAACCCTCAACTAAATCATCGCAAATGACTGACGATTAGTGAGATAAGTGATCGTTACGTCTTCTGATCGAAAATAGGAAAAGAGTCATAATGTCTCTTTTCCGCGAATCAACCAAGTAACACGATAGAGCCGAACTGGCTCACATTCCATCGATGATTTTCCCGACGTCTGAGAGGTAACCCTTATACATCATCACAACGCTGTAGCCGACATAGATCAGGATGCCCACGTAGATGAGCCGCGGCACCCATTCGGCGAGCGTTTCGAGCCGGGCCAGCGCTTCATTCTGATACTCGGCGGCCATTCGCGTCAGTTCCTCGTCGAGCTCGCCGGTCTGTTCGCCAACGCAGAAAGCGCGCGTCATCGGTTCAGGGAACGCCCTGCTCGCCGCGAGCAGGGGACCGACTTGAGAGCCGCTGCGCACTTCCGGGACGGCTCGTCGAATCGCCGCCCGGATCAATCCGCTCAGGCTGGCCCGCTGTGCAGCTTCGAGGGCGTCGATGACATTGATGCCGGCGTCCAACTGCATTCCGTAAGTCGCACAGAATCGAGAGGTGGCGAAGGCGCGGCGAAGTTTGCCGACGCGCGGAATCAAGCGGAGCAGGGAATCGATGGTCGCGCTTTTCGAGCCGGCGTCGCGAACCAGCGGGATGAGCAGGAAGACGATCAGAACGATCCCGTAAATCAGCGCCAGAGCACCAAAAGTCTCGCGCAGGTAAGCGGTGACATTGCCTCCGACGATGAGCGTCTTCAGTGGGAACAGGAAGATGCCGAAGTGCATCACGAAGGCCGGGTAGGCGCACTTTTTCAAGATGCCCTCGCGGGCGGCGGCGAAGGCGCCGTGGTAGCCGGCGAGCTGCGTCAGGCCGTATTCGAGGCGTCCCGATTTCTCGCCGGCCGTGACGACGCCGATCTCCAACTCGCTCACCTCCGGGCGCTGCGCGGCGATGGCTTCGCCCATGGTTTTGCCGCCATTGATTGCTTCGTTCAGCCGCCGGATCAGCCGCCGCTGACTACCGCTGGAAGTCTGCGCGAGGCTCTTGAGCGCGCCCGGGAGCGGAACGCCGGAGCGGAGCAATTGGCCGAGGCTGTGATAGAGGCTTTGCTTCTCGCGCAGGCTGAGGGACACGGCGCGAAGGTCCGGGTTCCGCCCCGTGCGCGCAAGGGGAATCCCACTCCCGCGGCGGGTGAAAAGAGGAACGCAGGCGACACGGATTACGAGATGCCGCGCGACGCGCCATCCGTGTAATCTGTGAACATCCGTGGCCAAAAATTCTTCCCCCTCACCCAAAGTATCTTCCGCGTTGGACGAGCGATTCATGCGGGCCGCGTTGCACGAGGCACGACGTGGTGTGGGCCAGACGAGTCCAAATCCGGCGGTCGGCGCGATCGTGGTGCGCGCGGGGCGCATCATCGCGCGCGGATATCATCGGCGCGCAGGTTTGCCGCACGCGGAGATCGAGGCCTTGCGCGCTTTGAAAAAACCGGAGCTCGCGCGCGGTGTGACGCTCTACGTCACGCTCGAACCGTGCTCCACCCACGGCCGCACGCCGCCGTGCGTCGAAGCGATCATTCGCGCGGGGCTTCGGCGCGTGGTCATCGGTGCGATCGATCCCAACCCAGCGCATGCGGGCCGCGGCGTCGAGTTGCTGCGCGCGGCCGGTGTCGTCGTTACCGTGGGCATCTTGGAAACGGACTGCCGTGAGCTGAACGCAGCTTTCAATCACTGGATCGTCTCGAAGATGCCATTCGTCATCGCCAAGGCTGGAATGTCGCTCGATGGCCGGCTGACGCGTCCACCGGGCGAAGGCCAGTGGCTCACGAGTCCCACGGCGCGCGCCGATGCGCAAAAGCTCCGCGCCCAAGTCGATGCCATCCTCATCGGAGCGCAGACGCTGCGCACCGACAATCCGCGGCTCACGGTGCGCGGCATTCCGGGCGCCCGCCAGCCGTGGCGCGTGATTGTCGCGGGGAGAGGTTCATTGCCGAACGGCGCGCACGTTTTCACCGACGCGCACCGCGAGCGCACACTCGTTTTTCGCAGCAAATCACTCCGCGCCGTGCTTCGCGAACTTGGCCGCCGCCAGATCACGAGCGTACTCATCGAGGGCGGGATGCGGGTGCTTGGTGAAGCATTCGACCGCAGGCTAGTTCAGCGCGTGCAGTTCTACGTCGCGCCGATGCTTTGTGGCGGACCGGTCGTATGCGTTGGCGGGCGTGGCGCGGGTGCGACAGCGGAGTCGGTCAGGATTCGAAATCCGCGTTACGAGCGACTCGGCGACAATCTGTGCCTGACCGGCGAGGTCGAATACCCGCCCGCAAATCGGGCGCTTTGAATTCAACTTCCCCTCAATGCAATGTCATCCTGAGCGCAGCGAACACAGTCGAAGAATCCCGCGACTTAACCAGCGCCGGGATCCTTCGACTCCGTTCCGTCCCGCCTTCGCCTCTAGACGGAACTCCGCTCAGGATGACTCGTTTTTTTGAAGGTTCATTGTCGCTGCCAGCAAAAAACCCGTTTTGTGAGAGCCTCAGAATGACATGCCCGATTGCTAACGCGGCTTCGGTTGCGTGATGTGCGGTTCGCGGAGGTAGATCGGTTCGAGATCGCCCGTGGCCGTGATTCCGCAATCATCCGCAGCGAAGCGCGCGAGAATCGTGGCGGATGGGAGTGCGATCTGCGTGGCCGGGACGCAGGGCAACTCAGCAGTGACCAGGATTGGCAAATCTGCCCATGCGCTCAGCAGCCTGTACAAATCGGCTTCGGTCGCGAGCAGCGGGCCTTCGAGGCAGACACCTCGCTTCACGCGCGTGAAATAGAAAGTTTCCCGCCGCGCATCGCCGACGCAGACATAAGCAGGCGCCGTCGATTCCAGCGCCGCGACCGATGGAATGCCGACGAGCTTCGCGCCGAGACTGAGTTCGAGGCCGATGGCGGCAGCGATTGCAATTCGCACTCCGGCGAAGGAACCGGGCCCGAGGCCGACTGCTACTTGATCAACGTGGTCCACAAGCGCTCGCGCCCTTTCCAGCACCGCGAAAAGGGAGGCGCTGTGGCTGCGGTCGGCGGTGAATGATTCGTCAAGCAAGAAGACGTCATCAGCCAAGAGCGCCACGCTGCCGCGCGAAGTCGAAGTGTCGATGGCCAGCGTGATCATGCGTGCGGCTCGGTGGATTCGTCGATCGTCCGCGCGCCGTCAGTGCGGTGGGCGAAATGCAGCCAGCGGGTGTGGGATGGCAGGAGCGCGGGGAACTTATCAGCCCACTCGATGACGCAGATGCCGTCGCCGTCGAGGTATTCGTCGAGGCCGATCTTCAGCGCTTCGTCCTCATCTTCGAGGCGGTAAAAATCGAAATGATAAATCGGCAGCCGTCCGCCGATGTATTCATGGATGAGCGTGAATGTCGGGCTCGTGACCGCGGCATCCGCGCCGAGACCGGCGGCGACGCCTTTGACGAAGTGCGTTTTGCCCGCGCCGAGTTCGCCGCAGAGCGCGAGAATGTCGCCGCGCCGAAGTGTGGCCGCGATCGCACAGCCAGAGGTGACCGTTTCTTCAGCGCTGTGGGAAATGGTCGAAGCCACGAGGCAATTTTGGATTTTGGATTTTGGATTTTGCGTTCAGTTGCCCGATTCGCGTGAGGGCGACCTTGGGAAAGTGCGCGCGCCACGCGCGCTCGAGTTTTGCGCTGTCCTCCGGGGCGAGAGCGACGAGCAGTTCGTAGTCTTCACCGTCGGCCAGCGCCTGAGCGGAAGTACAGCCGGGCGCGAGCGGGAGGTGGTCGTGGAAAATCTCGAAACCGCATCGGCTGGCCGAAGCAAGGCGCGGAAGATCGGCGGCGAGGCCGTCGCTCAGGTCCATCATCGCGTGGATCTTAAAACTCCCCACCAGCCAGCGCGCTTCGGCGAGGCGGGGAGTGAAGTCGAGATGCCGGCCCGCGAGTGAGCCTCCGAGCCGGCCCGTGACGTAAAGGGCATCGTCCGCCAAGCCGCCGGAGCGGAACACGCAACGCGTCCGCTCCACCCAACCGGTGAGCGCGACATTGATGAAAATC
Organism: Chthoniobacterales bacterium; assembly: GCA_038240495.1. GTDB lineage: Bacteria > Verrucomicrobiota > Verrucomicrobiia > Chthoniobacterales > Chthoniobacteraceae > Chthoniobacter. The sequence goes on along the minus strand of JBBSDS010000001.1, from coordinate 17,484 downwards.
GCGCCGGGGGAACGCGCCGTCTCGCCACCGACGATGCTCACGCCAAATTTCCGAGCGCCCTTGCGCAGGCCAGCGTAAATGCCGCGGATGCGCACCGCTGGCGTTTCCGGCGGAGCCGCAATCGTGATCAGCGCATGCGCCGGCACGCCGCCCATCGCGGCGATGTCGCTGATCGCCCGGCAGAGCGCTTTCCAGCCGACGCGGCGCGGGTCTTCTGTGGCGAGGAAGTGCACGCCTTCGATCACGGCGTCGGTCTTCAGCAATTGCCAGCGCACATCGCGCGGACGTCCGATCACGGCGCAGTCGTCACCAGCACCGCGGCGCACGTCTGGGCCGAGTGCGAGGTGACGCGTGAGTTCGGCGACGAGGCGATCTTCGCCCAAATCGGAGAGCGTCGCGGAGCCGGACGCGCGCACTTTTCGCGGAGCGCTCACGCCGGCAGAGGAAACTGCGCCTGCGTATAGAGGAAGAGCAGGCTGACGAAATTAAAGAGCGCGTGCATCCCGATGGGAACGAGCAACGAACCGGTCCGCTCGTAGGCCAGGTTCAGGCAGACGGCGAGGACGAAGAGCCCGGCGAGCGCCATGAGGCTGGTATGAAACGCCGCGAAGAGCAGGCAGGACAGGAACCCGCTGGGTATGGCGCCGAGATAACGCTTCCACACGCCGTAGAAAAATCCGCGGAAAAGAAACTCTTCACAGGCCGGTTGGACGAGGACGCCAGAGACGAGAATTTTTGTGACTGACAGGTAGTCGTGCTGCCGGGAGACGTGGCTAAATAGTTCGACGAGCGGCTGCGGCGAGATGTGGTTTTTTAGCGCGAGGATGGTGAGCGCATTGGCAGCGCCGGCGATCGGCATGGCGGCGAAAAGCAGACCGCAAGCCCAGCCGATGGCGGCGAGTGGCGTGACCTGATCGAGGCCAAAAACGTGCGCGAGTCGCAGGCCGCGATAGCGGAGAAAAGCGGCGATCCCGGCGGTGAAGGCGACGAAGAGCACCGAATTCGGCAGGACCGCGTCGATGGTGACCACGGCGTCTTCGTGGGCGTGACGTCGGATGCCGAGGACCGTCGTCATGCAGAAAAAGCCTGCGAAGACGATGCTCATCAGCAGTTCGGGCAGAGCGAGGTCCGTGGTGCGCACTTTCCCTCCGTCGGCCGCGATGCGACGCGCCATCCGCGCATAGAAGCAAATGGCAGCGACCGCGAAGAACCAGGTCGCAGCCGGAATGTGAACGGGAGCCGGCACGCGTTACGGCGCGTAAAAGCTTGGCAGGAAGTAGAGCCGTCCGGCTTCGATTTTCGGCACCAGCGATTTGCCGATGTTTACTTCCACTTTCGATTTTTCGCTTTGGCCGAGCAGCCGGAGGAGGCGGCCAAATCGGAAGGATGACTCGTAGCGAATGACCGCTGCACCTTTGGCTTTGCCGAGTTCCATGGCTTTGGCGTAAGCGTCTTCAACTTCGCCCGTGGCATTGATGAGTTTCGCCGCGAGCGCGTCCTTTCCGGAAATCACACGTCCATCGGCGAGGCCGTGGCGGAGATCGTCTTCATTCAGCTTTCGTTCTTTGGCGACGATGCCGACAAATTTTCCGTAGCTGTCCATGACCATCTTTTGCACGTAATCCCGCTCTTCCTGCGTCATCTCGCGCGACATGCTGAGCATGTCTTTGAACTGTCCGCTTTTGAAAGTGATCATCTGCACGCCGACTTTGCCGAACAGATCCTGGACGTTCACCGTCTGCATGATGACGCCGATGGAACCGGTGAGCGTCGTCTCGTTGGCCATCAGCCAACTTCCGCCGCAGGACACGTAGTAGCCGCCCGACGCAGCCAGCGAGCCCATGTAAACGACGACCGGTTTTTTCACGCCGAAGCCGCCATCGCGCACCTTCCGCACGGCATTGTAAATCGAATCCGAGGCCGTCACTTCGCCGCCGGGTGAATCGACGTAGAGGACAATCGCTTTGACCTTTTCGTCGGTCGCGGCTTGCTCGAATTCGAGCTTGAGGTCATCGACCATCGAGGCTCCGAGCGTGCCGGGTTCGGCGGCGCTGATGATTCCGCGGAGATAGATCAGCGCGATCTTGGCGTCGGGATCTTTCGAGTCCTTCGACGGCTTGGAATCGACGACGATCGCTTCCTCAAATTTCGGCGCGGTCGCCTTCGTCACCGCATGAGTGCCGGAGCTGCCCATGAAAACCACCGCGAGGACAAAGAGGAATCCAAGGCAGAGGCCAAAGCCCGCCAGCATCCAAAGACAGCCGGAGTTTTTCTGCATGATTTAAAGGTGCAAGGTGGGGGAATGGGATGCTTTAGACAAGTGACGAGTATGGCGCAAGGTCCGGCGGATTTACAGCCTGTCTTTGTCACCGGCAACCGGCGCGCAATTCCTCAAAGGCCCGGCCAAGGTGAGCCGTGAGCGCGGTGGGTGTGAGCGATTCTTCGGATTCGCCTCCGACAACCAGAGCGATTTCCGCGGCGCGTCCGCAGAGCCATGCGCCGAGGCGCGCGGCGTCGTAAAGCGCGAGGCCTTGCCCGGCGAGCGCCGCGCAAACGCCGGTGAGCACGTCGCCCATGCCGCCGGTAGCCATGCCGGGCGAGCCCGTCGTGTTGTAAGAAACGGGATGCTCGCGCTGGCCGATGAGCGTGCGCGAGCCTTTCAGCAGGAGCGTATGCGGCCAGCGGGCGGTGAAAGCTTCGACCGTTTCGCGGCGCGCACGTCCTTTCGATGCGGGATCGAGTCGGGCCATCTCACCGGGATGTGGTGTGAGCAGGCGCGGGCCAGCGCAGCGGTCGAGGATGTCGAGTTGTGTGGCGAGAAGATTCAGGCCGTCGGCGTCGATGATCGTCAGCTGCTCGGCACGGGTGATGAGTTCCAGCACTTCGTCGCGACGCGAACGACCGAGCCCAGGACCAGTCGCGAGCACGTCGCACGGCGTGTCGAAGACTTCGAGATACGATGCGACGGGTTTCACCATCACTTCCGGAGCAATGCCAGCCGCGACGATCGGATAAATGTCCTCCGTGACAAAAAGCGTGATCAGCCCGGCACCCGCTCGCACACAAGCTTCCGCGGCGAGGACAGCCGCACCGGCAAAGCCGCGCGAACCCGCGACGATGCCGACTCGACCGCAGTCGCCCTTGTGCATGTCGAAGCGGCGACGGGGCAGCAGCGACGCTAAGTTCGCGGGCGTCGCAACCGTATCGCCGGTGCCGGTCACACGAGCTGTGAGTTCGTCCAATGGGAGCACCGCGAGCCGGCCAACGAGCGGCGTCGCGCAATCGGCCAGCAGCCCTCGTTTGGCGAAGCCGATGGTCAGCGTGAAATCCGCCGCAACTGCATCCGGGTCCGCCGCGCCGGAATCCGGATCGAGCCCGGTCGGCAGATCGATGGCAAATACGCGGGCGTTGGCCGTCGTCCTCAGTCGGTTGATTTCGCGCACTGCGCTGCGGATCGGATCACGCAGCGCACCACCCGCGCCGATTCCGAGCAACCCATCGAGAACAACGAATGCCGGCGGGCTTTGCGTGCGCCAGACCGTTTCCTCAAAACTGCCCGCGAAGGCTTCATACTCCGCGTGCTTTTTCGCGGTCAGCTCGCTCCACGATTCTTTCGGAAAAGCCGGCCGCAATTCGATCTCCCAACTCCACGACGCCAGATGCCGCGCAGCCACGAGCGCATCGCCGCCATTGTGCCCTTTGCCAAAGAAGACCACGCATTTTCCCGCTCCCGGAAAAAACTGCGTCACCGCCTGCGCGATCTTTTTGCCCGCTTCCTCCATTAAATCCACCGCCTTCACACCGTCCGCAAAGGCGCGCTCTTCCAGCGCTTTCATCTGGGCGCCGGTGAGGATCATGACCTTGCCCTATTTATACTTGGCGATCACTGCATCCGCCAGCGCCTCGGCGAGCCGCTGGCGATGCGCCGACGAACCCGCGATCCGGCCGCCTTCCGCGGGATTCGTCAAAAATCCGCACTCCGCGAGCACGGCCGGGATGCGCGTATTGCGGATCACGTAAAATCCGCGGCAGCGGATGTGGCGGTCTTCCGTGCCGGCAGCCCGCAAGAGCCGGGGGTGAACCGCAGCGGCAAACGAGGCGCTTTGCCGGGTGTAAAAATACGTCTCGATCCCCTCGGCACTCACGCGTGGAGCGGAGTTGAGATGGACGGACAGGAACACGGCGTCCCGCTGGGAATTGGCGATGGCGCATCGCTGGCCGAGACCGACGAAGTAGTCGCCGTCGCGCGTCATCACGACCCGAAAGCCGGCACCGCGCAGCCGTGCCTTGACGCGATTGGCGATGTCGAGGGTGTAAATCTTTTCCGCGTAGCGCTGGCCCGGCGCGCCCCCGCGATCGTGGCCGCCGTGTCCGGCATCGATGACGACAGTGCTGACGGCCCGACCGGGCGCGGTCGAGAGAAACAGCACGGCGAAGATAAGGGCAAAAATGGATCCAAGATGTTTCATTGGCAAAGCGCGGGTGAGGGTTCCAAAACTCCCGCAGAAGGCGAGAGGTTTTTTGCGGACACCGGCTTGCTGCGAAGATTGCGCGCCTTGCAAGCGCCTGTCTAAATCGGCGTCCCGTCCTCCCGCATGAAAATCCCCCTCTTCCCGCTCACCGCGCTGCTGGTCGGCGCGTGCATCGTCAGCCTCCACGCCCAGAAAATGGCGACGCCGACCGGTGAAGCGCCGGGACCATGGATTCTCGGAACGATCGGCGTCGGCAAGCAGCCCGATGGCTCGATGAAGACAACCGCGCTCAAAGGCATCGCGATCAAGGTCGGTGAAAAGGGCGAGGCGGCGGTCGCATACGACCTCGACCTTTGCCGCATGGCCGGCGCGTGGACAGGAAAATTCACGACGCCGATGAACCTAATGTCCCGCGGTGAATTTCCCACGGCGATGGGCGAGGTATTATTCGTCAACGACGCTGTGAAAGGCTGGGCTTTTAAGCCGATCCGCAAGGGAAAGACAGATGAAGAATTGGCGGAAGAGGACCCGCATCTCGAAAAGCTCGACCTCGTGCGTCATGGTGAAACCTATGGCCCCTTGCTCAAGGAGGAGGTGCAGTTCAAGGGCTTCCATCAATCAGGAAATCGCGTCGTGCTGGAATGGCAACTCGGCGATGTCCAAATACTTGAAGAACCAGGTTTCGAGATTGTTGACGGCCAAGGATTCGTCACTCGAACACTTAGTTTCTCCCACGAAGTAGGACAGTTTTTCGCGTTGCTCGCTTCGAATACGGGGGTCGTCGATCGAGGGACCAGCGTATCCGGCGAAGATACTTCCTTCAATTTAGATGCTTGCACACGTGGAGAAACATCGACCGTTTCAGTGGATCTTCATCGAGCTGAGTCAGGCTTTTCTTCTGCAACACATTGTGGCGCAAACCACCAATGGTTGGTTTCTGCGTTCTTTCATGGGAAGCATTTGTCGAAGCTCTATATCTGGCAAGGGAAGACCTCCGAACGGGAACGCGTCTTCAACCTGTTGGATGCCTCCCGCAAACAGCTCAGTGGGCTTGCAATTCGTGATCCGAAGGAAGCGATGGATGGCGGGCCCGCTCACTGGCCGGAGACCGTTGTGACGAAAGGTGACGTGTCTGACAAAATGGACGAGGCGTACGTCGTCGATACGATCAAGCTCCCCGATCCGAATCCTTGGAACGCGCCGATGTTTGTCGGCGGCTTCGATTTTTTCCCAGACGGTCGCGCGGCTGTTTGCACCTTTCATGGCGATGTCTTCATCGTCTCGGGGATCGACGACAAGCTGGAGCACGTGACGTGGAAACGCTTTGCCAGCGGGCTTTACCACGCGCTCGGGCTGAAGATCGTGAACGGCGAAATCTACGTGACCTGCCGTGACGGAATCTGGCGGCTCAAGGACCTGAACAACGACGGTGAATGCGACTTCTACGAAGCCTTCAACCACGACGTGATGGTGACGAAGAGCTTTCACGAATTCGTCTTCGACTTGCAGACTGATTCGGCGGGGAATTTCTATTTCGCCAAAGCCGGTCCGGTGAAAAATGGCGGGCGCGGTTTTGACGAAATCTGCGCGCACCACGGCAGCATGTTCCGCGTTTCGGCCGACGGCAAAAAGTTTGGGGTGATCGCGACCGGCTTCCGCGCGCCAAACGGCATCGGCTGCGGCCCGCATGGCGAGCTGACGAGCGGCGACAACGAAGGAACCTGGACGCCCGTTTGCAAAATCAATTGGATCAAGCCCGGCGGCTTCTACGGCGTGGTGCCGCTCGCGCATCGCGACCCGCCGCCGACCGACTACGACCGCCCGCTCTGCTGGCTGCCAAGGCGCGTGGACAACTCGGGCGGCGATCAGGTCTGGGTGACGAGCGACAAGTGGGGTCCGTGGAAAGATCAACTGCTGCACCTGAGTTACGGCACTTGCTCGGTCTTTGGCGTGATGAAGGAAGCGGTTCGGAGGGACGCGCTCCCGCGCGTCCCTGATCAAAAAACGCCTGCCGATCAAAATGCCGGAGAAGTGGGACGCGCAGGAGCGCATCCCTCCGTGCAGGGCGGTGTCGTCCGCTTTTCGCTGAATTTTCAAAGCGGCATCATGCGCGCTCGTTTCAATCCGAAAGATGGTCAGCTCTACGTCGCCGGCCTGCGCGGCTGGCAGACGACCGGTGTGAAAAACGGCGCCTTCCAACGCGTGCGCTACACCGGCGCGCCCGTGCGCATGCCCATCGGTTTGCACGCGACGAAGCGCGGCGTGAAACTCGACTTCACATGTGCGCTCGATCCTGCGACGGCGAACGATCCGCAGAACTGGAACGTGGAGGTGTGGAATTACATTTGGTCCAGCGCCTACGGCTCTCCGGAAATCTCAACGCTCGACGCCACTGAAAAGCCGGGCGAACTCGGCAAGGACGGCGAGGCGCAATTCACCAAGGTGCAGATGGCGCAGAAAAAGCACGATCCGCTGACCGTTAAATCCGCCACGCTTTCCGCCGACAAAAAATCGGTCTTCCTCGAAATCCCCGACATCAAGCCGGTGATGCAAATGGCGATCAAGTTCGGCATCCAATCTGCCGACGGCGCAGAGCTGCGCAGCGAAGTCGTGAACACGATTCACACCCTCGGCTCAGAATAGCGTCCGGCAGATGTCCGGGTGGAGCATTCGGCCCGAGTGCTGTTTGCGGCGGCTCGCCGCAAACACCGATCAGTTCACGTTTGTTTGAGTACATTCGGCGGGCCGCCGAACGCCGCACGCGAGCCGCGTGCTCCACCCGGAAAAAATCACTGCTTCACCGCGACCACGTCGGCTCGGAAATTTTTCCGAGGCCGCTGACGACCGTTGTCTTTTGACTGGTCTGCGTGTCGAGCAGGATGAGCGCGCCGCCGTCGGCGTAAATGAGATGCCTCGAATCCGCGCCCCATGACGGACCAGTGCCGGAGGCGACGATGTGCGAATTGCCGCTGTCGAGATTAAGAATGGCAATCGAGAAGCCGCCGCTCCGAACTGTGAAGGCGACCTTTTTTCCATCGGGCGACCAATTCGGCTCGGTGTTGTAGCCCTGCCCGGTGCTGATCAAGCGACCGGTGCCGCCCCCGGAAGAAATGCGATAGAGCTGCGGCGTGCCGCGATCATCGCTCGAGTAAATGATCTCATCGCCGTTGGGCGACCACGTCGGCGAGCTCTCGACGCCCGGCGTGCGCGTCAATCGGCGCGCGCCGCCGCCACCCGCGCTCGTGACGTAAAGCTCGGGGTTGCCATCTTTGCTCAAAGTCACGGCGAGCTTGCTGCCATCCGGCGAATACGCGGCACCGGAATTGGTGCCGGGAAACTTGATGATGCGATTGCGCGCGCCGCTACCGAGTTGGATTTCGTAAACGTCCGGGTAGCCGCTCTTGTAGCCGGTATAGACGAGCGAGCGTCCGTCGGGACTCAGCTTGGGGCTGACGCTGATGCTGGCGTCGTTTGTGAGCTGGTGGACGCCCGATCCATCGACATCGGCGATGTAGATTTCCTTGTTTCCCGTTTTGGTGGCGACGAAGGCGACCTTGGTACTGGCGATGCCCTTGGTGCCGGCGAGCGTCTCGACGATTTCGTCGGCAAATGCGTGGACCTTGCTCCGCGCGGTGCCGCTGAAAGTCTTGCTGAGAACAGTCTTGCCGGCGCGATCGGTCACCGTGCCCGCGACACTCGCGCCATTGGAACTGCCCCCGACGATGAAGCCTGCGCTCGCGGCCGGGACGAGATTGAAGTAGCCGGACATCGCGAGATCGTTCTGCAAAATCTTCGCGACCTGCGCGCTGTCCGCGCCGCTCAGCGAGCCGATGGAGATGGCGAGTTTATCGCTCTTGCTGACGGTGATGGTGGGCGTTTCCGCCGCGTGCAGAAGTGCGGCGGCGGCGAGAAAGAGTGACGCGAGGAGGCAGGGCGCGTGGGTTTTTTTCATGGTGCGCGGAGCGTAGCGGAATTCGATCGGGGACGGAATGCTAATGACGAAACAATCGAGCGGAAGATGGAAAGCGTCGCGAAGCGCAGTCAAAAAAAAACGTCGTTCTGAGCGCAGCGAAGAACCTCTGATCTCTGCCTTTCTTCAAACGCGCGCGCATCGGATGAAAGCGACCTTATTTCGCCACGCGGCAGATGCCGGAGCGAAGTCAGAGGTTCGTCGCTTCGCTCAGAATGACGGGGGAAGGGCGCTCGCGCCGCAATGCTGCACCTTGGCAAAAGCCTATCGTAAAACCGCAGATGACTCTCGGGATCGTTCTACTGCCCCTGGTCGAGTTTGAAGGCGATGTTCACTTCAAATACGTCTCCGGTCGTCAGCCCGGCGGGCAGCGGATCGATCTGATGCACTTTTTCCGCGGCGGCCATGACGGAGTCGTCCATCACCGTGTTGCCCGACGATTGCACGAGTTCGTGGCTGAGAAGCGTGCCGTCCTTGGCGATGCGGAGCTTGAGGGTGGTGGTGAAATCCTGCGCCGCGCGAACGATGGAAGTGGGCTGTTCCCAGCGCGTGTGAAAGCGATCGTGGATCATCGAAAAATACCACCCGAATTCCGATGCACCGCTGCCGCCACCGGCCTTGCCCGGGCCTTTGCCATTGCCGGTTCCCGCGCCGTTGCCGCCGGCTTTGCCGGAGGTCTTGCTGTCGGAAGCGGCTGCGCCCGGCGTTTTGGCCGCGCTAGGTGTGCCTTTCGGTTTGTCGGACGGCGAAGCCTTTGGTTTCGGCGTGGAATCGCCGTCGGCGACCGGCGTCGCTTTGGGTGTTGTAGGTTTGGGAGAAGCCTTGGGCGTGACCTTCGGAGTCGGCTTCGGCGTGGTTGGTTTCGGCGTCGCCGGTTTTGGTGTTTCGGGTTTCGGCGTGGACGGCTTTGGCGTCGTTGGTTCGGGCGTGGCTTTCGGCGTTACGAGTTCGCTCGGCGCGGCGTGTTCCGGCGGCGGAAGTGGCGGTGGCTTCATCCGCACCGGCTCGGGCGGTGGTTCCGGCTTTGGCGGTTCGGGTTCCGGTGCCGCATTCGATTCGCCCGCGCCCGGTTCACCGCCACCCATCGAGCCGCCATCGAGCCACAGCACTTGCGGCGCAGTCGGTTTCCCCGCCCACAGTCCAGCGACATAGACTACCGCGATGCACCCGACATGCAGCACGGCGACGATCAGCAGGTTTCGTCGAAAGGCTCGGTCGGGACGCATGGATCAGGAAAGGACAGGACGGAAAACGTCGCCAGCTTTGACGCGGAACGCCGGCCGATCCTTCCGAAGATTTCGTGACTCGCGCCGCTGCCCGCCGGGACGCCGCGCACTCACGGCTCTTCCGGATTGGTCACGACGCCGACTTTCGTGATCTTTGCGCGCTGCACCGCGTCCATCACGTCGATGAGCTTTTGCACCGGCAATTCCTTGTGCGAGCGGATGACGACGGCCAACTCCGGGCGCGACTGCTGCATGGCCAGGAGCTCGCTTTCGATCTGCGGCAAGGCTGCCGTCTCTCCGTTGAGTTTCATGAGCCCATCGCGATTGATGGAAATCGTCTGCACCGCTTTGGGATCGACCGCGTGCTTCGCCGCTTCGCTCGTCGGGATGACGAGATCGACGGAATTTTCCATGAGCGGCGTCGTAATCATGAAGATGATGAGCAGCACAAACGCGAGATCGAGCAACGGCGTGACGTTCAGCTCGCTGAGCGTTTGGAGGCTGTGGCGATCGGAAAAGCGGCGCATGAGAGCGAATCAGAGTCGGTTTATTTCCATCCCCCGCGTTCGCTGTGGTCCACGTATTTGTGCTCGAATTCGCTCGCGAGTTCCGCGGCGAAATTATCCAGCTCGACGATCATCGCGCGGATCGTGGTCACGAGATAGTTGTAGCCAAACATCGCGGGAATCGCGACGAGCAAGCCTGTGACCGTCGTGATCAGCGCAGCGCTCACACCCGGCGCCATCGCGGCGAGATTCGCCGAGCCGGAGGCGGCCACGCCGGCAAATGTTTCCATCACGCCCCATACGGTGCCGAGTAGTCCGAGGAAGGGCGCACCACTCACAGCCGTAGCGAGCACGATCATCTGCGATTCGATACGCAGCGCGGTTTCGCCGACCGCGCGCTCCATCGCCGTCGTGACTACACGCATCTGCGCTGGCGAGACTTTCGCCGCACTGTCGAGCCGCGCGCGAAAAGTCTCGTCCACTTCCGCCGAGCCGAGGAGCTGAAATGTCAGCTCCTTGCACCCCGCTTTATAGACGGCAAAAACGGGCGCGCCGTCGAAGCGCATGCGGTCTGTGTAGATGCGCAGCGGCTGGCGGTCAGTGCGGAAAAGATCGAGAAACTCGTCGCGCCGGCGCTGTGCGTGCCGGATGACGCGCCACTTCGTGACCATCACGGTCCAACTGAAAATCGACGCCACGAAAAGCAGCAGGATGATGGTCTTTCCCGGCAGCGTCGAATTTTCAAAGGCAAAGACGAGGCCGCCGTTGGACGCGAGAAAGATGGTCGGGAAAAGCGTTGCGGCCATGCGCAGAGGATTGCTGTAGTGAAGACACGCGCCGTCTCAAAGACAAACTGTGAAATTCCTTCGCCTCACTCTCGCCGCCCTGCTGCTCACGATTCCCATCGCCACGCGCGCCGAGGAGGAGAATCGCTACGATCTTCTCGGCAAAATGCTCATGCCGTTTGTGAATGTCTTCGCGAAGACGACCACGAATCCCAACCGCGCATTCGCCTTTACCGCGCGACTGGAGCAGTTGACCGACACGCCGCCGGCTTTGCTTGGGATCGAGGCGGACATCGCGGTGCAATATCCCGACAAGCTGCGCTTGCACGGTCCGGTGCTCGGCGAGGAAATCACAATTTGCCGCAACGGCCAGGATTTGTGGGCGTTCCCGGGGAGCAAGATCGAACCGCTGCTCAAAGCCGCGGCGTCGGAGAAGAAGTTGCCAAAGGCTGATCGAAAATTTCGCCTCGAACCATTTGAACTGCCGATTCCGGAAAAGCAGTTCGTCCTCTTGCCCGTGCTCTTCCAGGTGAAGGACATCGGCTCGGAACCACTCGACGGCGAGCCGTGCCGGGTGATGGATGTTTTCCTCATGCCGGAGCTGGCGAAGTCGCTCAAAGCACAAGGCTGGGCCGCGCGGGTGTGGGTGCGCGGCGACGCGAAACCGGCGCGCATCTCCGTCGCGAAGCCGGGTTGGAATATCACCGTGCGTTTCGAGCATGTGGAGTTCGCACCGAAACTGCCCGACAGCATGTGGGAACCGACGAGCGAACAAGCCGCCGACGTGCTCAAGCTCGATCCGGTGCGCTACCAGCAACTCCTCGGAACGCTGATGAAATAGCAGATTGGCGAGCTACCCGAGATCGTTCAGCGCGCTTTCGGCGTCGCCGAAATGATCGGTATTGCGATCATCCGGCCACCGCTTGGTTAGAGGTTCAGTCAGAGCTTCCGGGCCCGGTAATCGCTGGGTCGCCAGCCAACCCATTTCTTAAACGTGGTCGAAAAAACGAACGGGTTCGCGTAACCGACTTCGTTCGCGATCGTCTCGATTTTGTCGTCGGTCGTAGCGAGCAGTTTCGCCGCCTGCTGCATCCGCAAAAAGATGACGTGATGCATCGGACTGCGGCCCAGCTCCCGCCGGCAGAGGCGCCGCAAGTGTTCCGAGCTGAGATGGCAACGCCGCGCGAGCAAATCGAGCGACCACGGTTCGCCGAGCCGCGCGGCGACATGCTCCCACAAATGCCCGAGGCGATCGTCGGTCTGCCACGGGCGGGCGAAGCGCAGCACGTAGGTATTGATCAGCTCCACCCAATGCGTCACAGCCATCGGCGCAGTCTGGCTCTGCATTTCATAAAAAAGTCCGCGCACCGCAGAGCGCAGCGGCAGCGGATCGAATCGCGCGAGTGCTGGCGACGACGACGACATCAGCGGTTTCTGATCCGCGGGCTGCTGATATCGCACCCACGTAAATTCCCAGCGCGCTCCACGCTCCGCGCGAAAGGCGAGCAACGCATGCGGCGGCGCGAGGCACGCCCAACCCTCGCGGCAATACCGCCAGCGCCCGTCGAGCAGGATGCGCCCTTTGCCGCCAAAGCACGACAGCAGGTATGTTCCGCTCAAATCCATCCGCACCATTTCGTAAGGCTCCGCCGCATCGGCCACGCCGACGTGCGCGATGTGGTGCAACGCGAGCGCCGGACATTCCTGCGCCGTCACTTTCCACTCGCGAGTATCGGCGCCGACGGTGTGCTTTTCGGAAAGAGGGAAAGTTGGCGGCATGGGGAAAATCTCATCGAGAAAAATAAAGCGAGGCGCAAGAAATCAGTTGAATGTATGGATGCGATATGTATAAGTGATGGCTATGAAATTGACCCTCAATATTGATGACGACTTGCTCGAGAGAGTCAGAGAAACTACCGGTGCCAAGACCAAGACGGAGGCCATTCACTACGCTTTGGGAGAGATCGACCGGAGAAATAAACTCCGGGCGTTGCTCGCCGAAGACATCGGCTTGACGCCGGCCGAGTGGCGGAACGCTTTTGACGAATCTGCCCTCGAAGAGGAAGAAACGGCTCGCGTTGCCGAGACACCCCTCAAATATTCAACAGCTAGGAAACGTGAGCCCAAGCCCCGTTCTCGTCGATAGCTGCTGGTACATCCAGCACATGCGCGAAGCGCGCGACCCGATGCGCGAGTTGCAGCAGATCGCCCTCGTGCGCGAAATCGCGACGTGCGGCGTGATCCGCGGCGAAGTCGGACGGGGCTTGCGCGAACCGGCACTGCTCAAAAAATTCCAGGCGCGCTGGGACGTGATGCTCTACGTGCCGACCGACAACGCTTTGTGGTCCGACGTAGAGATCACCGCGTGGAAACTGACGCGTTCGGGCCAAAACATTCCGCTCACCGACATCGTCATCGCGTGTTGCGCCCGGCGGATCGGTGCCGTCGTGCTCACGCACGATCGACATTTTTCCGTAATCCCGGGAATCAAAAGCGCGGATCGGATCGTTTAGTCCACGAAACCTCTGTTCGGCTCCGACCGTGTGCTTCGGCGATAGGCGATCGTGGTTTTAAGGCATGCCATCGCGCCTCAGACTCGTATCATCTTCGCGGTTGTCAGCGTGCCACCAGCACACGCGGCAATTTTTACTTCCCACAAACCACCGCCATGAAACGCCTCCTCCTGTTCCTCTCCCTCTTCGTCTTCATTGCTGCCGGCCACGCCGATCCGCTGCGTGTTTTCATCCGGTCCGGCGTGAAGACCCACGGGCCAAATGCGCACGATCATCCGCACTTTCTCAAAGACTGGGTGCCACTGCTCACCGAGCGCGGGATGAAAGTGGAGGGAGCCATCGGCTGGCCGAGCGCCGAGCAACTCGCGCGGACCGACGTGGTGATCGTGGACGCCGATGAAGCGGGCGACGCGACGCCGGAGGAGAAGCAGCGCGTCGAGGATTTTGCCAAGCGCGGTGGTGGGTTCGTGGTGATCCACGCGGCGTCCGTGGCGATGAAGGAATCGGCTTGGTGGAAGAGCGTGATCGGCGGCTCGTGGGTGAAAGGGACGACGAAGTGGAAGGAAGGGCCGATGGATCTTTACTACACGGAAAACCAATCCATCGGCGGCGGGCACCCGATCACGAAGGGCGCGTCAAATTTCCACCTCGACGACGAACTCTACTATGACATGGACATTTCGCCGGACGTGCGCGTGCTGGCTTCGAGTTACACGCCGAAGGTGAAGGAGGGAAAGAAACCCGCGGAAGGCGGGAAGGCCAACATCTACGACATCCAGCCGCAGATGTGGACTTACGAGAAGGACAACTACCGCGCCTTTGTGAGCATTCCGGGGCATCTCTACGACACGTTTGAAATGCCCCACTACCGCGCGATCCTGCTGCGCGGGATCGCGTGGGCGGGCAAGCGAACGAACCTCGATGAATTCACCAAGCCGGAGGAAATCTCCGCGCTCACCTATCCGAACGGCGGGCCGCAAAAGCCGGCACAGACGCTCGCGAATCTCGAGGTGCATCCCGACTTCACGATGAAGGTCATTGCTGCCGAACCGCTCATCACGAAGCCGATGTGCATCGACTGGGATCCCGCGGGCCGCTTGTGGGTCGCGGAGACGCCGGAGTATCCGAATGGCCGGCGCGGAATGCGGCCCGACTACCGCGGCAAGGAGTGGAAAGATCACGGTGGCATCGACCCCACGCCTGGCGAGCAGGCGCGCAAGGGGCAGGACAAAATCAGCATCCTCATCGACACCGACGGCGACGGCGTGATGGACAAGAAGCAGGTCTTCTACGAGGGCCTCGAACTCGTCACCGGCTTCGTCTTCCACCAGGACGGCGTCATCGTCACGCAAGCGCCGGACATCCTTTTCATCCACGATCCCGGCCCCGACGGCAAAGCGCGCAAAGTCGAGAAGCTCTACACCGGCCTCGGCATCAAGGACACGCACGCGGTCATCAACAACCCGCGCTGGGGCTGGGACGGCTGGATCTACGCCACGCACGGCTACAGTTCGTCGAGCGAGGTGAAGAACGCGAAGGGCGAGACTCAAGGCACAATCGGCAGCGGCGTCGTGCGCTTCCGGCCCGATGGGTCCAAGATCGAACAATACTCATCGAAGGGTGGCAACACGTGGGGCCTCACCATCACCGGCGACAATCGCGTGATGTGGACGCAGCCGACGAGCGGCCAGCTCCTCATGCAGACCGTGCTCCCCGAGTATGCGCTCGCGCGCGGCAAGATCGGCAACACGCCGAGCTTCAAGGTCGTCGAGCCGTCGCTGAAAACTTTCCCGCTCATCAAGTCGGAAGACCTGCCGTATGTGCAGATCGATTGGGTCGGCTCCTTCACCGCGGCGGCGGGCTGCGCGATCTACGACGGCGGCACCTGGCCGAAGGAATACAACGGCGATTACTTCTGCACCGAACCGACGATCAATATCATCCACCACGCGCGGCTCACGCCGGAAGGTTCGAGCTTCACGTTTCACAAATTGCCCGGTCGCGAGGAGACGGAATTTGTGCGCAGCAAAGACATGTGGTGGCGCCCGATCGAAACGCGCATCGGCCCCGACGGCGCGATGTATGTCTGCGATTTCTACAACCAGGCCGTGATCCACAACGACACGCGCGGCCCCGATCACAACAACGTCAACGCCGCCGTCCGCCCCGACCGCGACCACTACTTCGGCCGCATCTGGCGCATCGATCACAAGGACGCGAAGAAGCTCGCGGTGCCAGATTTGTCGAAGGCGGATGTTGGCGAGCTGGCGAAGGCGCTGGAGAGTCCAAATCGCGTGGTGCGGATGACGGCGAGCCGGCTTTTGCTGGCACTGCCGAATCCGCTTCCGAAGCGGGACGGGCTTTGGTTGGAAGGCGAGCAGGAAAAACACGCTGCGGTGATGGAGAAAAACTTTGGCTATCAATCGCTGCTTAAGTTGGCTCTCGATTCGTCCAGGCCTGCGGAGTCACGCGTGGCGGCGCTCTGGATTCTCGGTCAGCGCGATGCCGACGAACTCATGCTGCAATGGACGCCTGCCCTCGCGGATAGAGATCCGATCATGCGTCGCAACGCGGCTCTCCTCGCGGAGCTGCCAGGTTACACGTTCCCGCAGGGGGATAAAGGCACCCGGAACTTCGTCACTTCCACCAACCAGTATGGCGCGTTTGGCGCGCTGCTCGTGGACAGCGATCCGCAGGTGCGTGTCGCTGCATTGCGAGGGCTGGCGGTCGCCGGGATCGAGGAGCCCGCCGCCCAGGCCCTCGTTCGCGCGTGGCCGAAGCTCGACGACGATTTTCAGCGCAGCGCCGCTGTCGGAATCGCGGCGAATAGTCCGCTCGCCGTCTTCCGCGGCGGGCTGTGGTGGCACAACCCCACGGAAGTGATCCAGCTCCTGGCCGCGGCGGCGCAGTCTGCCGCGGACCGGCAGGACGCGGCGACCGTGACGAAGATGGTCATCGCCCTCGGTGAAATCACACCGGGTGCGGGCGAGGCCGTGGTGCCGGATGTGTTCGAGGTCTTCGCGAGGTCGGTGAAGTCGGCGCCCGAATTCACGTCGGAGCTTCAGCACGCGTTCGCCAGTATCATCAAAGGCCAGGGACCGGCCCAGCGTAGTGCGCTGCCGCTCATCGCGAGTTGGGACAAGGCCGGCGCGATGAAGGCCGAAGTTTCAAAGATGACCGAGACGCTCATTGGCACGCTCGGTTATGCGGTCGCCTCCGACGAAGATCGCGTCGCTTCCGCGCGCAGCCTGCTCGGGCTGCGGGCGACGAATGCAGCAATCCTTCCGACCATCGTGAAGCAGCTCGCTCAGCCAGGCAGCGCGGGTTTCAAGCGGGCGCTGATCACTGCGCTCGGCGAGACGGACGACGTGAGCGTGGGCGCCGCACTTTCCACCGCGTATGGAACGCTCCCGCCCGACGCGCAGCCCGCGGCTTTCGACGCCGTGCTCAAGCGCGCGGACTGGACGCGCGCCTTTCTCGACGCGGTGCAGGCGAAGCAGGTCGATGTGACCACGCTCGGACCGGCGAACGCCTTCCGCCTCCGCACGCACGCGGACAAGAAGGTGGCCGAGCGCGCGGGCAAGATGCTCGACGAACTCAATCCGCTCGCGAAGGCGAAGAAGGACGCGATCGCGAAGCTGATGCCGACCGTCGAGCAGAAGGGCGATCCGGCGAAGGGCAAGGTGCTCTTCAACACGACGTGCGCGGTGTGCCACAACTTCGGCGGCTTCGGCGCGAACATCGGGCCGGGGCTCACCGGCATGGGCGCGCACGGCGCGAGCGAGTTGCTCACGGCGATCGTCGATCCGAATGCGGAGGTCGATCCGAGCTTCGTCGCGTGGAATCTCGAGACGAAGGACGGCCAGCTTTTTGCCGGAGTGATCGAGTCGGAAAACCCGACGACCATCACGCTCAAGAGCCTCGCCGGTGTGCAGCAGGTGAAAGTCGCCGACATCAAAAAGCGCGAGAACACCGGCCGCTCGCTGATGCCCGAGGGCTTCGACGGACTCGG